>CAYLTY010000403.1:0-4847 GCA_964386705.1 uncultured Planctomycetaceae bacterium
AGAAAGCGACCTGCGTCTGGACTCGCGCGAAGCACTGCTCGATGGTGGTTCGCGCGGAGCCGTCGTCGTGCCGGGCATGCCGGAGAAGAGCCTGCTGATCACGGTCATCAATCATGCGGACACCTTGGCGATGCCGCCCAAAGAGAAGATGCCGCTGAAAGAGATCGTCGCGATCACTCAATGGGTCAAGGCCGGAGCCGTCTGGCCGAACAGCCAGGCGACCACAGTCAACAAGAAGCCTCAAAACAAAGGGAGCGCCTTTTCGGAAGAGCAACTCAAGCACTGGGCGTTCCAGCCAATAGCTCGTCCACAACCTCCCAGCGTGCGCAGCCAGGACTGGGTCAAGTCGCCGATCGATCAGTTCATCCTCGCGAAGCTGGAAGAGAACAGTTTGCAGCCAGCACCTCGAGCCGACAAGCGAGCGCTGATTCGCCGCGCGACGTTCGATCTGACCGGACTGCCGCCGACCTATGACGAAGTGACCGCTTTCGTAGCAGACGATTCACCTGATGCATTCGCGCGCCTGATCGATCGCCTGCTCGATTCCCCGGCTTACGGAGAACGCTGGGGACGCCACTGGCTCGATGTGGCCCGTTACGGCGATTCGAACGGGCTCGACGAAAATCTGTCCCAAGCCAATGCGTTTCGCTATCGCGACTATGTTGTCGATGCTCTGAATGCGGACCTGCCTTTCGACACCTTCATTCACGAGCAACTTGCCGGTGACCTGCTAGGTGGTGACGACGCTCGTGCAACTCAGCGGCTGACAGCGACTGGTTTTCTGGTGATCGGCGCGAAGATGCTGGCCGAGGATGACCCCCTCAAAATGCAGATGGACATCATCGACGAGCAGGTGGATACGCTCAGCAAGGCGTTCATGGGCATGACTCTCGGCTGCGCCCGTTGTCACGACCACAAGTTCGACCCGATCTCAATCAAGGACTACTACTCGCTGGCAGGCATCTTCAAGAGCACGAAGACGATGGAGAACTTCAGCGTCGTCGCTCGCTGGCAAGAACGGCCACTGGCTTCGTCCGAAGAACTGAAGCAGCGCGACACGGCACAAGCCAAGGTCAACGAACAGCAAGCCGAAATCAACCGCATCTCGCAGGCGGCGACCGATGAATTGGTTCAAGCCGCTCGCAACCGAGTCGATGAGTACGTTCTGGCGGCTGCGGAACAACTCTGGCTGAGCTTGAAGGCGAAATCTTTCGGAGCCCGTCTGGACGCAAAGCCGCCACAGGCGTTGCCGGAAGGAGCAGTCCTGATCGAGGCCGAGAACTATCAGCGGGGCAACGTCTTGAAGTCGAAAACCGGCTACGGTGAAGGCATTGGCGTCATCCTGAACGCGGGCAAACTGCCGAACATTGCCGAGTACGACATCGACCTTCCCGCAGCGGGCTGGTACCAGTTTGAAACTCGCTACGCAGCAGCGTCCGCCAGACCCGTGCAACTCACCATAAATGGCGAGGTCGTCAGTTCGAAGGTTTCTGACGGCGTGACAGGATCATGGAATCCCGACACCCAGCGTTGGGAAGTGGAAGGTCAGTTCCAGTTCCGCGCGGGCCAAAACGTCGTGCGACTGTTTGCTGCGCACCCCTTTCCGCACATCGACAAGTTCCTGCTGGTGAAACGCACGGTTTCCACTCGCACCGCCGAAACTGCAGTCACTGGCGATCAAACCAAGTCCAATCAAACCGCCTTGCTCAAACAGTTCGTGGATCAGTGGGCCGAGTACTTGCGCAAGGACGCGGCCAGTGACTCATCGATGTGGCCGGAATGGCGCACGCAGCTCAACGCATTGAAAGATTCCGGTGAAGACGGCGTTGCGTCAGCAGACTTCTTTGCTGCCGCCAGCAAGATCGGCGAGGCGCTGCGGGCAACGGATGCGGAATGGAAGGCAATCAAGGCATCGAACCGCTCCGTCAAAACCTTGCCCGATGCAACGCAGGAATCCCGGCGCCAGTTGCTCTACATGGCGAAGCCGGAATCGCCGTTTCATACCAAGGGCATCGAAGACCAGTTCGATGCGACCACCAAAACCACTTTGCTGCAGAAGCGCGATGAGTTGAAGACGCTCGAAGCGGCGGTGCCCAAGTTCCCCGAAGTAATGGCTGTGTCTGATAGTAAGCCTGAGGACTTGCCCGTCCACTTGCGCGGCAATCACACCACGCTCGCTAAGGACCTTGAGCCGCGTCGCTTCCCACAGATCATGCAGCTCAATCGAGAGCCACTGGCGAAGGACGTCAGCGGTCGATTGGAGCTGGCACGCTGGCTGACCAATCCATCGCACCCATTAACCAGACGCGTCATTGTCAATCGCGTTTGGCTGTGGCACTTCGGTGAGGGGCTGGTGCGATCACCCGACAACTTTGGGTTGCTCGGCGAACGACCGACTCATCCCGAATTACTGGATTGGCTCGCGCAACGCTTCATGAGTTCCGGTTGGTCGCTCAAGCAATTGCATCGCGAGCTGATGCTCTCAGCGACCTATCAGATGAGTTCCCAGTTCGACGCTCGTGCCAACGAGCTGGACCCTGATCATCGCCTGTGGTGGCGGCGCCCCATTAAGCGACTGGAAGTGGAGGCCGTACGCGATGCGGTTCTCGCCGTTTCAGGATCGCTCGATCAGCGTCTCGGCGGCTCGCTGCTGCCCACGCCCAATCGCAACTACGTCACCAGCACCGCCAACGTGAACCCGGCCATCTACGATGCACCGCGGCGAGCGATCTATCTGCCGGTCGTGCGTAGCGCACTCTACGACCTGTATCAGGCTTTCGATTTCGCCGAACCCACCGTACTTAATGGCCGCCGTGAAGTGACGACCATTCCGACGCAAGCGCTGTTCATGCTGAACAGCAAGCTGGTGTCTCAGCAAAGTCGCGCCTTGGCGCTCTCACTGCTCAATGATGAGGCAACCGCCCCGAATCGCGTCCGTGAGGCGTATCGCAGAATCTTGCAGCGGGAGGCATCTGCCGCCGAAGTTGCGCGGGCTGAAGAGTTCCTCAAACAGCTCGAAAACACGTCGGAAACCACAGTAAAAAATTCTCAAGAACGCGAAATCCGTTGCTGGCAAAGCCTGATTCGCACATTGATCTCGACCAACGAGTTCATCTATTTAAACTAGAAGTGCGGATCTTAAGTTTTCAGGAGGCCGACCTCCAAAAAAAAAGAAAGAAATCCGATTTGGCAGGTATGACACTTCCCGTCTAAGACGTCTGTCTTAGGTGGAGACAAAGTTGGTGCCTGCCGATGAAACTAGAACGCATCGGTCCGCCTTGTGACCTATCGATTGTGCGACATATCTCAATGTCATCCACGCATACTCATTCATTCTGGCGGAGGATTGGTCATGGTTGCTGCTGTTGCCCGGAGCGTCTCGAAACCTGCAGCGTCTTATGAGCCCCTGAGTGCTCACTGGCGGCAAGTGGGACGATTCTCCACTGTGGAGCAAGCTGAGGCGACGGTCTCGCGCCTCGAAGCCGAAGGCGTACACGCTGTCCTGTCGATGGTGGACGGTCTGTGCGTGTTGGCGGAAGACCACGAGTAAGTGACAACGTGGTTAGTCGCGGGTCGTTGAAATAACCGTTGGGGCGAACAGCTCGTCGCCCCAAACGGAAGCTCTCAGTTCGCGTCCACTGCTAAGAATTCGGACCTGGACGCCGACGATCAGGTCGATAGCCCTTGCCAGGGGCGAATCGCGATTGCTTCTGCGCGGCTTTCTTGGAACCTCCAGCCTTGTCCTGGCTGTGAACATAGTTGCCCGGAAAGCGATCATTCGCGTCCTTGCGGCGAGCGTCCATTGCCGCCTGCGGAGCGCGTGCGGGAATCAGGCAGTCGCAGCCGCTGCCAATCAAGTCCTGACGGCCAGCTTCTTCCAGCGCCTTGCGAACCTCGAAATAATTCTCGGGTTTGAAGAACTGCATCAAAGCACGTTGCAGCTTGCGATCTCGCAAATGCTTGGCGATGTAGACCGGTTCCTTCGTGAAGGGATTGATGCCGGTGTAGTACATCGCGGTCGCCACATCGAACGGCGCGGGAATGAAGTCCTGCACCTGATCGGGGCGATACCCGTTCCGCTTCAGGAACACGGCCAGATCAATCATCGCATGCAGGTCACTGCCGGGGTGGCTGGCGATGTAATACGGGATCAAATACTGCTTCTTGCCCGCCTTCTGTGACTCCGCGTTGAAGACGTCGGCGAACTTCTCAAAGTCGTCTGAGGCGGGCTTGCGCATGAGTTCCAGCACACCCGCGTCCGTGTGTTCCGGAGCCACTTTCAGATGGCCGCCGACGTGGTGCTTGACCAGCTCGCGCATGTATTCAGGCGAGCGTCGTGCCAGGTCCATGCGAATACCGCTGGCGACCAGCACCTTGCGAATGCCAGGGGTCTCACGAGCTTCCTTCATCAGTTTGATGAGCGGCGCGTGATCGGTGCCCAGCAGCTTGCAGATCGTCGGGTGCACGCATGACTGGCGACGGCACTTGGCCTCCACCTCGGGGCGCGTGCACTTCATCTCATACATGTTGGCGGTCGGTCCGCCGATATCGCTGACGATGCCCTTGAACTGCGGGTCGTCGGTCATGCGTTTGAGTTCGCCGACAATTGATGTCTGGCTGCGTGACTGAATCGTGCGGCCCTGATGCGTCGTGATCGAACAGAACGTGCAGCCGCCAAAGCAGCCGCGCATGATCGTGACCGAATCCTTGATCATCTCATGCGCCGGAATTGGTTCCGTGTAACTCGGGTGCGCATGACGATCGAAGGGCAGGTCGTAGATGGCATCCATTGCTGTTTGAGAAATCGGAAAGAGAGGCGGATTCACCACTGCGGCTTGTCGATCATG
>CAYLTY010000404.1:0-4742 GCA_964386705.1 uncultured Planctomycetaceae bacterium
CGGTCGTCGACACGTCCTGCGGAGTATGGCCGCTGGATCATTGTTGATGCCGGGACTGCTGTCCGAACTGCTCGCGGAGTCATCATCTGGCAGCGGCGCGGGCGATCCGTTGGCACCGAAGCAGCCGCACGCACCGGCGAAGGCCAAGCGGCTGATCTTCATCTTTTCCAACGGTGGCGTGTCACACATGGATTCGTACGACCATAAGCCCAAACTCTTCGCTGCGGACGGCAAGACGATGGGCGTCGGCGGCGGTCTGTCGAATGAACAACGAGTCCTGCTCAAGCCACTTTGGCAGTTTCGACCGGGTGGAACGTGCGGCACTCTGGTCAGCGACTTGTTCCCTCACCTACGCGAGTGCATGGACGATATCGCGCTGATCAAGTCGATGAAGTCCGACGACAACGAGCATTATCAGGCCACGCTCGCGATGCACACGGGCTCGTTCTTCTTCTCTCGACCCAGCATCGGCGCGTGGGTGAGCTACGGCTTGGGCACGATGAATCGCAACCTTCCGTCTTTCATGGTGCTTGCTCAGCAGCTGCCCTACGCAGGCACGCAGGTCTACGCCAACGACTTCCTACCCGCGTACCACCAGGGAGTGCGCGTCGTACCCGGCCCTACTCCGATTGTTGATCTTGATCGACGCACGCCTCAGGCGACGGTGCAGCAATTGGAACTCGGCTTTGCAAACGTGCTCAACCAAAAGCATCTCGCCGAACGCGGTGCGGATCAGGAGCTGGCAGCTCGCATTCGCACCTTCGAAACTGCTTTCCATATGCAGACGGAAGCGCGAGACGCCTTCGACATCTCACAGGAAACCGCCGAGACGTTGTCTCTGTATGGCCTGAAGCCCGGACAAACGGACGGATTCGGCTGGAAGTGTCTCGTCGCGCGACGGCTGGCAGAGAAGGGCGTGCGGATGATCGAACTGATCGACGGCAGTTCGAGTCACAACTGGGACCAGCACGGCAACATGGCGGAACACGCCGATCACGCCAAAGTCATCGATCAGCCGATTGCTGGCTTACTGAAGGACCTCAAGCGTCGCGGCATGCTGGATGAAACGCTGGTCGTGTGGACCACCGAATTTGGTCGCACGCCCGGAGTCGACGGCACCAAGGGGCGCGGCCATCACAGTGCCTGCTTTTCCTCATGGATGGCTGGTGGTGGCGTGAAGGGCGGCATCAGTTACGGCAGCACCGACGAAATTGGTGCCACCGTCGCCGAAAACCGCGTCCACGTTCACGACTTCCACGCAACCATTCTGCATTTGCTGGGCATCGACCATACCAAACTCACGTTCCGTCACGGTGGTCGCGACTATCGCCTCACCGACGTCCACGGCCACGTGGTACAACCGATCTTGGCGTAGCGGCGACGCCACTCACTTCCCAAGCAGCTCGTGATCGCTCGGTGAATCAATCAACACATTATTTGAAAACAACACGTGTTCGCTCTTCGGCTCGCGCAGCTCAATCGCCTTCGGCAAGCTGGAAAACGTGTTGCCGGTGATGTTCACATCTCGTGTGCCTTCGAGAGCAATTCCACCGGCCAGTTGATCACCCACTTTGCGTTTGACGGCACCTTCGCCGACGTAGCTGTCGCAGAAGCTGTTTCCCGTCACGGCGATGCGGCTGCTGTCCTTCGCAATGCGCAAACAGCGGGTATCGAGCTGCGGTGGCTGAGTGCCGTCCTTCGCCTTGGGCGGCATCTTCAACAGCACGAACGTGTTGGCGGAGACCGCGCAGCCATGGGCATCGAGCAGGTCAATACCGCCTCCGTTATGGGCAATCACATTCGCTGACAGAGTGATGCCGTAGCAGTCGCGATTCAGCACAATACCCCGGCCATCACACTCCTCAATCATGTTTCCGGACACCACTGATCCGTAGGTGTTTTCGATAACCACACCGTCTCCGAGATGATCGTCTACGCAGTTGCCAGTGAAGCACAGGTTGAATGAATCGAAGCAATGCAGCGCATCGCGGTTCTCTTCAAACTGATTGCCGCAAACGACAATGTCGTGGCAACCGGGCAGATTTACTCCTGTCTGTTTGTTGTAGGTAATGAGGCAGTCGCTGACGCGCGGATCTTCGTAGCAACGGTCGAGCTTGATGCCATCACCGCCGTGGTAACTGACGGTCACGCCCTGGATGAACATCTCGTTGACCATTATGGCCTCGATGCCATTGCCCGACTTCTCATTTCCCGTGATGCGGAAGTTGCTGAGCATCACGCGCCACAGCTTGTCGTTTGCCTTTGCCTTGTCGCCGTCGGGATGTTTCACGATCAGGGCTGAGGCACCGTCGGCATTCACATTCTTGATGTGCGTTGCCGTGCCGGCGCCCTGAATGAGCACATCCGACCGAGAGATCACCAAAGGTTGCTGGATCTCAAAGGTTCCCGGCGGAATGCGGACGACACCGCCCTCTTTCGGAATCGCATCGAATGCAGCCTGCAATGAAGGGAACTTGGCCGCGTCAATCTCAGCTCGAGCCCCGGGCAACAGAGTTTGGGCCGCGCGATCCTGAGCAGCTAGCCCGGTCGGACCAACCTCCGATCGAGTGGTTCGCAGCCAATGACTGGCAGTAACCAGCAACGCAGCAGCAACGACGACTCCAGCAGTGCGATTCGCCATGAAAGTGCCTTTCGAAATGCGAGATCAGCGGGCCTCAGCCAGACACTGATGTAGCGCTGATAGTCGTTCATGACCAGTCATACGACCGCAACATCCCTCATAGTCGCGCCATCTCGTGGACGCCGAAATCCTCGCAGTTCAGGATCAGCCGTCACAACGTGCGCGGACGGATTCTTATCCCGAAGGCTCGTCGTCGCTGCATCCGAAACGGCCTGCCAAATCGATGGGGTCGAGCTAAGACCTTATGGGTCCCTTCCACTTTCAGACACCGAGATCCGTCATTGTGGCCGCTACCTCGCCCTCAAACCGCAGTCCGAACGAACCTGCATCCACACCGTCGGCTCTCTCGCCACGAGTACGCTGGATCGTTTCAGTCGCGCTCGCCCTGCATCTGCTGGCAGTTGTCACCGCCCCGATGTCGATGGATCCTGCCGCGCCCCTCTGGGTGACTCTGTGGCGAGGCTTCCGCCCGTATCTGGAAGCTCTGTATCTCAATCACGGCTATCACTTCTTCGCCCCTGATCCTGGCCCCAGTCACCTCGTGCGATATGAGCTGGACCTGTCCGATGGAAGCACGGCTGAAGGCATCTTCCCGAGCCCGCAAGAACACGCTCCACGACTGCTGTATCACCGCCATTTCATGTTGTCCGAATACGCGAACCGCCTTGCCGTCGAAGACGAACCGACACCTGCTCTCAAAGTGCTCTCGCAATCATTTGCCAATCACCTGATGACCAAGCATGGAGCGACTCGAACCCGGCTTTACCTGCGACGCCACTACATCCCGACGCCGGAGCAAGTACGTGCTGGCCAGGCGCTCGACGCGCTTGAGTTCATCGCAGAGCGCTCACTCGGCGAGTTCGTACTAGGCGCGGGCCCCGCAACGGTCGATCCGACAATTGAGGACCCACTACAGCATCTCGAACCGGAACCAGCATTACCTGAACCGCGACGCCTGCCGCTGACTGCCGAGCCAGTCTTCGAGGTGGCGAGCATCAAGGAGCTTCAATGAGCGAACTTCGCAGTTCAGTGCGTGGATTAGCCGAGAGCTGGAACCGATTCTGGTTTACTCCCGCTGACGGCAGCACGCTGGCCTTTGTCCGCATCACGATCGGCTTGCTCCTGACCTACGCACATTTCGTTTGGGCATTGGGTACTGAAGCATTCTTCGGACCCAGCAGTTGGCTGGATGCGTCAGCAGTGGCCGTCGTTCAAGACCACTGGGCCGCCTGGAGTCCGCTGTGGCTGATTGATGAATCGCCAACGTTGATCGGGCTGGTTCACGCCGTGGCCACGATTAACGCGATTTGCCTGACCTTGGGACTGTTCACTCAGGCCAGTTCGATCGCCGCTTTTGTATTGCTCACCGCCTACGTGCATCGCAATCCGGCGGCGTTGTACGGGTTCGATCAGGTCCTCGGTTTCGTCACGCTGTATCTCATCGTCGGCCGACCTGGCGATTGCCTTTCGCTGGACCGGTTTCTATCCGCGAATACAGACCACCCTGCAACGCCAAGCGTCCGCACCAATATCTCGGCTCGACTGATTCAACTGCACCTGTGCGTTCTGTATCTGTTCTCGGGAGTGTCAAAGCTCAAGGGCGCCACCTGGTGGAACGGCAGCGCGTTGTGGGGAGCGATCGCGAATCAGGAGTACCAGACCGTTGATCTCACGTGGCTCGCCAACTGGCCTCTTCTCATTAATGTGCTCACACACATCACGATCGTGTGGGAGGTCAGCTACTGTGCGTTGATCTGGCATCCGCGCACGCGACCGATCGCGTTGAGTATTGGCTTTGCCGTTCACATGGGTATCGCAACGTGCTTTGGCATGATGACGTTCGGGCTGGCGATGCTCGTCGCCAACTCCGCTTTTCTGCCACCGCATGTCGTCCGCGAGTGGGTCAAACGCTGGCAGAACCTGGCAACTCGCAGGTTTGCGGCTGGCAGGACCAATTTGACGCCAAGTTAACTCCGGAATCGCCTGCTGGGCTCGATCTCTCCCGTCCGATCCGTTTCACTGTCACACTAATAAGTATTGCAGCTCGACAGGTGGCGGAGACGGACCATGACCGATCAGGAACAACTCGCGTTCAATCACG
>CAYLTY010000405.1:0-4685 GCA_964386705.1 uncultured Planctomycetaceae bacterium
GACGAACCGGATGAACTCGAAGAGTTCGAATTGCGTGACGAATTGGAGTTGTTCGAGGAGCTTGAGTTCGAGTTGGAATTCGACTGGTTTGAATTCCCCTGATTGGAACCTGAGCGCGAACCCTGATTGTTGCCGCCACCACCACCACCGGTCCCGTTACCACTTCCGCCGCCGGTACCGTTGCCACTACCGGTCCCGCTGCCGCTCTTGGCCTGAGTGTTGTTGCCGGTGGTGGACTGCTGGGTGCCATCATCCTGCGGCTGGTTCGGATCCGGCTTGGGTCCATACATGCGGAAGGCGACCACGAACCGGGCGATGTTCTCATCGTCGTACTCTTCGACCAGCTTGTCGTAGAGTTCGCTCAGCAGGCCGTCGTTGATGTTGATCTTCGACGTGCCGTCCGCTCGCAGATTCGTCTCAATGGCATCGATCGTCAGAAACGAATTCCAGCCGAGCATCAGCATGCCGTCTTTGTTGTCCATCGGCGGCGAGGCGTCGCCATCGTCCTCATTCGAATCGAGCAGGCCGTTGCGATTGGTGTCTTCGCCATACAGCAAGTCCGGCGTCACTCCCGCGACCTTCAGCAGTTCGTCCAGCGACTTGAACTGACTGTTCGACGCGGAATACGGCGTCGGCAGGCTTTCGTAGTATTCGCTCTCCGAACCGTATTCGCGCGGAATATCATCTTCGTCGAGCCAGTCCAGAATGGCATCGGCGACGTCCTCGGTCATGTCCGGAATCGCCATCAGCATCACGCGGGCCTGCGTGTCGTCCAGCCCGTATTTCAGCAAGGCGTTCAGGTTGAGCTTGGCAGATTCGTCGCTGACTCCAATCCGCACAGCCGACGACTTGGCGTCGCCTTCCAGTGGAGCCACCACTGTGAACATGCCGCGGCCGCGAGGATTGTCGCCGCTGCGCAGCACGACTGCTCCCAGACGGGTCGGGCTGTGATACAGGTTGCCGTCCTCGATCGATTCCGGGTTGCCCATGATGGCCGCGACAAGCTCAACACCCGAGTCTGCAAACGCACGGCTTTCTGCCTGCCGGGCATACATCGCGGTGGACTCAGCTTCGGAAATCATCACTTCCGAAAACGTGTAAGCCCCCAGCGTCAACACGGCGACGATCACCAGAACCAATACCAGCACAGACCCGTCGCGCGATGAATGGCGAGTCTGACTTGTCGGTGAAAGGTGGAGTGCTTGCATGGTTGATTGCCTCGACTAGAACGAGAGGCCCTCGAACGGATTGGCTTGCGGGATGGTCACGACAATGCGGAACTCACTGGTCGAATTGCTGGCTTCACGGCGAATCGCGTTGGAAGCAGTGGCCGGCGGATCTCGGAAACCAATTGTGATACCGATGGCCGTGGGCAGACCCCCGTCGACGGAACTGTCCCAGGAATCGACCCACGAAACACCATCGTGATAGCGGAACGACAGCGAAATGATCTCCGGTGCCAGCAGTTCGCTGGTGCCTTCCGTTGACCCGTCGGATGATGGTGTCGCGACGCTCAACGACAGTTGGTCAGCGGAGCGGCGCATCAAACCCTGGTTACCCTCGGTTGACGTCGGCAACGCCGCGCCGAAAGCGGCGGGCATCGAACCATCGGTGCTGCCGAGGTAATACGACACGGACTTCAAATCGCCACTGCCGAACAGCGCGTCATTCACCGGAGCACCAACCGATCGAGCGGGACGGCTAACATGCATGACCAGCGTCTGGCTGTCTCCGAACACGCCGAGACTCACCCCGCTGAACGCGTCCGTCGGAGCCAGTGGCTCGGTAGGTGGCGTCTGAGATCCGCTTTGCGACGAACCCGTTTGGCTTTGACTACCTTGCGAGCTTGAGGAATTCGTCCCGGTTCCGGCAGTTTGGTTGCCCGTTTGATTGCCTGTCTGCGACGTTGACTGCGAACTTGAATCGGATGTCCCGGAACTCGAATCCGTGGACGATGATGACGATGAATCGGAGGCCGTCCCGGCAGGTTTGTCCGGTCGATAAACCACAGACCGGATGTCAGCGGTCATGCGCTGAAACACCGCGCGGGCGATCTGAGCTCGCTCAGCGTCCTCCTGCCCCGTCAGCGAAAATCGCCAGTGCATGTCCAGCGCGGTGAACACAACGCCCATCAGGAGCGTCGTCAGCGCGAGCGACAGCACCAGTTCCAGCAGCGTGAAGCCGCTGGAGCGGAACGATGAACGATGATGAGTGCGGGTCAACTTCATGGCACCAGACTCGCTGCGTCGTCGGTTGCAGTGGCCTGCTGGAAAACAAGCGGATCACGAATCAACCGCGACAGTGCAAAGCTGGTCGAATCCAGGCTGCTCTGTCCGCTGCGCGCGACCGTCACCGTGATCTGCAGCAAATCGGCATGCGGACCCGGAGCTGATTCCAGCGTCCAGTTCCAACTGGGATCATCTTCAAACGCCATGGCGTTCGTGGCCTGCAGCGGCTCCACACCGGCTGCGACTTCGTTCAACTTAGACTCGCAGCGCATGATCGCGTGAGTCTTCAGCCGCGCCTGAATCGCGGCGTCCGCCCCCGTCGTGTGCAACTGGCTCAACGCTGCCAGCCCCGCGACGAAGATGCCCAGCGCCAGCACGACCTCCAGCAACGACACACCCGCTCGACGATGACTTCGTCGAATAGGCTGGCGCGTCAGAGATGTCGAGCGGCGATACATGGCGGCTAAAAACCCTGCCGGAGTTGGGTACAGATTTTCTCTATGGGCTCTTACCTTGGCAAAGAGCAGCTTGAGTCTCGATGAAGACTACCTCCCAGGCGACGTCTTCTCTTCAAATCGCCAGCAGGTTTCTCGAAATTCGGGCCGAGTCCGATTTGGTCGCCAAATCCTGATTGACAGGTAATTCGCGTCCAAGTTGCTGTTGTGACAGCAGTTACGGCGCTAAAGCGTTTTCATGACAGTTGCCGCTGAGGCGATGACGTGATCGATGTCCGCATCGGAGTGCGCCGCCGAAACGAAGTTGGCTTCGAACTGGCTGCACGGCAGATAGACCCCGTGATCGATCATCCCCCAGAAGTATTTGGCAAACCGTTGAGTGTCACTGGTCACTGCAGAATTAAAGTTCGTCACGCGAGTCCCCGTGAAGAACAGGGTGAACATGCTGCCGACCTGAGCAATGTGGTGCGGCAATCCCGCTGACAACGCGGCGGCACTCAGACCGGCGCACAGCTTCTTTGTGACCTGCTCCAGTCGTGCGTAAGGGTTCGCTTCGCGGAGTGCCTTCAAGGTCGCTAGCCCGCTCGCCATTGCCAACGGATTACCGGACAGAGTACCCGCCTGATACACCGGACCGACCGGCGAGACCTTGTCCATGATGTCCGCTCGACCGCCGTAAGCTCCGACCGGTAGACCGCCGCCGACGATCTTTCCGAGCGTGGTCATGTCAGGACGAATGCCGTAGAGACTCTGAGCACCGCCCAGGGCGACTCGGAAGCCGGTCATCACTTCATCGAAGATCAGCACAACCCCGTGCTTCGTGCAGAGTTCACGGCAGGTCTGCAGGTAACCCGGTTCCGGAGGCACGGTACCCATGTTGCCGACAACAGGTTCCAGAATGATTGCCGCGATTTCGTTGCCGTGCTGCCGCAGAGTCTCGGCCAACTGATTGGCATCGTTGAACTCGAGCACGATCGTGTCGGCGGTGCAGCCTTTCGGTACTCCGGGGCTCGAAGGAGTGCCGAGCGTAAGTGCTCCACTGCCCGCCTTAACGAGTAAGCTATCGACGTGCCCGTGATAGCAACCGGCGAACTTGATGATCTTGTCCCGGCCCGTGAAACCGCGCGCCACGCGAATCGCGCTCATCGTCGCCTCGGTGCCGGAACTCACCATGCGGACCTTCTCGATGGACGGCACCAGTTCAATGACCAGTTCCGCCAGATCGGTTTCGATCGTCGTCGGCGCGCCGAAGCTCGTGCCCTTCAACAGCGCGGCTTCAATCGCCTGCACCACGGCGGGATGACGATGTCCGAGAATGTGCGGGCCCCACGATCCGATGAAGTCGATCAGACGGTTGCCGTCGATGTCGTAGAGATAAGCACCCTCGCCGCGATCCATGATCAGCGGCTCGCCACCGACTCCTCCAAAAGCTCTGGCCGGGCTGTTCACGCCACCGGGAATCGACTTCTGAGCGCGTACAAAATGAGCCTGACTGCGAGCACGATTCAGCGTCATACCAAGAATCCGTCTTCAATAACTGCGGTGCAAATTTGGGAGGGCGAGGCTCCTGCCGAGCCGCTCGGATGGCCGAGAACACGGCTCGGCAGGAGCCTCGCCCTCCCATACAGATGGAAATTTTACTTCAGTAATTCGTCAGTCCATTAAGGCAGTGCGGGCAGCCACGAGCAGTAGTACAAGGCTCGTGGCACGCTGGCGTTCAGCACCTTCTGCCAGACGTCCGTGGGTTGGGCCTTCGCGCTGCCCATGAGCAGATCAATCACCGTGGGTTCATGCTTGAACTTCACAACACGTGCCTTCGTGAGTTTCAGATCGTTCTGCAGCGTGGTGGCGACTTCATCTTCAAAGGCGATGTCGTCGATGAGCCCGTTCGCTTTCGCCTGGTTCGCGGTGAAGACCTGGCCGGTCGCCAGTTTCTCACGCACGGTCTTTTCGTCGAGCGGTGCACGGCCTTCGTCCACGATCTTCACGAAGCGGTCGAACG
>CAYLTY010000406.1:0-4672 GCA_964386705.1 uncultured Planctomycetaceae bacterium
TCGACCATGAACTCACCATCATGGCCGACAAGTACACCGAGACTGACGATACGCTGATCCCCACCGGCAAGATCTCTCCCGTTGAGGGCCAACCCATCGATTTCCGGAAGCCCACACAAATCGGTGCCCGCATTGATCAGGTCGATAAGACTGCCGCAACAGGCTACGACCACAACTACGTGCTGCGTGGCCAGGACGGTCAACTGACCGTGTCCGCGAAAGTTCGCGACGCAAAATCCGGCCGAGTGCTCACCGTTCAAACCAACGAACCCGGCATCCAGTTTTACACCGGCAACTTTTTGTCGGGCCAGCAGGGCAAGGGCGGCAAGACCTATCCGCGCCGCAGTGCTCTCTGCCTCGAAACCCAACACTATCCGAACTCAGTCAACATCCCGAGCTTCCCCTCCACCATCCTGAAGCCCGACCAGACCTACCGCAGCACCTGCGTGTATGCCTTCTCAGTTGAGTAAGAAGTCACTGAAACTACGGCGCGTTCAACAGCAGGCGGAGTTCTGAACTCCGCCTGCTGTTATTCTTTGCGTACACCTCAGCAACTACCTGCCAGGTGTTGTTGAATCACGCGTCTGACCTAGCCCGCTCGCTTCGCCCTGCTGAATCAGGAGCTTGCCATGTGGAAGATCACGGGACGTTGGATACTCGCAGTGTGCAGTCTGATGGTTTGCTGCGCAGGCGTCGCTCTCGGCCAGGAGCGTTATCGAGAGCCGTATCGTCCACAGTTTCATTTCACGCCCGAACGAAACTGGATGAACGACCCGAACGGCATGGTCTACTTCGATGGCGAGTGGCATCTCTTCTATCAGTACAACCCGCATGGCGATCGCTGGGGGCACATGAGTTGGGGCCACGCCGTCAGCCGTGACCTGGTGCATTGGGAACACCTGTCTCTGGCGCTGGCGGAAGAAGATGGCATCATGATCTTCTCCGGCAGCGCGGTCGTGGATTGGAAGAACACCACCGGCTTCGGCTCGCAGGACAAACCGCCGCTGGTGGCGATCTACACCGGGCACCGAGACGGCCGTCAGGATCAGCGGCTGGCCTTCAGCAACGATCGCGGGCGAACCTGGACCAAGTTCACCGGCAACCCGGTGCTGGACCTCAAGATGGCCGACTTTCGCGATCCGAAAGTCTTCTGGCATGAGGCCACTTCGCGCTGGGTGATGACCGTCGCTCTGGCGACTGAGAAGAAAGTGCACTTCTATACCTCGCCCGATCTGAAGCAGTGGAAGTACGTCGGCGAGTTCGGTCCGGCTGGATCGGTGGACGGACTGTGGGAATGCCCGGACTTGTTTCCTCTGCCGGTTGAGGGTGGCGGTGCTCGCTGGGTTTTGATTGTAAACATCAATCCCGGCGGCCCGGCAGGTGGTTCTGGTTGCCAGTATTTCGTGGGTGACTTTGACGGGACCAAGTTCACGCCCGATCCTCTACCAGCAGCACTCGCTGAGTTCGTCCCCGAAGGCAAACTGCTCGCAGATTTCGAGAAGGGCTATGCCGACTGGAAGGTGGAGGACGAAGCTTTTGGAACTGAGCCAGCACGCGGCACGTTACCGCGCCAGCAGCCGGTCACTGGCTTCAAAGGCCAGGGGCTCGCCAACAGCTTCCGCGACGGCGACCGTACTCAGGGAACGCTGACGTCTCCGTCGTTTGAAATCACCGCCAAGCACATCAACTTCCTGATCGGAGGTGGAGCTCATGAAACTACTCGAGTCGATCTGATCATCGATGGCAAAGCTGTCCGCAGTGCTCGTGGCCGCGAGCGGGAACGCCTCACCTGGCACTCCTGGGACGTAAGCGAGTTCCGCGGCAGGACCGCTCAGATTCAGGCGGTCGATCGGCACAGCGGCGGTTGGGGACACATCAACCTCGATCATCTCATGCTCGCCGACCAGCCCGCTCGGTCCGCCCACGAAAATCCCTTGTGGGCAGACCGCGGTGCCGACTTCTACGCTGCGGTGTCCTGGAGCGATGTACCAACAGCCGACGGTCGTCGAGTCTGGCTCGGCTGGATGAGCAACTGGAACTACGCGAATGACGTCCCGACTTCGCCCTGGCGCAGCACGATGTCGGTTCCGCGAACGCTGAGCCTCCGCAAAGTTCCCGTTCAAGCAACCGGGCAGGCTGAGACTTATGTACTGGTCCAGCAACCGGTGAAAGAACTGCAGCAGCTGGTACAGAAGTCCTGGGCGTTGAACACATCCAAAGCCGCGTGGCCTCCGAGCGCCGTGACCACCGAGGGACAGTTGACCGACATGACTTTCCGGCTCGACGTCACCCTGAAGCCCGGCCAGGCGCGATCCTGCGGCCTGCGAATCCGCACCGGCCCCGACGAGTACACCGAAGTCGGCTACGACCGCCAGCACTCTGCCGTTTATGTCGACCGTCGCAAATCCGGCCTCAGCAACTTCCACCCCACCTTCTCCGCGCGCCATGAAGCCCCCGCCAGACTCATCAACGGTGAGGTCGCCCTGCAACTCTTCGTCGACCGCTCATCGATCGAAACCTTCATCAACAACGGCGAAGCCGTCATCACCGACTGCATCTTCCCGACCAAGTCGCAACCAGTCATTGAAGCCTTCACCGGCGACAACACCGCCGTCGTCAAAGCGACTTTACACAGCCTCAAATCGGCTTGGCAGAAATGAGCGACAAATGGGAGAAGTGCGATAGTCAACCGCTCGGCGCTTTTACCGCAGTAAACTCCGGACTAAGCCGAGCTAAAGCACTTCGGAGATGACCGTCACCTTCTTACTCGTATCAACAATCGGGATAGGTCGCTTACTCCCGGTGCCTGATTCTCGCGGGCGCGTGCGGGTGCGAATACCGGCGGGCGAGGTGTATCATCCAGGCTGGAAAGGGATGAGTCGTGAACGATGCCGAAGACAAACGCATGAAAGGAGAAGACGAGATCCTATTCTCGTCGGCATATGGGGGCTTCCCGAGATTCTTCTGGTACTTCGTGATTCCGTTTCTGCTGGTGGTGTCCACGTTTCTGTTCATTCGTGCCGTCTGGTTTGGCGAGGGTATTCTGTTCCGGAACATCAGGGTGCCTCCTAACTGGATCGCTTTCGCAGTTTGTCCTGGCATCTGGGGTGTCTGCTTATTGCTGGTCGCACTAGCGATCTATCGCCGTTGGAATCCACAGCGCGTTCTGGTCACAACCTGGAGTGTGGAGGTGCCGAAGGGGCGATTCACCACTGAAACGGTCTCCATCAAGTGGGAAGATCTGGAAGCAGACGTCGAAGCCAGAAATCTCAGCGGCTGGCATGTGTACGAGTTCATCTTCACGGATCTCAGCAACGACGCAGAGGTGCGAGTCACTTCCATGCTGTTCCCGACCCTGGATGAATTCGCCACCTTCATGCTGATCATGGGCGAACGCCTGGGTCAGGACTGGAAGATCAAAGGGTTCTGGCCGGGAACGATTCGAGGCCAGAAGCCGCCGCGCTCAATCCGGGATGAGCGGTGACCTTTTCACCTTCAGCCCCGTGCACTTTTCAAAGCGCCGCGCGATCACGTCGGGCTACAACGGGTCAGTTTCATCCACGAAGTAAGCTCCGATCGGCGCTGCCCGCATGGCGGCACCGTTGCCATAGGAGCCCTGACCATCGAAGACTGATCAGCGACCGACTGCCAGCGTCTCCAGCGCGAATTCTCACCAGGGCTCGATGCATCGCCGGGCCGCACGCACGATCGTAGCGATGCCTCTGAGCAAAACGTGTGGCGAGTACGTCCTGATCAATGCGACCTGTTTCCAGCAACATCGACAGGACGGAAGGAGACATCTCGGTGTCGTCGGTGTCGCACCAGGGAGCCCTTCGAATCACTCTGCTCGTAGCTACCAAAGCCGGCGCGTGGGCGCTTTTGAGGGTCGAATGTAAGGTGCGACCATCCATGATGACGGCGCCAGGTTGTGCCGCTCGCTGTTCGGCCAGCGGTAGCAATTCACGCAGGTCATGCATCAGCGTTTCGAAGACTTTGGCATCAAGCCAGTGGCACACTTGGTGATACACTCCAGTCCAAGGCGGAAAGTCGACTGGCAGATGCCGCCGCTGAGCTCCCGTTTTCACCAGCCCGCGCACCGAGTAAAACACATCCCGCAGCTAGCATTCCCTCTGCGGAGCGTCCTCGTGAATCAACGCCGGATACGGCGCTACGAAGGCCCATTCTTCATCCGAAACATCACTGGGATACGACTTCCGTGCCTTGCTCATGCCGCTAACCCATGACTCGATCATCGGCTAAAGTCCATAACAGGCTCTAGATGTCGAAGGAGTCATTTACTTTCATGAAAATCTATCAAGGCGACGACTCGAAAGCCTTTCACCGGTGTAGCGAAATTGTCGCCAGGGGAGTTTCTCGCGTCAGACAAATAGCGTTGAGACGATCGAAGTCGAGCGGTGCTGGAACTGATGGCGCCACCTCGAACTACGGCAGGTAAATTGAGATCAATGCTACCAATTGGATCGACAACTGCCTCTTCAGTAAAAGCGCGACCGGTGTCCCAGCAGATTTCGTTCACATTACCGTGCATATCGAACAAGCCGAAAGGATTTGCGGCATACTCTCCAGCTGGCAAGACCTTGATATTGCGACCTGCACGTAAACAATTGGCTTTTGTTTCGTTAAAGTCGTCGCCGAATGAATATCGAGTTTG
>CAYLTY010000407.1:0-4642 GCA_964386705.1 uncultured Planctomycetaceae bacterium
TGCTATCAGGGACGATGGGAGCCTCGACGGCTTCGTAGCCCGTAACGTGCCCCTGGTCGGACAGATACCACTCTTCGCTATGCCCGAACTTTTCGTAAATGCGCTGCACCCGCCTCCAGGCATCACCCAGTTTGAGCCCATTCTGAGAGAAGTACATGCCTGCTGACTGCACCATCAGGCAGGCCAGATGAGCTTCCCGAGCGTCCTTTGGCGGTGTTCCGAAACAGACAGTGCGGGACACTCCCAGATGCAGGCCACGCCGTCGTCCGACCGCCGAGATCGTGCAGGTTCTTTGTACTTGAGCATCGCCATAGGCTGCGTGCCGATGCCATTTGGTTCGTCCTTCCGCAGCGACTTGAATCCGCACCGGCTGCACATTAAGCCGCATCAGGCGGTGAGCCACCTGCCCCGCCACTTCAGATTCTGTCTCGCCGCGCTGAAACGTGCGGGCGGTGGCTTCCACCGCGTGTACGACAGCTCGCCCCAGCTCCCGTAGCTGCTGCGTTTCATAAAGTGAGAGCGGCAAACGTAGTGTGGTCAGGTAGTCGGAAACGTCCCGGCAACGCTCAAAGGGGATGTCGGCACCCGTGTTGCGACCGCGGCAGAGATCGGCCATTAGTAACGAATGATCTTCCAGCCAGGGCCGCTCTTTCATCTGAAAGCCGAGGTTAGAAACTTCCCAATCAAACAGGCGCTGCGAATCGGGGCTGCGCGTCAGCAGAACGCGGGCGTCCGGGTTGATGAACAGCGACGCGATGCGTTCGCCCGTGAAGCCATAGGTGTTGTCTCCGCCGACCGAGAACCAGGCAAAGTTCGCTGGTCGGTTCAGCAGCAGAGCCTGCAGTTGCTGGGTATTGAGAAAGTCGGCAATCAGTTGCTGACGGCGCTCGATCTCCGCAACGCGATCCGGGTCGGCGAGAACGAATTCTCCCGACGACGTGGAATCGTTGATTGCACCCAGCGACATCGAACTCTCCACACATCGTGCGCACAGGGCGCACCTCCACCAATAGTCCAGCGGAAAGGATATCGCTTGCTCGTGAGTCTCGAACGGATTTCCTTCGCGGTGACGCGCGTTCGCAGCGGGCCTGATTGCTGCCTGCCGTCAAACCTGACAGGCCGCACCCGCCTGTCGCAACCGGCTGTCGTGACTGACAGACTTTATTGGCGTCTGAATTGATCAACCGCTGGCGGCGAGACGCTTCAGCGTCACGCTTTTCAGTTCGAAGCTGGGATTTGGCATCGTCAGCTTCAAGCTGAGGGAACGTTCGCCCGCTTCGAGTTGCAGCTTGCCGACGTCACTTGTTGACCATCGCAGCTCGTAGACTTCTGTCCGCAGAAACCGATCTGGCGAAGGCACCATCTCGCGCTCAGTTTTGCTGATGATGGTGGCCACGGTCCGATCACCACTCTGAATCTCCAGCACTGCCTCAGCGGGATCGGTGCAGAGGTATTCCACCGACACCGCGTACGTGCCCGCCGCTTCGACATCCAGGTCCCAGCGCAGTTCAGCTTTCGGACTGGTGAACTCAACAGCCCAGGCGTTGTTCGGATGCCGACCATTGAATTTGACGCCGCCCAGCAACTCAGCTTGCGGAACCGGCAGTTCCACCGCGCGGCCTGCGGGGCGGTCTACAGGAATCGGCGGGCGAGTCGAGCGGCATTCACGCGATACATCGCGCCACCACGCATCGAAGTCCGCTTGAGCACGCTGCATGGTCTGCGGATGCAGCTTCGCGACATCCTGCTTTTCGCCTGGGTCCAGCTTCAGATCGTACAACTCCCAGCCTTTGCCTGCGTTGACTGCGTGCCAGTTGCTCCAATGAATGGAACCTGTCGCTTTCAAGCCGCCCTTGGCTCCCATCTTCGGGTCCAACTGCACGGGGCGAGGTTCGTTCTTGATGAACACCTTGCGTTCCGCCCAGTCCTGGGCCGTGTCAGTGTCACCATTCAGCAAGGCTACCGCAGACTGGCCATCCAGCGGCCGGTCTTCTGACACTTTGTGCTTCAGTTCGCACAACTCAACGAGAGTCGGAAACAGGTCGATGTGCGCGACGGTCTCTTTGACCTGGATCGGACGAGGAAACTTTGCTGGCCAGCGGATGAAGCACGGTACATGAATGCCGCCTTCGTAGTAAGAACCTTTGCGAGCCTTCAACCCCCCGTTGAAGCGGTTCCCGTTGGGCCCGTTGTCTGTGAGGAAGATGACGATCGTGTTCTGCGCCTGATGAGCACGATCCAGTTCATCGAGCACGCGGCCAATGTTGTCATCGAGATTGCTGACCAAGCCGTACGCCGCCGCGTCTTCGTCGTTCAATCCCTGTTGCTTATAGCGGTCGAAGTACGAGTCTGGACATTGAGCCGGCCAGTGGGGAGTGTTGTAGGCGAGGTAGCAAAACCACGATTGCGACCGATTGTTGCGAATGAACTCCAGCGCGGCATCTGTGAAGACGTCCGCGATGAAGCCTTTGGACTGCACCCAATCTTCGTTGTGCTTCAGCTTCGTGTCGAAATAGTTGTTCCAGTGACCAAGTTGAAATCCGAGAAACTCATCGAAGCCTTGCCCCAGAGGTGAGTAGCGGTAGTGCTCGCCGTTGTGCCACTTGCCGAAATAACCCGTTGAATATCCATCGTGCTTGAAGACTTCGCCGAGCGTTGCTTCTTCAGCCCGCATGGTTTCTTGACCACCCTGAACTCCGATCGCTCCGGTGCGAATTGAGTAGCGACCGGTGAGCAGCGCGGCGCGTGTCGGCGCGCACAACGGATTCACCAGAAAGCGGTCAAAGCGGATGCCTTGTGTTGCCAGTGCATCCAATCGAGGCGTCTTCAGCGCCGGATTTCCGTGCAGGCTGAGGTCGCCGTAGCCTTGATCGTCCGTAATGATCAGGAGCACGTTTGGCCGCTGAGGCGTGATCGCATCATCAGCTTGCGAATGTGAAAATGGGCTAACGAGCAGTGATGCGGCAAAGATGAGTGTCCACAAGAGCGGCCATCTGCAACCATTCTTCTGAAACTCGGGCATGAGTCATTCATCCTCTGAAAGCGGATCCGTCCGGGCTGACAGTTGGCTGGATGCCTGCTCGGCACCGAGCTCGATTCTGCGTGAAGCGGTCTGCGGCGGCAACGAACCCGGCCTGATTCGACTGGTGTTTCAGTCAAAAGGGCCGATTGTTTCGGTTGCCAGAGTTGGGAGTCGCAGTTCAAATTGCAAGTGCCGGTAATACCTTAAGACGATTAGACAGGCTGATCGGGAGATGCGTTCTGGATGTATGAGTTGTTGATCACTGGCCCTGAAGCCGCACAGCAGCAGCGTCGAGAGCTACCGGAAGGTGAAGTGATCCGGCTTGGACGCGCGCCGCGCAACGGTTGGCAAGTCCCCTGGGATTTGCTGATTTCGCGCGAGCACTGTGAACTTCAACTGGCTGGTACATCACTGCTGGTCAAACGCCTGGAAGCCGCTCGAAACCCGATCTACTTTCAGGAAGTGGACTCGCGCGAATTCACCATCGCGGCAGGTCAGAGTTTTCGCATCGGCCAGACGATCTTTCAGCTCGTCACTATGGAGCTGTCAGACGGCCAGTCAGGTTCGCGCATCGAAGAGCAATCTTTCGCGCCTGAGATGCTCAAGCGATTCCGGTTTCACAATGCTGAGCAGCGCCTTGAGATTCTTACGAAGTTGCCGGACGCGATTGCCCGCACGCGAAACGACGAAGAACTCGCCAACGAAGCGATCAAGATTTTGCTGAAGGCAATGCCGCATGCAACTGCCGCGGCGTGCGTGCAGTACGCTCCGAATCCGAAAGTGGACGACAAGCCGCTGATGATGCGGTGGGACACCCAATCCGAAGAAGTCGGTCGTTTCGCCCCCAGCCGTCGGCTGATGACATCGGCGATCAATCGCGGTGAAGGCGTCTTGCACATCTGGCAGGACACCGAGGACTCAAATCCTGCATTCACCGTCAGCGGGAACCTCGACTGGGCCTTCTGCCTGCCTTTCCGTAGCGAAGAGTCCAAAGGCTGGGCCGTCTATGTCGCCGGGACGTTCGGTGCCCCCGGCGCAACGTCGATCAGCGAGAACGACATCAAGGGTGACCTGCGATTCACGGAGCTGGTCTGCGACTTCATCGCATCGATTCGAGCTGTGCGTACGCTGGAGAAGCATCAGGCCGGTATGGCCCAGTTCTTCTCCCCCGCCGTCATCGAAGCCGTTCGCAAAGCGAACTCCGATAAGGTGCTGGAGCCGCGAGAAACGGACATCACCGTCCTGTTTTGCGACGTGCGCGGCTTTTCGAAAAAGGCGGAAGCAGCTCAGGAAAACCTGAAGGTCTTGCTCGACCGCGTGAGTTCCGCTTTGGGCGTTATGACAGCCGGAATTCTGAAGTACGACGGCGTGATCGCGGACTTCCAGGGCGACGCCGCTCTGGGCTTCTGGGGCTGGCCGAGTGCTCCTGAGGACGGCCCCCTCTCTGCCTGCCGCTCCGCCCTGAGTATCCAAGACGCGTTCTGGCGCGCAACTACTGATGAGAACAGCCCTTTAGCGGGATTTAAGGTCGGTATTGGTGTCGCTCACGGACGGGCCATCGCGGGCAAGATCGGCACCACCGAACAGATCAAGGTCGGGGCGTTCGGACCCGTTGTTAAT
>CAYLTY010000408.1:0-4635 GCA_964386705.1 uncultured Planctomycetaceae bacterium
GGTCGGCTCTTCGGAATTTGCGATTTCTTCCTCTGGATTGGGTAAAACCAGCCGACTTTTGATCTCCACCAGCGTGCTGGCCATCAGAACGAAGTCGCCCACGAGTTCCAGATCGATGAATTCCAGCACCCCAAGAAATACTTCGAATTGGCGTGCGATGCGTGCGATCGGCAAATCGCACACGTTGAGTTCGTCTCGCCGCACCAGATAGAGCAGGAGGTCCATCGGCCCCTTGAAGAACTCCAGCTCTACGTTGTAGGTCGCCATGAAGCCGCCAACTTTCAAAGACCCGCGTTCAACGGTTGCAGATCCGCCGGCACGAAGAAGCCATCCTTCCGTACCAGTTCGTCGTCAAACCACACTTCGCCGCCGCCGTAAGCCTTTGTTTGAATGAGAACAATGTCCCAGTGGACCTTACTGCGATTGCCGTTGTCCGCCGTTTCATACGCATTGCCCGGCGTGAAATGCAGCGAACCGCCAATCTTCTCATCGAACAAGGTATCGAGCATTGGCTCGCGAACTTCGTTGTTCAGGCCCAGTGACCATTCACCGATGTACCGCGCGCCTTCGTCGGAATCGAGAATTTCGTTCAGCCGCTTGTCCTGCCCGTTGGCGCACGTTGCTTTGATGATCCGCCCGTCCTTGAACTCAAAGCGGATACGATCAAACACCACGCCTTGATAGAGCGTCTTCGTGTTGTAGGTAATCACGCCGTTGACGCTGTCCTTTACAGGGGCGGTGAAGCATTCGCCGTCGGGAATATTGCGGCGGCCGTGACAAGGAATCACCGGAATGTCCTTGATCGAGAACCTCAGGTCCGTGTCCGGCGCGGTAATGTGAATGCGTTCGGCCTTCTGCATGCGAGCGACCAGCGGCTCCTGATTTTGAGCCATGCGCACGTAGTCCGCCGTGCAAACTCGGAAGTAAAAATCTTCAAAGTCCTCGGAACTGCGTTGCGCGGCTTGAGCCATCGAAGGCGTCGGATATCGCAAGACAACCCACTTCGTTTTAGGAACTCGCAACGCCAGATGCACCGGATGCCACCAATGCTCCTGATAAAGAGCCATCTGTGATGACGGCACGTCGGCGAGTTCGTTGGTGTTCGCCGCCCCGCGCACTCCGATGTAGGCCTGCATCTGGCTCATCGCGTGCGCTTCAATCTCGCCAATCTGCTTGAAGGTTTCGGCATCGCCGTGCATCAACAGACTGCGCACGATGGCGTTGCTCTTCCATGCCACAACGGGAATGCCGCCACGAGCACGAGCAAACTCAACCAGGCAGGTGACCAATGACGGGTCCGGCAGATCGAAGGCTTCGATCAACACCTTCTCGTTCGGCTGCAAACGCACGCTGTGATCAATCAGCAATTCGGCCAAACGACGGACTCGAGGGTCCAACATGAAGAGTCTCCTTACTCCGACCAATCGGCAGAGCGAACCTGCTCACTCAGCGCATTAGAATATCAATCGAGCCGACAATGAAGAGTCCGAGGCTGACAACAGCGTTCACATTGAAGAATGCCACATTGACCCGGGTGAGGTCATCCGCCCGCACCAGAGTGTGTTCGTAGATCAACAGCAACGCCACGCAACACGCTCCCACCAGGAAAACGGAGCCCAAACCCGCGAAATGCCAGAACGCGAATAACGCCGCGATCGTGAGCATGTGGCTGATAAAAGCGACTCGCAGGGCCGTCTTCACTCCCCAGCGAGCGGGCAAGCTAAACAGCTTTTGCTCGCGATCGAAATCCGCATCCTGGCAGGCGTAGATAATGTCGAATCCGCCTACCCAGAAGAAAATCACAGCGGCCAATAACGCAGGTTCAAGTGCAATTTCGTCTCTTACAGCAATCCATGCGGCAATTGGCGACAGCATCAACGCCGCCGATAACCAATAGTGGCACCACTGAGTAAACCGCTTCGCATAGGAATATCCCAGCAGGAACAGCAGCACGGGCAGCGAAAGAATGATCGGCAATCGCTTCGGCAGGAATATGAGGGTCGTCGCGACGAATGCCAGTGAAGTCGCCAGCGTGAAGCCGACAACGAAGCCTCTTGTAAGAATTCCCGCCGGAATATGACGCTTCGCGGTTCGCGGATTCTCACCGTCAAACTGGTGATCGACGACTCGATTGAACGCCATCGCAGCTGAACGCGCAAAAACCATGCACAGCAAAATGCCCAGCAGATCCTGCCAGCGGAATTCGGTATCTGGACGAGACCACGCCATGACCGCCGACAAGAAGGCAAACGGCAGCGCAAATACCGTGTGGCTGAAACGAATCAGCTCCAGCAAATGACGAACTCGCGACCAGAAGCCAATCGGCGAGCTCGGAACGGAGACCATGGGGTCAGACGAGCTCAAACTAAATCCCTCCGTGCAATTCGCATACAGAACAACTCACTCAATGACCGTTCAACAACCGTTTCTCTTAACGAAAACTCATTGTTGAGCAACCTTTTTCTGAGCTTCCAGGAACGGCCCATAAGCCTGGTAATACGCCTTATGGTCGCCACCGTGATCAGCTTGCGGCATGATGATGACCTTCTTCTCGCTCTGAATCTGGTTGCAAGTGGCGAAGATCCCTTCCGGCGGACAAACGGTGTCGACGAGTCCGAGCCCGACCAACGCCGGGCACTTAATGCGCGTCGCGAAATTCATCGCGTCGAAGTACGGAGCTGCGGCCAGCATTTTGGCCTCGCTCTTGCCCTGCCAAGTCCGACCGGCCCAATTCGGCCAGCCGGGAGACCGTCCAGCTTGCTTGCCGGTGTGATCACACCCTGCCGGAACATTCGCGGCCAAGGCTGTCACCGCCGGATGCAGCCCGGCCGTCACCAACGCCTGATAACCGCCCTGACTCCCCCCCTGCACCACCAAAGCCTGCTTGTTCCAGTCGGGATGTTGAGCCAGGTAATCCACAGCGCGGCGGCACGACAGAAACATCCGCAGGAAATAACTCGTATCGCGGTCTTCATTGCCGATGCCGGGATAATCATTTAGCTCTTTACCAGCCTTCGCCTGATAGAACTCGGCGGGTTGATCAATCGGTAAATCGTGAGCGGAAATGTTCAACGCCAACCAGCCGTTCCGGGCCGGGCCGATCACCCAGTTGCGATCCAGCGGATAGACGCCCGCCCATTGCACCTGCAGCAGCCCCGGCAAGGCCGACTTTCCGGCCGGCTTCGCCAACTGACCATAGATCTTCGACCCACGAATGTTGTCCATCGTGATTTTGAAGTATTCAACTTTCGGATCGCCGACATCCACTTTTTCCAGTTGGACATTCATCGGAACGGAGTCCAGTTCCGCGATTTTCGCCTTCCAGAACTCATCGAAATCAGCAGGCGGAATTGTCGACGCCTTGATTTTGGCCGGTTCGTAGGCCGCGCCGCCCAAGGCCGTCAGTTCCTTCGCTGCTCCATCGGGTTTGATCTTTGCGGACAGCAGCAGAGTTCCGGGGTCGTCGCGCTTCGCGACGACCTTCGCCTTGCCATCCTCAAGCTCAACCGTCCCGCTGGAGATTTCGGTCAAGCCTCCCTTGCGCACTGAGTAAGCCACTTTTCCAAACAACGGCTTGCCACCATCCATAAGGGAAATTGTCCAAGTCGCATCCTTACCAGGCTCGTAAACGCCGGAAGACTCATCGGGAACAACCTGCAGCTTCGGCTCGGCCTGCGCCGCCACAGAAAAACCGACAACGAGCACGCAGCTCAGGAGGGCGCGCAGCATCGAAATGATCCTTTTGTTCTGATGATTTCCCAGTTTAAGCAGTCAGGCAACGACCTCTCATCGTAGCTAGTCGCATCGGGCCATAGAGGAGTTAGGCGATTGTCTGCGGACTGTCGCCTGAGTTGTTTTCAACGCAATCCAGTATCAAAGGCCCACCGATTTTGACGCATCAAACAGCAAACGCTCCGGATCTGCGAGCAACAGCTCGACAAAGTCAATCGACTTGCCTTGGGAATTGAGGACAAGCTCAAGGCTGGCTGCATTCCGAACCGAATCATCAGAGCATACCGATCACTCGGAATGGTCAAGGTCCGGCTGGAGCGATTCTGCCCTGAATACGTTCGCCGGAGCGGCTGTTTTCTAGGCCGTTGACAATTCTCTGAGGAGGGGTAAATTCCGCGCAGGTACTCCGCCGATGGGCTTTCACGCTGCCTGCCGAGTACCGCTTCGCTTTCGCCTGTCGGCTGATCGCGTCATCATTCTGCGATCGTTCGAGTCACCTGCAAAGAGTTGGCACATCTGTTCTTGATGAGCCAGCCATTTTGAGATTCGTGCCGGCCCGCAGCCGAGTCGCATCATTTGCGACCGTCCTGCCCGCTTGCCATCAGAGAGACCTCTAACATGTTGAATCGTCGTCAATTCACCGCACAGGCTGCGGCCCTCGCGCTCGCCACTGCCGGGATGTTCCAATCGCAGGCTCAAGCCCAGGATGCCGAATGGGCCAACAAGATGTTCGAGAAGAAGTCGCACGACTTCGGCGTAGTCGCCCGCGGCGCGGACACGACATATCAACTCAAGCTCAAGAACATCTACGAGCAGGAGGTTCACATCTCGTCCGTCCGCACGACCTGCGGTTGCACCGCTGGTAAGCCCAACACCGAAACTCTGAAGAGCCTCGAAGAAGCC
>CAYLTY010000409.1:0-4542 GCA_964386705.1 uncultured Planctomycetaceae bacterium
AATTCCGGTGCGCCCGACGGGCAGCATTCTGGCAATGCCCTCCCCGGCAGACAATACCGACCAGCAACCTTAACAGAATCCGGAACTCCGGCAGGAGTCACACGATCCGGACAATCAGCACCATTACCCGGCTTCTCTCTGCAAATCTCAACGGCATCCAACCGCCAGTTTTGACAGCGCACGTTTCAGACCTACCTGTTTCGGATGGAAACATTGCGCTCCTTCTGAGGCAGTATCATGCGTGCGTTGAACGCTCAGTCGATCACCAGCCGGCCGTCGGCTGATCATCGGCCGAGCCAAACAAACAACAGGCAGCGGCCGGACTCCGGCACCGCGACCGATCCAGCAAGCGGTTCTGACGACCAGATCGTTTGCGGATCGTGGTGTGCCAAGTGTCTTGGCGCGTTCCTCATCTTAAATCTCGCCTGCTTCAGCGTCCTGCTCGCTCCCGTCTGCACCGGCGTTTCCGCATCGACAGTTCTGACAGCTCTGCTCACCACGACCGCCTTACAAGCCAGCCTCGGGTACTGGATCTTCCATCGACTGAACCTGCATTTCCGACGTCAAAAAAGTGCGTGTATCGAGGTTATTGAGCGGCACCAGGAGCAACTGGAACGCACTCAGGAGGCCATGATTGTGGGGCTCTCCAAGCTGGCCAGTTCGCGAGAAGGCGATCCCGACGGACACATTGATCGCGTATCACGACTTTCCACCCTTCTAGCCGAAGCGGCTCAGCAACGAACCGAATTACAAAATAGCATCACCCCGGAATTCATTCGTCTGATCCGCATCAGTTCGTCCCTGCACGACATCGGTAAGGTGGGCATCGAAGATGCAATCCTGATGAAGTCCGGATCGCTGAATGCTGCCGAGCGTGCCCGCATTCAGGCTCACCCCAAGATCAGCAGCGACTGCCTGCAATCCATCCAGGCGTACTTAGGCGATACCAACTTCCTGCAGATGGCTCACGAGATTGCTCTGTTCCATCATGAACGCTGGGACGGCAAAGGCTATCCAACGGGAATCGGCGGCCCGTTCATTCCCCTCTCAGCCCGGATTGTAGCCATCGCCGATGTGTATGACGCGCTAGCCACACGACGCTGCTACAAAGAAGCGTTCACGCACGACGCTTGTGTGGAAGCGATTCTGGAGGGTCGCGGAACCCAGTTCGATCCGTTGCTGGTCGATGTATTCCTGAGCATCCACGAGCAGTTCCGGGCGATGTACGTCGAGGACGTAGCGCCGGCGGTCAACGCTCCGTCAACGCACAAGGCCGACTCCAGCCTGCTCGGAACCGTGCTTCGTCATGTTGATCAGCAACTGACGTCCGAGTGCTGCAACTAGGCGACTTCGTCGGCAGTCAAGCTGCTCATCAGTCAGGCAGTTGAATCGCAGCAAACGCACATAGGCCAAAACCATTTGGTTTCATCGTCTTCGGCCGGATGCGATCGCTCGGATGACCGTTGAAGTTAACGTAGAGCGTCTTGCCGTCGGCACTCAATTTGATGCCGTAAGTTCCCGCAGGAACGTAGTCAGTCTCGGATTCAACCGCTGTCAGGAACGCCAATACCTCACGACGACCAGACGCAATCTCATACCGCACGATCGGTGTGCCGTCTTTGAACGCTCCACCGTGCGAACCCGGCAGGAAATACAGGTACTTTTCGTCCGGTGACAGTTCGCAAACCGCCGTATACGAGCCACTCAGCCAGTTCGGCCCCAGCATCGTCAGCTCATCCTTCGCGATCGAATAACGGAAAAGCTGGCTCGATGAATGAGTCACGCCATAGATGTGACCATCGCGAGTTTCGCCCGTTGAGCAGCGCATGCCGGGCGAGTTCTCAAACTTCGCCTTCAAAGTCACGCTCTGTTTCGTCTTTGGATCCCACTTCATGAGCGATTCGGTGCCGTTGAAATAAATCGAACCATCACGGGCCAGAGTGAAGTTGCGGTTGAAGCCCAAGGATCCATCAGTCGCCTGAAAAATCGGCTGTCTGGTCTTCAGATCGAGCGCAAAGAGGGCGTTGCCCTCACCAGCCTCCAGATTGCACCACCACACATTCCGTTGGCGATCCAGCAGCGAAGTCGCGGTGCAACGTCGAGCGGGCAAGCTCGCAAAAGCCACCGTGCGGCGAGTTTTCGGATCGAACTGGTAAAGCTGACCTCCGGGCAACCCATCATTCCACTTGTGGGTCGGCAACTTCGCTCGGTTGCCGTCATTCAATGTACAGGAGAAATAGATCATCCCGTCTGGACCGGCATCGATCTTCGCATGAATTTTGGACCATGCTGGCTGCCCTTCCTGAGGCGGCACGACCCGATTCATGTCGACCACTTGTTCCAAGACCTTGCGGTGCGGGTCCCAGCAGTACACAAAACAACGCGCGTCGCCGCCGACGTCATTCCCGTGATCGCCGATTCCGCAGTAGGCCTTCCCATCATCGGCTACGCAGATATCACCCCAGGATGACCACAAGCGCCGTTTCGCGGCGTTCGTTCCCAGTTGTGAATGAAATGCCAGGGTCACGACCGGCGGACGCTCAGCGACTGTGAACTCAGCCGCTCCCGGCTTCTCTCTCGCGGCCATCACCGACTCGGGAACGCGCAGCAACTCCTTCCCTTGAATCACCTTGACGACGTTCTCCCCAGCGGGCGGCCAAGGCGTCTCTGCGTCTTCAGCACTCGTCGCGGACCCACTCAACAGCAGCAGACCGCTCAGCAACCATCGAGCAATCTTGCGACGCCGCCCAAAATGCCAGATTGAGATGCGTTGATCGTCGCTCATCAGTGTTTCCTCTTGAGTGCGGGGTTCTCAAGCAGCAGAGTTCACTGTCACCGCGTACCAGCAACTCGCCCGGTTCGTGGCGACACGCTCACAGTCAGCCGATAGCATCGTGAGAGTTGAAGTCGTACCGATGCTTCCCGTCAAGGACGCAGCCAATGTCATTTCGCCGATGGAGCCTGCTCTTCGCCAGTTTCGGACTGGTGCTGATTGGTGCGCGGACATCGCGCGCTCAGGACGCCGGTGCCGTGCTGCAGGCGTTTGAGGACGCAGCCACGAAGCTCGTCGAACAAGCCGAGTCTGCGGTGGTCGCGGTCTCACGACTGCCGCAGCGGTCTATTTCGATGTCGCGGCCGCCTCGTAAGAACGTCTTCAACCTGCCGAACGAAGCCGAGCCGCTCGTGCAGTCGCACGATCCATTCCAAGGGAACTATCTGCCGACAGACTTCGGTACGGGCGTGTTGGTCGCGCCCCCGAACAAACCCAACGAGCGTCTGATCCTCACGAACTATCACCTCGTCCGTGGCGGTCGAACGTTCCGCGATCCCGAAGCCAAGTCCGACAGCCAGATCTTCGTGCAGCTCCCCAAGGCACAAAGCTTTGAAGCTTACATCTACGCCGCCGACCCCCGCAGTGACCTCGCCGTTCTCAAGCTGGATTTGCGACGCAACACAAACTTGCAAGAAGAGAACCTGCCCGCGATTCCCCTCTTTGATGGAGATCAAGTCAAGAAGGGTCAGCTCGTCTTCGTCATCGGGAATCCCTATGCACTGGCCCGCGACGGGGCTCCGACCATCAGCTTCGGAATGGTCGGAAACCTGGCACGCATGCCCTTCGTCGACAGTTCCATTGCGCGGACTCAGCAAAACTCGATTCACAACTTCGGCACCCTGATTCAAGTCGACACGCGATTGAACATCGGCACCAGCGGCGGAGCGTTGCTCAACCGACAAGGACAACTGGTCGGAGTAACGACCTCGCTAGCCGCGCTGCAGGGCTACGAAACATCCGTGGGCTTCGCGATTCCGATCAATCGCAACACGCGGCGAATCGTCGAGTCACTGTTGAACGGTACGGAAGCCGAGTACGGCCTGCTGGGACTCGTCCCAAAAACTCAACCACTGGAGAACGGGCACATGTACGGCGTGCCCGCCGGCCAGCGGAGCGTCGTTCGCATTCAGTCCGTGAAGCACAATTCGCCTGCTGCTCAAGCCGGCTTGCAACCCGGACAGTATGTGCTGGCCATCAACAACCGCCCCGTCGCCACTGACGAAGACCTCATGCGCGAAGTCGGCTTGGCTGGCCCTGGCGCCAAGATCGTGATGCAACTGCTCGGCAACCGGGTTCTGACGGCCACAGCCGGAAAATGGCCGGCCAAAGAGACAGACTCGATCATCACGTCGGTTGATCGCTATCCCGCGTGGCGCGGCCTGAAGGTGGATTGGCCCACAGCCCGCGAAGAACACACCGATCCGAATCTCGACGTTCCTTATCCCTCCGGCGTACTGATTCTGGCGGTTGAGGCGGGTAGCGCGGCGGCCAACGCACAACTGCGATCCGGGCAGCTCGTCTCCGAAGTCGCAGGCAAGCCGGTTCGCAACCCGGAGCAGTTTCAGGAGGCGGTCAAAACCCTGCGTGGCGATGTCCTGATTAAACTGTCTGACGGGAAACTGCTCACGATCCGCTAAGTTAGAGGCGTCTCCAACGTTACTAACGAGGGATTTCTGCGAAGTCTGCGTGAAATCAGCCGACTTAGTTTT
>CAYLTY010000410.1:0-4524 GCA_964386705.1 uncultured Planctomycetaceae bacterium
GGAGCGCGAGATCCCTTTCGCATTTCTCACGAACAACAGCCAACGCACGCGGCGCGATGTGGCCTGCAAGTTGGAACGTATGGGTATCCCCGTCAGTGAAAACCACATCTTCACTTGCGCGATGGCGACGGCACGTTTCGTCGCCGAACAGAAGCCAGGCGGCACCGCGTTTGTCATTGGCGAAGGCGGACTGCTGCATGCCTTGCATCGCAATGGTTACGCGATAGTCGATGAAGATCCGGATTATGTGATCGTGGGTGAAGGCCGCACCTTCAATATGGAGATCGTGGAAACCGCAGTGCGCATGATCCTGCGCGGTGCCAAGCTGATTGCGACGAACCTCGACCCCAACTGTCCCACTGCCGCGGGAATTCGTCCCGGCTGCGGAGCTATCGTCGCGATGCTGGAGTCTGCAACCGGCCGCAAGGCCTTCAGCGTCGGGAAACCGAGTCCCGTGATGATGCGCGCCGCACGCAAGGAACTCGGACTGTCGTCAGCCGAAACCATCATGGTCGGTGATACGATGGAGACGGATATTCTCGGTGGAGTCGCGATGAGTTATCGCACCGTGCTGGTCCTCACGGGATCGACGACGCGAGATGATCTCGACCTCTTTGCCTATCGTCCGGACTACGTGCTGGATTCCATCGCAGATCTGTGCCAGGAAGATGTGCTGCGAGCCATCGTCTCAAACAAGGTTCGACACGAACTTCTGGAGCCCACGGTCATCGCTTGAGCACCATGCTCCCGCAACCATCACGGTTTGGATAACTGCTCGCACATGGCTTCCATGTGCTTCGACAAACGATCCCAAGGGTTGTCTGCCTTGGGATCGTTCAGTCGATACTCGTCCTCAGTCACGTAGATCCAACGCGCGTGACGTCGAACCATCGCCACTGCAGACTCATCCAGCTTCGGCTGTGAATATACCAGGACCGCTCGAGAGAATGGTGGATAATCTGCATACCCGCCGAAGTAGTCTCCCTTGAGCTTCGTTTCGGTCGGCCACGCATCAGCTTCGTGAACGACGATCACGTCGGCGACGTCAGCAGCAAAGTAGCGTCCCGGAGTATCTGTCCCGGGATTCGCCACAGTCGGCCAAAAACCAAGTGCTGCCGTCTGCCGATTCAGCTTGAGCTGATGCTGCACGCCATTGTCATTATCTTCGTAAATCATCTCATCAAAGAAGATGCCGTGAGTGCGCGGATAGAACTTCCGCCAGCGGTCAAGGTCAGCACTGACCTCGTCCACAGTCCGTTTGGCGTAACTGGTCGACACATAACCCAGCACAACGCAACCCGCGCCCAGCAGGCGATCAATCGCCTTCGTGTAGTTGGCATCGACCTGAGCTCCCGGTCCTGATGCCGGATTCACAATGACCCAGAACGGAACCGTCTCATAGCGTTTCTTGAGGTCAATCAGCCGATTGTAAGCGGCGTTGGTATGCACGTTCTCGGGGTAGACATACATCGGAATCAGCAGCCCGGTGCGTTGCTGAGCTCTCAAATGGAATCGAACGGCACGCTCGCGAAGGCTCGCAGCCGCAGGTTCATCCGCAGCCGTCACATTCAGGCTGTTTCCCGCCAGCGTGAAACCGAGTGCCACAAGACCAAGGAACTTTGAAACGTACCTCACAACAATGGACGGCAAATGCACGATGGCTCCATTCGCTAGAGATCTGGATACAAGCTTTTCGATTCCTGGCAGCATGGAAGTTCTAGTTGCGGACAGGGATGACTGCCGCCTTGCTGACGCGATAAACTTCCCTGTTCGCCGGGAACTCGATCAGGTCCAGCCTCACTACCACGACCGGACAAGGCTCGCGAAATGCCGCAGACGACGCGCTCACATCGGACGCCAAACTCCCTACGACGCCTCTATTGCCTCCTCAGTGTAATAGTCGCCGCTTTCACTTCGCAGATTGCATCGCTCCCGGCTGGAGCCGACGAAACGTCGACGTTCTTTCGTGGCATCAATCTCAACGGACCACCCGTGGTGATCGACGGCAACCAGTGGGAAGGCAAGGACTCGAAGAACTACGAATGCCGCGACAAGGCGTTTGAGAATCAGCAGGTTCCGCTTGTCCCCGCGACTGACCCGCAACGCGCTCTGATGATTCGCAGCAGCCGCTGGGGCGGCAATCTGGTGACGTTGAAGAACGTCCCCGCCGGTAAGTACTCGGTGTTCTTGTACGTCTGGGAAGACAATGACTCGGAAACATTCAACATCTCGCTCAATGGACGCGAAGTCATGCGGCAGTATCAGAGCGGTACTTCGGGTCACTGGGAGCGGCTCGGGCCATGGATGGTCACTCTGAAAGGCGGAGCGAAAGACAGCGAGATCCGCCTGACAAGCCGAGGCGGCGCAGCAAATTTCTCGGGTCTAGAGATCTGGCGCGGCGAGCATGACGGCTCGCTGCCATCCGAGCTGACCGCAGAGGGGGTTGAGTACTTCGAGCGTCACGTACGACCGCTGTTGGTCAAGCATTGCTATGAATGTCACAGCGCCGATGCCAAAGAGATTCAAGGCGAACTGTTGGTTGATTCTCGCAAAGCAATGCGTCGAGGTGGCAGCACCGGCCCGGCCGTCGTGCCCGGCAACGTCGAACGCAGCCTGCTGATCACAGCGGTGAAACACACCGATCCTGATCTCAAGATGCCACCGGACGGCAAGCTGTCTCAGGAAGAGATTGCGGCGCTTGAGCAGTGGATCAAGATGAACGCGCCCGATCCGCGTTCACAGGATTCTCCGGCTAAGGCTCGCACTAAGTCGACCATCAACTGGGATCAGGCGCGAGACTTCTGGTCATTGAAGCCCTTGCAAAAGCCTGCAGTACCAACGGTCAAAACAACCACGTGGCCAGCCAATGACATCGATGCCTTCATTCTGAATCGACTGGAAGCGGAGAAGCTTGAACCCGCCGCTGATGCCGACAAACTCACTTTGATTCGCCGCGTAACATTCGACCTCATCGGTCTGCCACCGAGCCCATCAGAGATCGACGCATTCGTAGCTGACCAGTCACCAGAAGCCTTCAGCAACGTCGTGGAACGGCTCCTGAGATCGCCGCAGTATGGCGAACGCTGGGGCCGCTATTGGCTCGACGTGGTGAGGTACTCCGACACGGCTGGCGATAACTCGGACTTCCCCATCCCTCAGATGTACCGCTACCGCAACTGGGTCATTGACGCCTTCAACCGTGATTTGCCCTATGACCAGTTCGTGCGAGAGCAATTGGCGGGAGACCTGCTCGGCGGCGACTCGCCGGAGCAAGCTCGGCAACGACTGATTGCCACCGGCTATATCGCCAACGCGCGACGCTTCGGTTCTCGAGTCGATGATTACCCGCAACACCTCACCATTGAGGACACGCTGGATAACCTGGGTCGCACGTTCCTCGCGACAACCATCAACTGTGCCCGCTGCCACAATCACAAGTTCGACCCCATTCCCACAGACGACTACTACGCGCTCTACGGGATCTTTCAGAGTACGCGTTATCCATGGCCGGGCATTGAACTGGAACAGAAGCAACGCGACCTGGTTCCGCTGATCCCATCGGATCAGGTCGAGCGACTGTTGTCCGAGCGCAAGCAGCGACAGACCGAACTTGAGGCCACGGTCAACCAGCTCGAAAAAGAACGCAAGGCGGCGGAAGGCGATGCTCGTAAGGACGTTGAAAAACGCCTGATCGAAGCCAAGAAGCGGGCATCCGATTTCGGTAAGTCCGAACTGCCCTTCGACCTGGCCTACGCTGTCGCCGAGTCGGCCAGCATTGATGACGCTGCCATTCAGATCAAAGGCGATCCGGCGAAGCTCGGGCCTGTTGTTCCCCGACGCTTTTTATCCGTCTTGAACGGCAAGACGATGACGGATGATGACGGCAGCAGCGGACGCCGAGCACTCGCCGACTGGATTGTCGATCCATCCAACCCGCTGACCGCCCGCGTGATGGTGAACCGGATCTGGCTCTACCACTTCGGCAAGGGCTTGGTGCCCACGCCCAATGACTTTGGCCGTCAAGGCAAGACACCAACACATCCTGAGTTGCTCGATTGGCTGGCCACGCGATTCATCGAATCCGGCTGGTCGATTAAGAAGATCCATAGGCTCATTCTGTCGTCGCGGACTTATCGGTTGTCGAGCCGTCGCGCAGCAGCGACAGCAGAGCTTGATCCCACGAATCAGTGGCTGTCCGCGTTCCCGCGACGGCGACTGGATGCGGAGGCGATCCGGGACACGCTGTTGTTGCTTGGTGGGAACCTCGATCCAACCCCCGGCGGACCGCATCCGTTTCCACCGCAGTCCGATTGGAAGTTCACTCAACACAATCCCTTCAAGGCGACTTACGACACCAAACGCCGCAGCGTCTATCTGATGACTCAGCGGATCCAGCGACACCCGTATCTGGCCATCTTCGACGGCGCCGATCCATCCACGAGCACACCGCAACGGCTCACCAGCACCACCCCCCTGCAGGCGTTGTATCTACTCAATGATGCCTTCGTGCATGAGCAAGCGGTC
>CAYLTY010000411.1:0-4474 GCA_964386705.1 uncultured Planctomycetaceae bacterium
GGCGTACAAGTCTCCTGAGCAGGTGGAAGCACGAAACGACGAGATCGGTCCGCCAACCGACGTGTATTCCCTGGGCGTTATTTTATACCAGATGCTGTGTGGTCGACGTCCGTACGAAGGTTCGATTGCCTCGGTGCTGGGCCAGATTATTGAAAAGACTCCGGCGCTTCCGTCGTCTTTCACGCAGAACGTGGATTCAGAACTGGAAGCGATCTGCATGAAGGCGATCGCGAAGGCTCCAAAGGATCGGTATTCCTCGGCTTTGGAAATGGCCGAATTATTGGAAGAGTTTCTCAGAAAGGCGGACAGCGCGATTCTCAGCGGGTCCATCAACACCACGCGGCCTTATACTCACTCGGCGAGTGTCGCCCGTGAAGCAGCATTGGCCGCAGCTCCGACGGCGAACTCGACTTTGCCGCGCCGCACCGGACCGCTGGAGATCCTAATCGCTTCCGTGGTGGCCATAGCGTTGCTAGTTGGCATGCTCGTCCTGCGAGGACGCGATGGCGAATATATTATCACCGCCAATGATCCGTTGATTGCTCAGCAATTAGCGTCGGACGGCGTGATCTCCGTGCGTGATCGCAAGACTCAGAAACCGTATCAGTTGAAGGTTGGTGCCAATCGTTTGCCAATCGACAACTACGATTTCGCGGTGACGGCACCGGACGGTTTTGAACTCGATCTCCCGCAGTTTCAGATCAACCGCAACGACAAAGTCACGGCAACTCTACGTGCCATTGCAAAGGCCGAAGTCGTTCAGTCGGTGCCTGCAGTGACGGTTAAGCCTGCCGTTGTGGTCGCCGAGCCTGCGACTGCTCGAGTGGCTGAGGATGATTATGCGCTCGAGTTTGACGGCGCTTGGAGCCACGTCTTAATACCCTCGCTGAATCGTGATGATCCCACGCCGGGAACGATTGAGGCTTGGGTTTCTGCGGAAAATCAGCCGCATGCTAAGGCGATACTCAGTTGGGGCGGCAAGGCTCGTATGCAGTTGACCTGCAGGTCGTACTTCTTTGTCCACGACGCGACGACCGGATGCGGAGAGATTGGTTCTGTCGCGGAGTCGACTATCCCGGGTCAGCGCTGGACCCACCTGGCTTATTCCGCTGATAGTCACGAAGGCCGTATGTATTTGAACGGTCAGCTTGTCAGTCGATGTCCGCGTCAGAATTCACCATCCACGGCCGCGGTGACTGGAACGTGGATCGGCGGGCATCCAAGTGCAGCGAATCCGAACGAGATCGCCTACTTCTTTAAAGGTGTTATAGACGAAGCGCGAATTTCGCAGGTGAGTCGTTATTCGGAAGACTTTACACCACCCAAACGCTTCGAAGCTGACGCTGATACGTTGGCTTTGTATCACTTTGATGAGGGGAAGAGCGATGTGCTGCGGGATGCCTCTGGTCGCGGTAACGACGGCAAAATCATTGCGGCCAAATGGGTGCCTTCAAAGTTGAAGTTGGAAGCTGCGCCGCAGCCCACGCTCCTTTCACCCGAAGAGCAAGCTGCGCTGGCAAAGTTGAAGTCGCACCCATTGTTGTCACCTGAGTGGGAATGGTTGGCCGCAGAGAATCTGGGGCGGCAAATTTATCCACAAGGTCCGATTCATGAACCTTATGTCAGCCATGATGAACTGACTTTGCTGTTCCGGGATCAAGGCAATGTCATGCATGCGAGCCGATCGAGCGCACAGGATCCGTTTGGTGTTCCAAAGCCGCTGATGCAAGGGCTGTCGATATTTCCCGTCCTGTCTGAGGACGGATTGACGTTGTGGGCTTGTTCGAGCAACTCCAGCTCTAATTTCGATATTTGGCAGCGGACACGACAATCGACGACCGGGGAGTTTGGGCCGCAGACTGTACTCTTCCCCGAACTTAATACCGCCGCGAGTGACGGTCAGGCGACGTTGTCCCGTGATGGTCTATCGGCGGTGTTTTGTTCGAACAGAGCCGGGGGCTTGGGCGATGACGATTTCTGGATGAGCACTCGCAGGTCGACCGATGAGCCGTTTGCTGCTCCGGTGCATCTTGGTCCTACTGTTAACAGCACTGAGGCCGACTTTACCCCTATGTTGTGTTTTGACGATTGCGGACTGCTATTTGGGAGTCGAAGACCAGGTGGAGTCGGTAGTTTTGATCTTTGGATCGCCCTGCGACCCGATAAGGTGGCACCGTTTGGCACGCCTATTCCGCTGACTCATGTTAACTCAAAATATGCTGAGGCGCGCCCAAGCCTGTCTGGAGATGGGCTGACGGTGTACTTCGAGTCGAATCGGCCCGTCGATCAATCGAAGGCCGATCTGTGGCGAGCCCGTCGGGTTCCTAAGGCGACGAAAGCTCCGTTCGATGCTCAGACCGCGCAGCGGCAGCAGGCTAACTGGGCGAAGCATCTGGGAACGCCGGTCGAGATCCAGAACTCAATCGGCATGAAGCTGCGACTTGTGCCGCCGGGTGAATTTGCGATGGGGTTCCATCCAGGAGCGATGTCCCAACCCGAAGACAAACCTCGCCATGCGGTGAAACTGACGAAGCCGTACTACATCGGAACGACCGAGGTCACAGTGCGGCATTTCAGGCAGTTCGTCGAAGCGACAAACTACAAAACGGTGGTGGAGGCGACCGGCGAGGGAGCAAAGGGAGTCGATGGTCAGGCGCGGCCAACCTGGAACTGGCGTCTTACGGACTGGCATGGCCCGGCTATGGATGACCACCCCGTGAATTGCATCGCGTGGCCGGATGCTCGCAACTTCTGCGACTGGTTGACGAAGCAGGAGCCGGGGCGCACCTATCGGTTGCCGACTGACGCCGAATGGGAGATGGCGGCTCGAGCCGGTTCGAACGCGGACTACTGGTGGGGCAACGAAGCCGACCCCGCTCGTGCCAACGCGGTGGGGAAGAATGTGATGACGCCGCTGAGCAACGCCGAGTCCGGCCCGACCAATCCGTATGGGCTGCATCATGTGCTCGGCAACATATGGGAGTGGTGTCTGGACGGCCGTCGGACTTATTCGGAAGACTCAGTCACAGATCCGCTGGGCCCGCTGGGTGCCGAAGTTCCGCGCGTAGGACGGGGCGGGGCGCTCTCGTCGCAATGGTTGCGACTTCGCTGCAGCACGCGAGTGGCGGATGATATGACCCATGCCACACCGGTGACCGGATTCCGTGTATTGCTGGAAGTGAAGTAGCGGTCTAACGCATGCTGGTGTGGTGCATGCGAAATGCGAGGCTGCCTGTTACTCAGGGCTTCTGGCGTGTTGAATGACATACTCGAGCACGGCTTGAGTATCTGCCAGGTTCGTCGAATGTCCGCCATCTTCACGGTGGATGATGAGGACTTCGCGTCCGAGCTTTTTGAGCACGTCAGCCAGTCGCTGACAGCTTTGCGGCGGTACCAGCGTATCGCGGCCGCCGGTGGTCATACCGACCGGGAAAGTAAACTTCTCGGGCCAGTACTCAGCGCTGCGTTTCTTGTATTCAGCGGGGATCGCGGTTTTCGCGCCGCCGAATGACGCGCTGATGGCATCTTGAAATTGCGAATACTCCAGATGGTTGGCGGTTCCATTGAGCGATGCGACTCCTTGGACCAACTCAGGATGCAGCGCGGCGAACGTCAACGCGGATGATCCGCCCATGGAGCCGCCGCTGATGATGACTCTGCGAACGCGATACTTCTCCTTCAACTCTCCAATGATCTGTACCATGTCGGCTTCGGGTTGAGGCCCCATCCAGGACGTTCTCGCCCGGTAGTCCGGCGAGACAAAGATCATGTGGTGTTTGGCCGCGACTTCGCGACTGCCTCGGCACTCATCGCGTCCATCCTTCACGAATTGCCAACGATCGGAACCATGACCGTGCAGAGCGATCAGAACATCATGCTTCTCGTTCGCTTTGAATTCTTTGGGTAACAGCAGGACGTAGCGCTGCTCGCTGTCGTCGACCTTTGCCTTGAAGGCGACGTCGATCGGGTTGTCTTCGGCCAGAGCGATTGCGGGTTGCAGGCCGGTGCCGCTGAGTGTGATGGCCAGCAGATAAGCTACTCGGCGGAGCAAACGACACGTTGGCTGCATGACAGCACCTGCAGGTGAGATGAGTTCAGGCGGGGTGATAGCGGCGCACAATTTCGCGAGCGGCTCGTAGTCCGTCTACCGCGGCACTGATAATGCCACCGGCGTAGCCGGCACCTTCGCCGACGGGATAAAGGCCCGCGAAGTTAGGTGTTTCGTAGGTGTCTCGCTCGCGGAGAATTCGCACCGGAGCGCTGCCTCGCATTTCTGGACCGACGAGCGTCGCGTTGCGCAGAAAGTCACCGTGCCAGCGACGATCCATGATCGGCAGACCCTTGCGGATCGCGTTGGCGATTTGCTGCGGCAGCACCTGGTCCAGATTTCCCGGCACGGTGCCGCGTTCATACGACGATGGCAGTCGCTCGGTTGCCAGCGGGGCCCGATGTGCCGCGAAGTCGGCGGCGCGTT
>CAYLTY010000412.1:0-4316 GCA_964386705.1 uncultured Planctomycetaceae bacterium
GAGTTCCGTGAATTCCCGATCGCGGTCCTGCCACAACACGCCATTCAAACGAAGGAAGAGTACACCGAGCGTGCGTTGAAAGTCCGGGCGATGCCGGGCGACATCCTCACGCTCGACAAGTTGAGTCGAAAAGGTCAGCACGGAGCGTCGAACGACATTCCCGCTGGCATGGTGGCGGTCACGATCCCCGTCGATAGCGCACAGTCGAGTGCTGGTTTGCTCCAGCCTGGCGACCGCGTCGACGTGATGGTGACCTACCGGTCTCTGCATCAGCAGGGATTGGGCAAGGAAATCAAGACGGTGCTGGAGTACGTGGAGGTGTTCGCGACCGACAAGACTCGCGAAGCCGCTGTCGTGGCTGATGGCAATGCGAAGACGATTACGTTGTTAGTTAACCCGGAGCAGGGCAAGTTGCTGAACCTCGCGACCGAGATCGGCAAGCTGCACCTCGCGATGAGATCGAAGGAAGATTCCAAGGCGCGCGTGCCAGATCGGGAGCGTTTCCGGCCTGAAGAGGCTGAAGCGGCTCAGGCTCTGGCTCAATCGGAGAGTAAGGACGGAGCGAAGGATCAACCGAACAAGCAGGACGCGTTGACGGCCTTCCTGGCAACTCAGCAGAACACTGTGACGCAAGCCAAGAAGGTCACCAAGACGCCGGAAGACAGGGAGCCAGTGGCTCCCAAGTGGAAGGTTGAGATCTTCGCAGGTGACTCGAAACAAGTGAGTGAAGTGGACTTCGAAGAGCAGGACTTGCCAGCGGACTACGTGAAGCAACGCGATGCGTGGAAGGCTCGGCAGGCCAAGAAGCAGAAACAAGGACAACCGGAAGGCAGTTCAAACCCGCTGGTGAGTGGTATCAAGTCACTCTTCAGTCCGGGCGAGGCGGGTGAAGCGGCCGAAGAAACCGTCGAACCGAATGAACCACCTCAACTGTAAGACGGACAACGAATAGAGAGCGTCAGGCTGATCGTTCGGTCGGCCTGACGAGAGTTGATTGATGAGTAACCCGGTTCGGAGAGCCGGGTGAGGGAACTCTGATCCCGTGCGATGTGCGGGACATAAAGAGGTGCAGGGATGCAATTCACATTCACGATGCGGCGGTGGCTGGTCATGCTGGCCTGCTGTCTGGGAGCCAGTCTCAGCCCGAGTATGCCTGCGCACGCTCAGGCTCCGGCGGCGGCGCCTGAAGGTCAGCAGTCGATCGCCGAACATACGGTCGTGATTACGGGTCGCAAGACGCAGGTGGAGATCGTTGAGCGGTTCTCAAAGCTCATTGAAGCTCCCGCCAAGCTGAAGCGCGTCGATGGCTTCGACCCCGAAATTTGCACTGTCACGGCCGATACTCCGCGCCGCATTCGCGTGCAAGCGTTGATGCAGGGTCTGACGGTCATCGTGCTGACCGACGAAAACAACAAGCAGTATCAGATTGAAGTGTTCGTCAAAGGCGACGCGCGCCATCTGCAGGCCGTGATCAACAGCCGCTTTCCGGACTCCTCGATTGAGGCCTACAAAGTTCAGGAAAGCGTCGTGCTTGCGGGCTGGGTCAGCCAGCCGGACCATATCACTCAGATCGTGGAAATCGCCGAACAGTTCTTCCCGAAGGTGTTGAACCAGGTTCGCGTCGGTGGAGTGCAGCAGGTCAAGCTGAAGTGCAAGATCATGGAAGTTCAACGCTCGCGCCTGCGACGCATGGGCTTCAACTTCCTCGCCAACAAATTCGACGGTGGTTACGTCGCCAGCACGCCGGGTCAACTGACAACGCTGGGCAGTGCTTCATTGAGCCCTGGTAGCAGCTCGGCAGGTCTCACGGCCGCCACGATCGGTGCCGCTTCGCTGGCGTTCGGTGCTGTGACTGACTCCTTCGCGATTCAGGCCTTTCTGGATGCGTTGCGTCAGGAAGAACTGCTGAAGATCCTGGCCGAGCCAGTGCTGACGACGATGAATGGCCGCCCGGCCGTGATGCTGTCCGGTGGTGAGTTTCCGATCCTGGTACCTCAATCACTCGGTACAACGACAATCGAATGGCGCGACTTCGGCGTGCGCATGGAAACGGTGCCGATCATCCTGGGTGATGGCCGTGTCCGCATGGAAGTGATGCCCGAAGTCAGCGAACGCGACTTCGCGAACGCAGTCACCATCAGTGGTACCTCGGTGCCCGGCCTGACCGTGCGTCGTGTGAACACGCAAGTTGAAATGAAGTTTGGACAGACACTGATGCTCGGTGGACTGCTCTCATGGCGTCAGACGGCTCAGACGCAGAAGATTCCGTTCCTGGGTGAACTGCCCTACGCCGGAGCTCTCTTCCGCCGCGTGCGTTATGAAGACGTTGAAACCGAACTGGTGATCCTGCTGACTCCGGAACTGGTTGCTCCACTGGACGCCAATGGAATTCCATCCGGCGGGCCTGGCCGCTTCACAGACATTCCGACGGATCGCGAACTGTTCGGTTACGGCCTGATGGAAGTGCCGTCTTACGGCGAGCGTTGTGATATGTGTGACGGCAAGGGTTGCCCGAGCTGTCAGCATCAGGTGCCCATGCAGCCCTTCACGCTGCCCATTCAGGAATCTCATCAACCTCCGCTGCCCCAAGTTGACGGTGGTAGCGATCCTGCGACGCCTGTGTTGCCACGTGCTCCAGCTCCCGGAGATTCCGCGCAACGGACTAGCACTCGTGCCAACTCGGCCGTAGCCAACAGTGGCTCTCGCAACGGTGGCGGTCAGCAGGTGGGACATACTCAAGGCAACACCAGCCGCAACTCGACTGCGAATTCCAATGCAAACTATACGGCGCCACCCACGCCGCCGGCCTATTCCCGCTCCACTCAAATTGGAAAACCAACCTCGAAGAGTTCTCCCAAAAGCCGACCGGCTCTGATTGAGCCGTAAAGAGACTGACAAATAACTGAATGAGTGGTGCAAAGGCACGGGAGGGCGAAGCTCCTGCCGAGCCGCTGCAGCCACATGAGACGGCTCGGCATGAGCCTCGCCCTCACAGACTTTGCCGTGGCAGCTCTTTACCAGACCTATTTCCCTTTAGATCTGATTCTCAGATGAAACACGTCATTCGACTCGCGATCGTCGACCCGAAAGATTCCAGCCGCGGTTCGTTGAAGAACCTGTTGCTCGGTATCGATACGGTCTGGCTCGACGCGGAATGCTCGAACTACGAGTACTTCGCCGACGTGGCCATGCAGACTCAACCAGACATCGCGCTGATCTCACTGGACGCCAATCCCGAAGCCGCGCTGGAACTGCTGGCTCGCCTGGTGAGGGATCTTCCCAGTTGCAGTTGCCTGTGTATCAGCGCCTCTACCGAAGGCAGTCTGATTCTGCGGGCGATGCGTAACGGAGCGAAGGAGTTCCTGAACTTCCCGCTCAACCTGGAAGACTTCATGGCGGCGCTGGATCGCATTCGCCAGACGCTGGGCGGGCGTGGTGGAGACAGCCCGAACAAGCAGTCGCAGGTCATCACGATCACGGGCGTCTGCGGCGGCGTGGGTTGTACTTCTCTCGCGATCAATCTGGCCTGCATCCTGGCTCAGCAACCGCGCAACAACGTCGCCATTCTGGACCTCGACCTGGCGCTAGGCGATGCCGATGTGTGGCTCGACATCATTCCCGATTACACCATTCAGGACGTGGCCGAGAACATCAATCGGCTCGACTACGCGTTGCTGAAACGCTCGCTGACGAAGCACGACTGCGGTGCATTCCTGCTGCCGCGACCCGTGCACATGGAAACTCGCCCGCCGTTCACTCCGGATGAATTGCGCCGCGTGATCGCATTGCTGAAGGCTACCTTCACACATCTGGTGATCGATATCAGCAAGTCGTTCTCGGCACTCGACATCGCCGCGATGGAAACGTCGGACTCGGTGCTGCTGACAACACAACTCGACCTGCCGTGTTTGCGTAACGTCGTGCGTCTGCTGCAGTTCTTCGATACTCAGGAGAAGCTGGCCGACAAGGTCAAGGTCGTCGTGAATCGACTCGGTCTGCAGGACACGCAGATCAGCCTGAACAAGGCACTGGAGACCATCGGCCGTCAAGTCTACTGGCAGGTGCCGAACGATTACGGAACGATGGTCGAATCGCGCAACAACGGCGTGCCGCTGGTGACTTACGCTCCGAAAGCGAAACTCACGCGCGAACTGGAACGTCTCGCCTTATCGCTGGATGGCAATCACACCGGCGAGAAGACCATCGCGCAGGAAGAGCAGAAACCCAAGAAGCGTCTCTTCAGCTTCCTGGGCGGCTCGAAGTAATACGCTTCGCAGAAAATAACCGCGCGAAGCTGAAACGCAGTTCGGGAGGGC
>CAYLTY010000413.1:0-4299 GCA_964386705.1 uncultured Planctomycetaceae bacterium
GGCTGGTGCTGGACAACACTCCCGGCGCCGCAAACTTCTTCCTGATGGATGAGGGAACGGATTCGGGGCCGTTGTTCGTGCAGGAGCCGTTCACTGTAACAGCAGAGGACTACGCTGGTGATGTGGGTGCCAATCTGGATACGGAGACCGTTCGAGCGCTGGATCGCTGGATTCCTCGCCCGCTGGCGGGTGAATGGAACCCGCAGCCGCAGGATGAAATCCTCGCCACCTACAACGGACGACGCAGCCCGGAAGATGGATTGATCGATTGGAACAACTCCGCTCTGCAAACCCACTCGTTGATCCGAGCGTCCGCTGATCCTCATCCGGGCGCCTACACGTGGCTGAGCGATCGCAAGCTGCTTGTCTGGAAAGCCCACCTTGAGACGAAGCTGCCGTGGCGCGGCGTGGCGGGGCGTGTCTTATTGATATGCCCGGAACGAGGAGCACTCGTTCAAGCTGGCGATGGCCTGCTGTGGCTGACCGAAGTGCAATTCGCCGATCAACCAGCGCCGCAACACCCATCTGAGGTATTGAAGGTCGGCCAGAAACTCGGAATGGTGCTGCAGGATGAAGTGGCCAGTCTCAAAAGCCGGCTGAGTCAGCTCGAAAAGCGACTCGAGAGTTTGGAAGCCAGTCGCGAGTAAAAAGAAACAGCCCCGGAAAACTCCGAGGCTGTCTGTGCTTTGTCGTTGAAGAACTCGTTAACTCGAGCGGCGAACTATTCCTTCTTGTCCGCCGGAGCATCCGATCTGGATTCTGTCTTCGGCGCCTCTTCCTTCTTGGAATCGGCAGGAGCGTCCGACTTCGTGGCCTCGTCTTTGGCCTTTTCTTCCTTGTCCTTGGCTGGAGTCTTCGGATCGTCCTTCTTTTCTGTCTTGTTGGTTTCAGCTTCGGTCTTCGGCTCGTCCGGATCGGCGATCTTCTCCGGCTTGTACTCGTGCGACCGCTTGCGCAGGACGGTCGCAGCTGTGATCTTGTCGCCACGCTTGATGGCAGCGGCGATATCCATGCCTTCAATCACTCGGCCGAACACCGTGTGGCCGCCCTCCGTCGGCGTTGTCCGCGGGTTGAGCCAGTGGGTCGGCAGATGAGTGATGAAGAACTGCGAGCCGCCCGAGTCCTTACCCGCGTGAGCCATGCTCAGTGACCCGCGGAAGTGCAAGCGCGCATCTGGCCGATAGCACTCGCAGGCGATGCGATAGCCCGGACCGCCCTGACCATCGTCCGTCGGATCGGAGTTCAGCGTATAGGGATCACCGCCCTGAGCCATGAAGCCCGGCAGCACGCGATGAAACAACGTGCCATCGTACTTCTTGCCCTCGATCAGGCTGATGAAATTGGCCACCGTGTTCGGAGCCTGATCTTCGAAGAGCTCAAAGACGATCTTGCCCTTGGAGGTCTCAAAGGCAACCTGTGGCAGAGCCTTATCGCCTTCCAGAGCCGCTTCCTTCGCGCGGATCTCCTGCTCCTTCTTCCAGAAGTCTATGTAGCTCTTCGCAGCGTCAACATAGCGGCCGTAGCTCACATCGAGTTTATTGTGTTGCTCGGCATCGGCCAGCAGAGCTGACGCGTCTTCGAACTTGTGCACGGCATACTCAGAAATGGCCGCCGTCGTCACGACGTTCTTGCTCTTCCGATTCGCGGCCAGCAGCTTCGCCGAAATCTCGTCGGACTTCTCGTACTGGTTCTCGTTGAATGCCTTCTGCATCACGAGTTCCGCGGCGTCCAGATTCTGAGGATCGGCTTTGTAAATGCCCTCAGCCAGTTCCAGCATCTTGGGAGAAATATCGACTTCGAACTCGCGTAGCAGTTCGACGAATTCATTGCGCAGCTTCGTCTGAGCTTCGCGTCCTTCAGCCTTGGTGAAATCCTTCTTCAACTGCTGCAGCTTGTTGAAGATCTCCAGCTTCCGCGCCGACGCCTTCTTCCAAGTCTCTTCAGGTGATTCGTCAGGCTTCTTGTCCTCTTCGGTCGTGACCTTCAGTTCCGAAGCGGGCTTCTTAACCGGAGCCTTTGGCTCCTCAGTCTTCTCCTGAGCGAACGACACGACAGCCCCGATGAACAGCGCCGCGATCCCGCAAAATGCGCGAGTTGTGATCCTCATAACCTCTGACCTACATCCATTAGCAAAGGGAAACTGGCTACAGCGCAGTGCTCCAGCCAGCGGCGATGATAGAGATCCGGCGTTCCGGCCCAAAGTCTGCGCTGAAAAGAAGGGCAGGGAGCGCTTGAGCAAAGACGGCCAGCACTCACTGCCACAATGACCGCGAATGCTGATGAGCGTTAATCGCAGGAGTCACCGGAACCGTTTCCGCAGTCGCCGCAGCGTGCGGAACGATAGGCTCATCCTGATCCGGCAGCCGCCAGTCAAACGCGGCTCGGGCGTTCCGAGTCAGAAACCGTGTGAGTTGCGGCAGCGTGTAGTCGTCACGCCAGCGGTTGCGGGCGTAATAACGCTGTGGCTGGCAGACATAGAGATGATCCTTGGCTCGCGTCAGAGCGACGTAGAACAACCGCCGTTCTTCCTCGATCTGCCCTTCGTCTTTGGTGGACATTTCCGAGGGGATGTTGCCGTCAGTCGCGTGAATCACGAACACGTTGTTCCATTCCAGGCCCTTCGCCGAATGGATGGTGCTGAGCACTAGATAGTCTTCGTCCAGAACGGGATTACTCGCCAGATCCTGAGTTGACGACGGCGGGTCGAGCGTGATCGAGGTTAAAAAGTCGGCCCGGTCCTTAAATCTCGCCGAAATATGAGCGAGCTGCTGCAAGTCGTTCCCACGTACCACGGGGTTCTCGTACTTCAACTCCAGCAGTGGGGCGTAGAACTTGCGCACGGCTTCGATCTCAATGGGCAGCGAAGACTCGACCGGATTGGCCTGACCGCGTTTGCGGCTCGCGCGCCCCAGATACTTCAAGAGATGCACAAACTCAGGCCAGTATTCTTTCGCGGCTGCGGGCACAGATACTGATTCCCAAGCCGCGAAGTCTCCCTGGTTCGCGTGCAATGCCGACATCAACTGTTCCGACCGCTTCTGACCGATGCCAGGCAACAACAACAGGACGCGAGTTGCGGAAACAATATCCAATGGGTTCTCGGCCAACCTCAGAAACGCCATCAAATCCTTGATGTGCGCCGCTTCGACAAACTTCAGCCCGCCGTACTTATGGAACGGAATGTTCTGCTCGGCGAGCACCACTTCCAGCCCCAAGCTGTGATGTGAAGCACGGAACAGGACTGCCTGTCGCTTAAGGGGCGTTCCTTTCTCACGATGAGCCAGAACCTCGCGTACAATGAAATCGGCTTGTTCGTCCTCGTCCATACAGGCCACCACTTGAGGACGCTGTCCTCCGGTCCGCGACGAAAACAGGTTCTTCTCGTGCCGCTCCTTGGACTCCGCGATGATGCGATTGCTGGCATCAAGGATGAACTGCGTGCTGCGGTAGTTCTCTTCCAGCTTTGCCACGGTCGTGCCAGGAAACTGCTCGGGAAAGTCGAGGATGTTGCGCACCGTCGCCGCGCGAAACGAATAGATCGACTGCGCATCGTCACCCACGACTGTCAGGCCACGCCCATCAGGGCAAATGTGCCGCAAAATCTCGGACTGCAGCACGTTCGTGTCCTGGTACTCATCGACTAGCACGCAGTCGAACTGCTTGCGAACCGCGGCGCCGCCGGCTTCTGTGCCGACGAGCGCGTTCCAGAACAACAGCAAGTCGTCGTAGTCCAGCACGTGCTGTTGTTCCTTACGTTCGACGTATCCGCGAAAGATGCCTTTCAATTCGTCTTCGAACTCAACGCACCACGGAAACAGATCGGCCAGCACCTGCTTCAGCGGATCGCGTGAGTTGACGCAGCGGCTGTAAATCGAAAGACACGTCTCCTTCAGCGGCATCCGCTTGCCTTCGGCCGGCTTTAGTTGCTCTTGCCGCACGACATTGAGCAAGTCTTCCGAGTCCGCGCGGTCGATGACGCTGAAGTCCGGTTCCAGTCCGATCAGCCTTCCATGGTGCCGCAGTAACTGCACGGCAACCGCGTGAAAGGTTCCTCCCCAAATCGCCGACTGTTGAGCCTTCGCAACACCGCGAGCCGTATTGGTCTCCATCTGCCGCAGGCAAGCACCCACTCGGCCGAGCATTTCAGCGGCGGCCCGCCGGGTGAAGGTCAGCAGCAAAATGCGCCGCGGATCGATGCCTTGATGGATGAGCCAGGCAACTCGATGAGTCAGCGTCGTCGTCTTGCCGGTTCCCGCTCCCGCCACGATCAGCAACGGCGTCATGCCGTGAGTGACCGCC
>CAYLTY010000414.1:0-4293 GCA_964386705.1 uncultured Planctomycetaceae bacterium
GTCGAGATCGGCATCCAGGAACTGAGTCCCAAAGCCGAGCTGCTTCAGACTTGGCTCACGCAGGCGAGTGTCGAGCGTTGCGTCTTCAAACAGACCGGCAGTCATCTGACGGAAGAATGTGTTGGACTCGTCGTAGTAGTTGGTGACGAAGATGTCGATCTGCCCATCTCCGTCAACGTCATCGGCACCGACTCCCATGCATGCTTGTGAGCGCCCATCGCGATCCAGGGCGACACCAGCCAGCAAGGCTCGATCAACAAACTTGGGCATGCCATCCGCCGATGTTGGTTCGGGAGTCCACAACGAATTCCCGGTTGTGTCATTGGCCACAAAGATGCTCAAACGCCCCGACCCATCCACATCCAGTGCGACAACACCAAGTCCCTTGCCGTTGGAGTCCTTGATATCGGTCGATTGAGTGATGTCGGTGAAACGGCCATCGCCGGTGTTGAGTAGCAGTCGATCCGGCGCGGCTGCGAATTCGTGCGGCGTGCAGGCACGAATTCGACCGTCACCGTTCTTGCAAACCTTCGTCGCCAGATCCGGTCCTTCCAGGTAGTTGACGACGAAGCAGTCGGGCAAGGCGTCGCCGTTGAAATCCGCCAGCACACAACTCGTCGACCAATCGTCATCGCGTAGGCCAGCAGAGTCGGTGATGTCCTCAAAGGTGCCATCACCTTGATTGAGAAACACGCGGTCGAGCCTGAGGTTCGCAACATACACATCAGGGAAACCGTCCTGATTGATGTCGCCCACCGTGAGCCCCTGGCTGTAGCGGTCTTCAACCAGAGCAGCAGTTGCGGTGACATCACGAAAGTGGCCTTGGCCATCATTGCGAAAAAGTCGATCCAGCGGCGCGCGGTCGGCAGTATCCAGCGGCCATTCGCCGCCCTGCGTCAGATATAAGTCCGGCCAGCCGTCCATGTCGAAGTCGATCACACCGACGCCTCCGCCAGTGAACTCGAACGTGCGCATGCCCGGCTTCTCGGGATCGTCGCCGCTGACGAAGCGGAAGTTGAGCCCCGCTAGCTCAGCTTGATCTTCGAAATGAATCGTCTGCTCGTCATTCGATGCGATGGCTTCAGTAGGGGAGGGCAGCGGCTGCGAAGTGTTTGGCCAAACCGGCAGCGGCAGGTCATCCAGCTTCCAACGCCGCGCGAGGTCGTGAGTCGTCGCGACACGCGGTGATGAGGTGTCTGGCGCAACAGCCGCGATCTTGATGTTTTTGGATCGCGCGAGTGCTGCCCAGCCTTGAGCCTCCCACTGCAGCCCGCAACTTAAGCAGAGGGGAATGATGCGACCGGCGGCGCTGAGGTTGTAATCGAGGCTGTATGCCTTGACGGCCAGTACGAGTTGCTGCAGATCTGCGCCGCGCTGTGCGAAATCTTTCGCAGCGTCGGCACGGTCAACTCCGCCCAGCAACTGGCCGAGCCGATAGTGGGATCGCTGATGAGCTGCATCGCGTCGGGTTGCTTCCCAAAAGCACCGGCAGGCTGCTGCGGTCTGACCGAGTTGTTCGGCCATCTCGCCGCGCGCGAACCAGATCGCCGCTGATTCGTCTGCCGCGGCCGGGAGTTGACTCTGCCACCTGGTCCAAGCGGATTTCTGATTCGTCGCAACCAACACGAGCCCCTGCAGCGCGTGAACCTCCACCAGATCCACACGGTCTCGCAGGACTTCGCGGAGCAGATTTTCCGTTTTCGTCAGATCGTGAGCTTGAAACGCAGCTCGCGCAAGACCGAGCTTGACCAATGGGTCGTCGGGTGTTGTCTTTGCGACCGCCTGCAGAACCTCAACGTTCTCACTGGCCGTATCACCCAGGCCGAGTAGCAAGAGATCCACATCGTGAATGTCGCCCGCTTTCAGACACGCAATACGCAGGGCGTTCGCTTCCGACGTTCGCCCGCACATGCCTAAGAGTGAGGCATACTCGCGCCGTGCTCCGACGGGGACAGCGTCACCACTGACTGCGATCTTGAAGAGGGGCTCTGCTTCAGACGGCCGGTGCAGCTTCATCAGCAGAATGTCTGCGGCTTTCCATGCGGCTTCCGCAGCTTGAGTCTGATTGCCGTGCTCGACAATTTGACGCAGCGATTGGATGCAGGCATCGAACTGATTGAGAGCGGCCGCAGCTTCGGCACCGAGTCGATGAGCTTCAATAAGTGTCGGCTTCTGTGCGACAGCGGCACGTGCGCATGCGAGTGCGCGATCGAACTGCTTCTCAGAGAATGCAACTACGCCTTGAGCCAGCAATTGCTCCGAAGTTGGGCCTGACAGTTTGAGGACCGCGAATCCGGTCGTCAGCACGACGACGACAGCAGCGGCGATCATCCAACCCCGCAGAACTCTGCCGCTGCGGTATGAATTACCAATCCAGAGTACGCGGTGCATGAGCGACGCTTTTGTTCCGGAGCACTCGCAGGGCGTTTTGCAGGGGTACCGGGAATCCCATACGAGAGCGTGCCTCGCCGCCAAACTCCAAAGAGCTTGGAACTGACGAGGCACGATCAGATTCAAGTTGATGTCAACGAGCGAACGGCATTTACGGCGCCAGTTCCAACTTCAACGAGTTCGTTCCGGACTTGAGTTCGGCTGTCAGCGGGCTTGTCTCGGCCACTCGATACTTCTGGGGAATGTCTTTCGGGTCTTCAAGCGGTGGAGGGATCTTGCCGGGCTCAGGCGCCTGTGTGATCGTCGGGGCAGTCACGTAAACCTGGAAGTTACCTTCCGGAAGTTTGTCGGACAGTTTGAAGGCGCCGGACTCCACTACGGAACTGGCCGCGAAGCCTGTTTCCCGCTGATAGAAGTTGACTATTCCCTTGGTAACGGCGGCACCATTGAAGGTCAAAGTGCCTTCTACCGAGGCCGAGGGGGCCGGTCGTCCGCCGGAACTTCCTCCGCATCCGATGCCAGTCATTGCCACAGCCACGGTGGCTGCGACCCAGAGTGTGTTTCGCACTTGCTTCATCATGCGTCCAGAAATTGAGGTGTGATTACGTGAGGGTGGGTTGCAGGCAGGTCGAGCGACTTGAGATCAAACGTAAGAGCGTCGCTTCGAAGCGTTCGAGGAGTTCTTGGCTAGTAGTCGTTCAGTGGGACAGCATCGTTACGTGAGCACAACTGCAGGACCGTGGTGAAGTTCGTCTGATCCGACAGGAACCGAGTCGAACCATCACTCAGCAGAATGTGAATTCCGCCAATGTGGTAGGAATTGATGACCGTGTTCGCGTCCCACGGATTATCAGAGCCGCCAGCAGTCGTCGGGGAGTTAATCGCATACCGCACGGTCGTCACGCCGGAACTCCAGGAGTCCGCACCATTCGGGTTCGCCGCTGAAACAGAGCCACCGAAGGTCGTGCCGGTGTAGCCACCGTAGTAGCCGCTGCGGATGTCGTTGTTACCAATTTTCCCGGACTGTTCCGCGATGATAATGGTATTAGAGGTGCCATCGGTGATGTCGCGTTCGCGAGTGATCTGATTGTGAATCAGTACACCGTTATTGGCATAGAATCCACCGTAGTTACTGTTCGAACCGACCACTGCTGCTGACGGATCAGGCGTGGCTCCAGCAATGCCGACATACATCGGAGTCTGAATCTTGCGGGAGTTGTTCGTCAGATCTGCAACGGGATCCAATGGACTGGAAGGGCACACATAGACCGGGATAATCAGGCCAGCCAGCTTGTCGACGTTCACACTGGCTCCAGCAGCAAGATTTCCGGCCCATGACACGCCGTTAAAGTTCAAAGTGTCGTACAGAGGACCTTGATCGATATACGGGAGAATGTGAGCACGCCAGTTGGGCGTTGTGTTCCACGGGGCAAACGAACCCATCGGCCACGTGCTGTGAGTGCCGTGATAGTCGTGCACTGCGAGCCCCAGTTGCTTCAGGTTGTTCTTGCACTGAGCTCGACGCGCTGCTTCTCGAGCCTGCTGCACAGCGGGCAACAGTAGAGCCACCAGAACAGCGATAATGGCAATCACGACCAGCAATTCGATCAACGTAAACCCGCGAACTCTCCGCTTCGGAATGGGCATTTCTGCTCCTCTACAAACGACGTTACTCATCAGACACTATTGGTGACGCAGGCTTCGCATCGGTTTGAGATCGCACATCAGGGCGCGAACCAAAGACCGAGCGCTTGCTGAAGCGTCTGCATCAGATGATGCAGCTCCTGACTGCTCGTGATGTCGTGCTTTCAGGATCGGCGTCGTGAAAGGTGGAAAGCGATTTCCGTTCCGTAGCCGCATGCCGATGCGTTGACGCATCCTGATTTGCCAGTTATCAGATCT
>CAYLTY010000415.1:0-4274 GCA_964386705.1 uncultured Planctomycetaceae bacterium
TCGTGAGTCATTCAGCACCGAGCTGGACGGCATTATCCCGCTGGAACTGGCAACGTTATTGAACTCCATCGAGTATCAGCAGAAGGGCTCCAGCGGCCGCGGCCGCGAGCAGATTCGTGGCACACCAGCATTCCACTACACACCTACTGAAGAGCTACGGCACGCAGCATGAGCAAACTCAAAGTTATGGTTGTCGGCGCGGGAGCACTCGGCCGTCATCACGCACGTATTCTTTCCAACCTGCCCGGTGTAGAACTCGTTGCTGTCGCAGATCCGCGTGAATCGATCGGTCGCGGTGTTGCGGAAGCTCACGGTTCGCAATGGATTCCAGACTTTCAGACGGCGATTGATTCCGTCGATGCCGCCAGCATCGTCGTGCCGACGTCGTTGCATTTGCCGGTTGCGCGCGAGTTCCTGCAGCGTGGCATTCCTGTGCTCGTCGAGAAGCCGTTAGCTGGAAACGTGACCGACGCCGAGCAACTGGTCGCGCTCGCCGATGCTCAGAACACGATTCTGCAGGTTGGTCATGTCGAGCGATTCAATCCCGCGATGAAAGCTGCACGACGCGTCTACGGTCAGCCTCGCTACATCCGAGCCGAACGCGTCAGTCCGTTCCCGTTTCGTTCGACGGATATCAGCGTGGTGCACGACGTCATGATTCATGACATCGACCTGGTGCTCGATCTGGTGAAGTCTCCAGTCACGCGCGTCGAATCATTCGGCATCGGCATGATGGGTGCTGGCGAGGACATTGCCACTGCGCGGCTTTACTTTGAGAGTGGCTGCATCGCCGACCTCACTGCCAGCCGGCTGAATCCGACGTCGAGTCGCATGATGCATGTTTGGTCGCCGATCGGCTGCGTCGCGATCGACTTCCAGGCACGCTCCGTTACCAATTACTCACCCAGCGAAGCCTTGCTCTTCGGACCTAGTCCTGTCGAACAGGCTTCGCGGCCTGGTGCGGACGTCGAGCGTCTCAAGCAAGATGTTTTCGGCAAGTTCGTGCAAGTGAAGCAACTGGAAGTCGCGCAAGAAGACGCGCTGACAGCGGAGCTCTCTGAGTTCACTCACTGCGTGCAAAGCGGTTCAAAACCCAATTGTGATGGCCATGCGGCGTTAGCAGCTCTGAAGGTTGCCGACCAGGTCCTGCAGTCCATCAATGCGCATCAGTGGGCGCCTCAGACACTCCGCCGCGCGGGTTGATTCAGTCCGTGGATTGAACGCGACAACTCTTACGAGTGCGGGTTATCCGGCCGAGGTGTGCGGACCAGCCGGGTAGCCGTGGAATCGAGCGAGCATGTTGACAGGCTCGTCGAGTTAGAAACGCGACGGGCGCGTTCGTCGAGCATTTTCTGGCGCTGTTGAGCAATCAGGAAGCGACGATCCAGCACCGACCGGAAGTCGAACAGCACGCGTTTTGGATGCGCGTGCTCAGCGAGCGCCTGCGAAACATCCTTCGCCGTCATGAAACGATCTTCGCGGTCCTTGGCCAGCATCTTGTGCAGAATAGCAGCCACCGAGTCCGGCACGTTCGGCACCAGATCGCGAATCATGCGCGGCGGCTTGCGCAGCTGGGCGTCAATCTTCTCGGCTCGCGTCTTGCATTCCGGGAACATCACGTGCCCGCACAGCATGAAGTACATCGACGCGCCCAGGCTGTAAATGTCCGCGCGACGATCCACCTGAAAGCTGTCTTCCGCCTGTTCGGGAGCGATGTAGTCCGCCGTGCCCAGACAGTCCTGACCGAAGATCATGGCCAGGGAAAACTCGTCGCCGCCGCTGGCCTGCGAAGCCACTGACAGACCGAAGTCCAGAATGCGGGCGTTGGCTTGTTCATCGACGAGAATGTTCGCCGGCTTGATGTCACGATGGACCAAACCTTGTCGATGCGCGTGATGCAACCCGGCGGCGACATGGCGCGTAATGTGACAGGCCATCGGCCACTGGATCGGTCCGCCCATCGCGACGAACTCATCCACTCCGACTCCCTTGAACAGGTCCATCACCATGTAGTGCACATCGCCGTACAGGCCGGCCGTCTGGCCGATCGCACGCGTGCGGATAATCGCATGATGCGACAATCGCTTCCCGGCTTCAGCTTCGAGCCGAAAGCGTGCCAGCAAACCGGCGTCGGTTTCAGACTGCTCGCACAGCATCTTGATCGCCACGTCCTCGCCGGTGTTGAGGTCTTTGGCGATGTAGACCCAGCCCATACCGCCCGACCCCAGGATCTCATCAATGCGGTAGTGGTCGATGAAAAAGCCGCGATGCCGACCTTCCAGCAACCGGCTGGCCTGCAGCCTCGTGATGTGTCCGCCTTTGACGAGACCCTTCGCCAGCGTGTGGACTTCCGTGTCGTCGCTAAAGCCCAAACCGGTCAATGCCACGTCGATCTGATCAGCGGTAAGCAACTTGCTCTGCCGCAGATGGCCCAGAAAATCAGCGGTGGTAGAGGTGCCGCTAGCGGTCATTGTGGAGACGTTCCTCCCAGAGTGGTGACGGCGAACGTGGCAGGGCTGCCGGAAGCGCTATCTTATCAGGGCTGTTGCATCGGCTGACAATGGTGATGTGTGCTATGAATCGCGTCCGCGGGTGATTTTTTGACGCCCCCCATAGTTTGCCTTGCGAATTTGTGTTTGTCTCCTTCTTTTTATCGAGTGATTATGCGAGCTGTGCAATTCGACCAGTGCGGAGACCCACAAACCGTGTTGCAGGTACGTGAGGTTGAGCGACCGGAACCGCGTGCCGGCCAAGTGCTCGTGAAGATGCTGGCCAGTCCGGTCAACCCGTCCGACGTGCTCTATGTGCAGGGCCAGTACACGCTGGTGCCGAAGTTTCCGGCCGGTGCGGGCTTTGAGGGCGTCGGCGTGGTGGAAGCTTCCGGCGGCGGACTGCTGGGCCGTTTCATGACCGGCAAGCGAGTAGCCGTGCTCAACAAACGCGGCGGCAACTGGGCTGATTACTGTGTCGTCAATTCGAAGCAGGTCATTCCGCTGAGCAGTGGCCTGAATGTCGATCAGGCGGCGACGTTCTTCGTGAATCCGGCGACCGCCTTCATCATGACGCGCCGTATCCTGAACGTCCCGCAGGGCGAGTGGTTGTTGCAGACGGCGGCGGGTTCAACGCTGGGACGCATGGTGATCCGCCTCGGTCGCAAGTTCGGTTTCAAAACTCTCAACGTCGTGCGTCGACAGGATCAGGTGGCGGAACTGAAGCAGCTCGGAGCTGATGCTGTCATCGCGTTCGATCCATCGCACGACAAGGAAGCGGACTTCCTCGCCCAAGTGCAGCAGCTCACGAACAACGCGGGAGTCCCCTGTGCGATCGAATGCGTCGGCGGTGCGACGGGTTCAGCGGTCGTGCGTTGTCTCGGCCAGCGCGGACAGATGCTGGTCTACGGCACGCTGTCCGGTGAGCCCTTGAACTTCTCACCGCGCGATTTGATGACGCCGGGAGGATCGATCGCGGGTTTCTGGCTCGGTCATTACATGGAATCGCTGAAGCTGCCCGCCAAGCTGAAGCTCGTCCGCACCATTACGAAACTCATTCAGGAGGGCGTACTGGCCAGCGATATCGGCCAGCGCTTTACGCTGGATCAGGTTCGGTCTGCCATTGCCACCGCCCAACAACCCGGCCGCGGCGGCAAGGTGCTGATCACGCTGTAGGGTGGGACAAGCGATCGTAACTGGCGGTGGGCCGGCGCATTCGACTTGGGCTGGCTTCGATAGTCTGTCCCCGTGAGCAACAGGGCTCGATCGCGCCGGCCCACCAGACGACGGCGTCGAATGCTGGTCCCACCCTACATCGTGTCCCATGCGGTCTAATCTCAACCGTCATGCAGTCACGTCAGCCTCTACTCTCAATCACACACGAACCGAGCGCCTCGATGTTCTCTGCGCCGCCTGATGCTGACTCCATCAGCGAGCAGTGGTTCTTCGGCCAATTGGACTGAGCGTTCACGCATTGGGCCTGAGATTGCTGGCTGTCGCAGTTCCCGGGAAAGGCGCTTGACCGTAACGCAACCCCATTGGCACTGAGGGTCTCGCGAGAAATTCCGCCTTGTTGCATTCCGGAAACCACCTTCGGACACAAGGTGACATGGTCTCCCAGAGCGCACGACCTGTCGCGCCATTTGCCGCCACATGAGACAGGTTGGGGACTTCAGGTCTGAATGTCGTCCTAGTCTTCTCTCGCGGCGATCACCGGTGAGTCAGTTTCGGGACCAAACACTCGAAAGCACTGACTCACAAGAAATCGCCGCAAGCAACATGAGA
>CAYLTY010000416.1:0-4241 GCA_964386705.1 uncultured Planctomycetaceae bacterium
GACGTTGTCGACTGCTGCAAGTCCAAGTGCGCTCCGAAGTGCGGCCCAACATGCGGACCAGCTTGTGGTCCTCGTGCTTGCGGACCAGCTTGCAGCCCAGCGTGTGCCGCTCCTGGCCTCGCCCCAATGGCTGCTCCTGTTCCTGCTGAACCGATGAAGGAAGCCGTTCCGGCCGCTCCTCCAGCGGAACCAGCCAAGAACAGTGCTGGCACGCCCCGCAAGAGCAGCAAGCTGGCTGGCCTCTTCGGCCTGCTGGACTAGTCTGCAAACCTCGAAGCAACGTGCTTCGAACTAAGTAAGTAACAAGCGGCCTCGATCTCACGATCGGGGCCGCTTTCTTTTTTTGATCGCGTCGAAACGACAGGGAGCTAGCTCCGATCGCGACTTCAGCCCTTCCCTGCTCGATCTGCCTCGATCCCGCGCCTGGCTAGATTCGCGTCTGCTCGTCCGCGAACTGCGGCATCATGGTGAGCGGCCGGTCTGGCAGCGGGACATGCGAAACCGCGGACGAGGGGTCGGCGAGTTCCACACTGCGGATGTTGTCGATGCTGATCGGCTCGTAGTGGGCGAAGTTGCCGTTGGCCAGCCGGGTCAGCAGGACCAGTCGGCTGCCGTGCGTCGCGGAATTATCCGGGTAGCCGACGACGATTTCTCCGGAAAGCGTAGTGACGCGGACTTCGTTCGTTTCGTTGAGGCCCGGCAGGCCGTCGTGAGCTAGCACGGAATAGCGGCTCCAGGCCCAGACCCACAGAGTGGCCTTCGGATCGACTCCGCCCGCGAGGTTCACCCAGTCCAGTTCCGCTTGCAGCAGACTCGCGCTGTTGGCGGATCGGCACCACGGGATCAGGACTTCTTCGATCCAGTTGCGACGCGATGTCGCCAGTTCTTGAAACGAGTTCATGTGTTTTCCATGCGTCTGGTCTGGCTTAAGCCCTCACTGTAACCGCAGTACGGAGTCGCTTGCCAACAGCCGCGCGTGGTCGAAATTCGTTCGAATGTGATTGTCTGATCTCACTTCAGTGGCGGAGTTTCGGGATGTTGGCGTTGAGTTTTCAGGTCAGACTTTGCAGTCAGACCTGACCAGTTAGACTCTGAGCCCTGAAGTTGGATTCTGAACTCACTTCTTCTTCGCGTAGACCGAGATTCTCACAGCATGACCACAGCCACAGCTTCGACAGCGAACCGCCTGAGTTTCGATTGGAATGATCTGGCCGACCGTGTTCTGGCCGGGCACATCGTGACCGCCGATGAAGGTCACGCCATTCTGAACTCCAGCGACACCGAACTGCTGGCTTTGCTGGATGCCGCGTATCGAGTTCGCCGCGAGCATTTTGGTAACGAAGTTCAGCTCTACATGCTGAAGAACGCCAAGAGCGGCCTGTGCCCGGAAGACTGTGGCTATTGCTCTCAAAACATCAATTCGACCGCCGAGATTCCGAAGTATTCGCTGCTCAACGAAAAGAAGCTGATGGACGGCGCCAAAGCTGCCTACGACAGCAAGGCTCGGACGTATTGCATCGTGACCAGCGGTCGCGGACCGACCAACGGCGAAGTCGATCGCATCTCGCAGATCGTGCGGAAGATCAAGGACACATATGGTCTGCACATCTGCTGCTGCCTCGGTCTGCTGAAGCCCGAGCAAGCGCAGACGCTGGCCGACGCCGGTGTCGATCGCATCAATCACAACCTCAACACCAGCCGCCGCTACTACGAACAGATTTGCTCGACCCACACTTACGAGGATCGCCTGGATACCCTGCGCACGGTTCGGAATGCCGGTATGGAGCTGTGCTCGGGCGTCATCGCTGGCATGGGAGAGACTCATCAGGATCTCGTCGAGACCGCGCTGCAGTTGCGTGAACTCAACGTGGAGTCGCTGCCGGTGAACTTCCTCAATTCAATCGAGGGCACGCAACTCGAAGCCGTGCATGAGTTGAATCCGCGTTTCTGCCTGAAAGTGCTGTGCTTGTTCCGTCTGGCTAATCCGAAGACGGAAATCCGCGTTGCTGGTGGTCGCGAAGTGAATCTGCGGTCGATGCAGGCGATGAGCATGTACCCGGCGAACTCGCTGTTCGTCAGTGACTATCTCACGACCAAGGGCCAAACGCCGGAAGAGGACTACCGCATGATTGAAGACCTCGGCTTCACGATCGTGAAACGGGGCTTTGATGATGCTGAGCATTGCGCGCCGCCGGCCGAACTGCCAATGGCGGGCGAGCAACCGGCTACGTGTGGCAGTGGCAGTCACTGCTGCTAGGTTGTAGGTCGGACAATCCTGTCCGACAGCCGGACAAGATTGTCCGGCCTACGGTGGCACTCCGATCAGAACCTGCAATCCGCGAAGTGGAACCTGGGACTTAAGACTTCGGACTTCCCCATGACTGAGCCGGAACTGCAGGAACTTGAGCTGTTCGCGCAGGCCGATGAGCTGTTGCGGCGGTTGCGGCAGTGGACCGAGGGCGAGTCTGCCTGGGAGCCGCTGCATCGCGGCTGGTCTTTGTTGCGGCGACTGTTGCCGCGTCTGGACTCCTTGCGAATTCGCCTTGAAGCACCGCTCGTCGTTGCGACGTTCGGTGGCACCGGCACTGGCAAAAGTGCGTTGGTCAACGCGCTGGTGGGTGAGGAGTGCACTCGATCCGGACGTGAGCGACCGACGACACGCAAACCTATTCTGCTGACGCATCCTCAAGCGGAACTCGCAGCATTGGGGCTACCGCTCTCCGACTTCGAGCACGTCACCGTAAATTCACCGGCGTTGAGGGATGCTGTCATTATCGACTGTCCCGACCCGGACACGAACGAAGTGGCTGCCGCCGGAACGAACCTGGAGACGCTGCGGAAACTGCTGCCGTATTGCGATGTGCTGATCTATACCTCGACCCAGCAAAAGTATCGCTCGGCTCGGGTCGTCGAAGAACTGGATGTGGCCGCGACGGGTTGTCGATTGCTCTTCGTGCAGACTCACGCGGATCAGGATGTGGATATTCGCGACGATTGGCGGGCTCAACTGGCCGGTCGCTTTGATGTGCCCGAGATGTTCTTTGTTGACTCCGTTCGGGCGTTGCAGGAACAGCAGGCCAATCAACGTCCGACCGGCGACTTCGGGCGGCTGCAGGATCTTCTAACGTCGCGACTGGCCGCCGCGCAACGCTTGCAGATCCGGCGCGCGAACTTGCTGGATCTGGTTGACGCGGCGTTGAAGCGCAGCCAGCAATTCTGCGATGCGGCCCGCCCTGCCCTGCAGCGATTGGAAGCGGGACTGGTTGAGCATCGACAGCGCCTCGCGGCATCAATGAGCGACACCCTGAAGACGCAGCTTGAGGCCAATCGGCACCTGTGGGAGCAGCGGCTGTTATCAACGGTAACGGCGCTGTGGGGCGTCAGCCCGTTCTCATCCATCTTACGCCTCTACAACGGGCTGGGCACGTTGTTGACGTCTGCGAGCCTGGCTCGTGCCCGGACTACAGCACAACTGGTTCTCATCGGAGCGATGCACGGTTCGAAGTGGTGGTCAGACCGTCAAAAGGAACGCGAAGCCGAGCAACGGTTTGATGATGTCGTCGCGCTGGGATTGAACGAATCGCTGGTGCACGAAGCACGCGTCATCCTGAGCGGACATTTGCATGACGCGGAACTCGACGCTGGTCTGCTCGATGAATCCGGGATCAACGCCGTACGCACGGAGACTGCCCGTATTGAGTTCGACTTCCTCAAGCAGGCCCGCGAGCGCATCGATTCCGTGATCGAACGCCTGGCACGGCGCAATTCCGGGATTATTGCACGCTGCTGGTATGAGTTCTTATTACTGTCGTTTGTCATCTATGTGCTGTATCGCGGAGGCCGCGCGTTCTTCTACGACTCGCTGAATGATCCGTCGCGTTTGCTGACGACCGATTTTTATATCAACGCTGCGATCTTCTTTGGGTTGTGGTCAGTATTGTTGATTATTGCGTTCTGCCACCGCCTGCGCCGCGGCCTGCGAACTGAGATCAACAACCTCGCTGCTGATCTCACTCACGAGCGACTGGGAACCGGCCTGTTCCCGCAGCTTGACGCTGAACTGCGTCAAATCGACCAGCAGACGACACGCCTCGCGCAGTTGGCAGAAACCTGCCGCAAGCTCCGCCACGAACTCGCGACCCCTGCCCAGTTCGGCGTCCAGAAGCCGCAGGCTTAGCCGTCCTACCCCGGAAATCTCACAGACTAATGCAAACGAGACGGCTGATTTTGCGTAAGTGCTG
>CAYLTY010000417.1:0-4177 GCA_964386705.1 uncultured Planctomycetaceae bacterium
GCATCCCGACACCCTGCGGCGCTGGATTCGTGACTCGCAGCAGAAGGCCAAGAAGAAGCCCGTGAAGAAGGGCCGCCCGCGGACGCAGGAGCAGATCCGCGAGTTGATCCTCAAGCTGGCCCGTGAGAATGACTGGGGCTACACCCGCATCCTGGGCGAACTCCGCAAGCTCGGGATCAAGGCGGTGTCGCGGAACACTGTGAAGAACATCCTGAAGGAGAACGGACTGGATCCGGGGCCGAAGCGTGGGGCAGGCACCTGGGACGAGTTCCTGAAGATTCATGCCGCGACGCTGTGGCAATGCGACTTCTACTCGAAGAAGGTGATGACGCTCAAAGGGCTGCGCGATCTGTATCTGCTGATCTTTCTGCATGTGGATACGCGGCGGGTGTTCATCGCGCCGGCCACGTATCACCCTAACGAAGCGTGGGTGAAGCAACAGGCTGAAGCGTTTCTGGAGCATACGAAAGAGACCGGCCTCGAGACGGCGCTCGTGATGCACGACCGGGACACGAAATTCACGGCGTCGTTCGATGACGTGCTGAAGGCCGGGCAAGTGAAGGTCCAGAAGACAGCCCACTGTTCACCGAACATGGTTGCGTTCGTGGAGCGATTCATCCAGACGCTGCAGCAGGAGTGCCTCGATTACTTCGTGGTGTTCGGCGAGAAGCACATGAACCACCTGGTTTCGGAGATGGTCGCCCACTACCACGAAGAGCGGCCGCACCAGGCTAAGGAGAACGCCCCGCTCATGCGGGCCTCTTCGGAACCGCCGAAGAAGAAGCCCAAGGGGCGTAAGGCGTCCGCGCCGCCGGACGTCGTGCCGATCAGTGACATCAAGTGCCAGCAGCGGCTGGGCGGGCTGCTGAAGCACTACGAGCGGAAGGCGGCATGAATCCCGCCAACGCACCGCGAAACCGTTTCATTCATGCGCACTACCGACCCAGCTCAAGCTCTAATACTCAATTCCCTGATTCCGGTCTGCACTCCAGAAGCGGTTCGCTTCCAGTACCGCACTCGCCCCATATCGTCCGATTTCATTTTTGCACAGGACGGAGTGATGTTGTGCCAGGATGGACTGACTTCCCAGTAGTAGGACCACGTGAAGTAGCCGCTCGAATGAATCAGTTCATAGGGCGACATTGAGGCCATGAGTTTGGCGACGGCATTCCGAGCTGATTCTCGAATTCCCTCGGCTGAATCTGGAAGAAAATGAGCTGCGACCGATAGCCCAGACACGTCGCCAATCGAGCCAAGCTGATCTAACAACCCCTGAATTGTTGCGTGTCTCGCTGCTTGACCAAACCATGATTTCGATCGACTCGCTTCGAAGAGCTGGCGAGCAAGGTTAGAGACGATTTCGGTCTGCTTCTGCATCGGCGTGGGTCACTCCCTTCTTGCGGCATCGTACTCCGACAGATTGTCGGCCAATGGGGTTCACTCAAGTGACTTCCTGCTCGTGGTACCAGAAGAACGCCAGCACCACGAGAGCACCGCTTCAGCTTGTCATGGCGTCTGCCTACGATCCAGGGAAACGCTCGACGTGGAACTCTCCAGCCCGCCCAAGATAGACCGCACATCTACCTCGGAGAAATACATGGTAGCTCCACGTGCCAGCGTCCATGATCCGCCATAAGAATTGCGGGTAGCTGATCTCCCCTCGCTGACTTGCTCCGATCGCTCCACGAACTGCGTCAGCGTCAAACTCATCCGGGATTGACTGCGGCCCCTCGAAGCCCATCAGGACCGAGTGGACATAACCGTTAACTCCATAATGCGTCTTAGTCTTCTGAATTAGATCAGCGACATAATGCTCGACGCCCGCATCAACCAGCCTGCTCACCACTTCGGGAAATGGCAGGCTTGCTTCGAGCGACTCCTTCGAGCATTGATCAGCGACTTGTGTGTTCATTGTCATTCCTTCTGTATTGAGAGTTTTAGAACCCGCACTCCCTTAGACAGAACCGAACGAAGGTTGTGACAGCCGCTAAGAAATATTTCAGGAATGCCTCTCCCTCTACGTGCCGTCAATCAAGGGATGAGACGCTTCGGCATTGAGAATCCGGCGAAGGACCGCCACCTGATCCCGCACCGGCAGCCACGAATGGTCTCGGAAGACCTCGGCGTGCTGACGCTCCACGAGCCCTTGCAAGTCGGCGAGACGGCTTGGGGCAATCTGTCGAATAGCTGTGGCCCGTTCGCTCGTGAACTGCAATCGCTGCGGGTCGAGATACCCCCGCTCGATAAACGCCTTCGTTTTCTTCGCACACCGGCAAGGATTGTTAGCGTTTACGAGACCACACTTGTCATTCATGAAGCTGTAAAGATCACGGCGGGACCGAGAAAGAATCTGGCGGAAGTTGTCGGGTGTAACCTCCATGATTTCCGCTCCTACGTCGTCGCTGGCCCCGAACATTTCGCCGAGTATGAAGGCCAGCCGTTGGCGACGATCCAGACACATCAGCATGGCAGTCGTGCAGCCGACTTTCGCTTCCTCAACCAGTAGTGGAAGATCGACGGGAATCGTGCTCCGATCAGGCAGATCGGAGTCCGGCATCCCGTCCATTTCTTGGCCGAGATCGGTGAACGTGATGCCTTGCTGCTCCATCTGTGATTTGCCGACGTTTAGCACGTGGTTGGCAGCGATTCGATAAGCCCAAGTGCGAAATCGGCTACGCCCCTCGAACGTGCTCAGCTTGGTGATGATTTTGACGAGCACTTCCTGAGTGATGTCTTCCGCCCTGTTGGTTCTCCACACCATGCGGACCACGAGGTTGTAAACCCACGCTTGATGCCGACGAATCAGACGCTCCAGGGAGTCTCGGTCCCCGCTGTTCGCTGAAGCAACAAGCTCTTCGTCACAGGGATCGCCAGGCTGGGCTTCGGTTTCGCTGAACGGATTCTGCATCAGTGACCTCAGAAGGTAGGGAAGCTTTTCAACTTGGACAGGTCGGAGCGTTGCTTGTGACAGCAATATTTCCAATGTGTCAGCAGCAGTGTTCCAAATCCTTCCAGTGGTGCAGTTTAGCGAGTGGTGAAGGGCGTCTTGAGAGCGTTTTTGGACCTCTCCGTGGTGTTAGGGGCATCGACGGCGAGCGGTTTGATCCAGAACGACGACAATGCGTCCTTGGCCATTGCGGCCACTGACGCAACCAAGGCTGAAGGTCATTCCGGTACCACAGCGTTCACATTCACGGTAACGCGTACCGGCGCGACCAACGGTCTCCCCGAAAGGCGCCCTCTTCGAACTCGCGATCAACGTGTTCACGGCCCGTCAAGGGACCGCCCGGATGGGCGGAATCTGCGCGGAGCTGAAGAAGATTTTTCCGGTCGCGCTATCAGCGGCGGACGAGTCCGGCTGTGCCCAGCGTTTGGGGGCTTCCTGGCAGTCGGCAAGGGGCCGAATCCGGGTACTTTGGTCGGCTCTCGGGCGGGGCAAGAAATATCTGATGCCTACTGAATCCCACCTTGTCTTCAGTCCATACCTTGGGCTCGAGACCCACCGACACTCCTTAATCGTGAACTTGGCGTGGTGGTGAGCGCCTAAAAGAGCTGGTCACCACTAACTCGTGACCTCGTTTATGGACTACTACAACGCGCGGCGATCACACATGGAGAGAGAGCATTTGCCGCCCGTTCGTGAAGAACCAGCTGATGTGGGGAAGTTCAAGAGGGAGTCGGTAGAGATCAAGTCCTATGTGGGTGGGCTGGTGCCGTCGTTTGAGCGGAGGGCTGCGTGATCGCTTCGAGTTAAGGATCGCATATCCCCTCTGTGGATTGCATAGTTCCCGAGGCACTGAAATACGGGATTTCGAGCCACACGAAGTCGCCCGACGCATTGAGCATGTTCTTCGGTTGGTACATGGGCCAGAGTGACTCGCCAGCGTCTTGGTCTCCCATTCGAAATACGACCTCATCAGTCCTACGGACCTTCGCGGAGTCTGCGTCAACCGCTGGCTTCGGATGACGACCTCGTAACCCTGTGATGTCGCCGCTGGCAAGGGGTTAATCTCTCTTCGTTCTGTGTCGCACGCATCTCTCTTGCTCGCGTCCGATCACTAACGCACTTGCGAAGTGAAAGCGATGTGAGCCACCGTCCGTTGGCTCATTTCGTTGAATCCAACAGGGAATCGTTTGAAACGCGCTTGTCTTGCCGTTTGCGTCGTCGTCACCCTCA
>CAYLTY010000418.1:0-4038 GCA_964386705.1 uncultured Planctomycetaceae bacterium
AGCACAATTCTCATTGGCGCTTTCGTGTCACTGTTAGCAGGGTTCTTGCCGATCGATGCGCTCTTGCACTTAACAAACATTGGGACTTTGTTTGAGTTCGTCATCGTGTGCGGAGCGGTTTTGATTATGCGAAAGACGAACCCAGACGCGGCGCGTCCATTCCGCTGTCCGTTCGTGCCAGTTATTCCCGTCCTGGGCATCCTGGCATGCCTGATGCTGATGTTCTCTTTGCCAGCAGCCAACTGGTATCGCTTGATCGCCTGGCTGGCTCTCGGCCTCGTGATCTACTTCTGCTACGGACGCAAGCACAGCGTGCTGGGGCATGAGCTGCGAGCTGAACTCGCAGCTCATGGAGCAACCCCGTCAGGTTCCTTGAAGGAATAAGCAGACTGACAGCAGGTGCGAGCTTGAGTGGGCCGGATGCGTTCGGCCTACTCAAGCTCATCAAGACGGTGTCCCGGGGTTGGTGCATAGGTCATCAATGGCGTCCTCTCTTCCATCACTGCCACCATCCTGGAAGACGGTACTGGCCGGCGAGGTCAACCAACCGTATTACGCCAAGCTGGAGGAGTTCGTGGCCGAGGAGCGGGCGACGCACGAAGTGTTTCCGCTCGACGAGGACGTCTTCTCCACTTTGAACCATACTCCGTTTGAAGAAGTCAACGCATTGCTACTGGGGCAGGATCCGTATCACGATAACGGACAAGCTCACGGTTTGTGTTTTTCGGTGAAGCCGGGCATCAAGCCACCACCATCGCTGGTAAACATCTTCAAGGAATTGAAGACCGATCTCGGCTGCACGATCCCTAACAACGGATATCTGATGCCGTGGGCAGATCAGGGGATTTTGATGCTCAACGCCGTGCTGACGGTGCGGGCGCACGAAGCGAATTCGCACAAAGGCCGCGGCTGGGAACAGTTCACGGATGAGATCATTCGCAAGGTGAATGATCGACCGCACGTTGTCTTCCTGTTGTGGGGCGCGTACGCCCAGAAAAAGACGGCATTGATCGACACCACTCGCCATACCATCATCGCGTGTGCTCACCCGTCGCCTTTGTCAGCTCGAAAGTTCTTTGGGAGCCGACCGTTTTCTCAAGCGAACGCCGCGTTAAATACTCACGGCCAGCCCGAGATCAACTGGCAGATTCCCAATGTTTGAAATGCTGCAACTGAGACGTCCCGAGATCGCGTAAAGGAATTGCGATGAGCAATCAAAGTCCCGCAGACAGCCAGTCCACGGCGAGTTTTCAGCAACGGCTGGGACTGTTTGACGCCACCATGCTCGTCGCGGGCTCGATGATCGGTTCGGGCATCTTCATCGTGTCCGCGGACATTTCGCGCGATGTGGGTTCGACAGGCTGGCTGATGCTGGTGTGGATCCTCACTGGAGTGATGACCATCATCGGAGCCCTCAGCTACGCCGAGCTGGCCGCCATGATGCCGCATGCGGGCGGACAGTATGTGTATCTCCGCGAATCCTTCAGCCCTCTGTGGGGTTTTCTGTATGGCTGGACGGTGTTCCTCGTCATTCAAACGGGATCCATCGCGGCTGTTGGCGTCGCATTCGCTAAGTACCTCGGGGTGCTGATTCCAGAATTGGGAACAGATCAGATCCTGTTGAAGATCAGCGATCTCAACATCTCCATTCAGGGGACACTGCCGTGGATGTCAGAGCCGTTGACGTTCTTTGAGAGGAAGGAATTCACGATCTCCGCCGGACAATTGGTCGCGGTCGCGGTCATTGCGTTTCTGACGTGGCTCAACACGCGTGGAGTCGATCATGGCCGCCTGGTGCAGAATACCTTCACCATCGCCAAGACGGTCGGACTGGTGCTGCTGATCTCGCTCGGTTTCACGGTTGCAATGCAGCCTGAGATCATGACTCAGAACTGGTCAAACCTGTGGGCTGGCATGTACTCGTCGCCGCGTTTTGAAGCCGTGCAGAAAGTCGCCCCGGTCGGAACCTTGCTGCCCGCACTGATGGTCGTTGGTGGCGCGATGGTCGGCTCGCTGTTCTCGGCTGACGCGTGGAACAACGTCACATTTACAGCAGGGGAAACTCGCAACCCCAAACGCAACCTGCCGCTGAGCCTCGTCATCGGCACGGTACTGGTCATCGGACTCTACATGCTGGCGAACTTCGCCTACCTCGCGGCTTTGCCAATTCAGGGAGTCGCCAACGCGGCCACACCGCTCGAACGCGGAATCGCCTTCGCCAAAGACGACCGAGTTGCCACGGCGGTTTTGGAGCAGGTTTCTCCGTCACTGGGAGTCCCCGCAATGGCGATCGCCATCATGATCTCCACCTTCGGGTGCCTGAACGGCATGATCCTGATGGGAGCCCGCCTGTACTACGCGATGGCGAAAGACCGCTTGTTTTTTCGGTCGTGCGGGGAACTCAGCATTCACGGTGTTCCCACGATCGGACTCGTCCTGCAGGGGGTTTGGTCCGCGCTGCTCGTGTTTTCGGGCACGTACGGCGAACTGCTCGACTACGTCATCTTCGCGGCGTTGCTGTTCTACGCCCTGACGGTGGCTGGCCTGTTCGTGCTGCGCCGCACCAAACCCGACGTCGAAAGACCTTACCGCACCTGGGGATATCCCGTCGTGCCAGCCGTCTACGTGTTGATGTGCGTCGCCGTGATGCTCGATCTGCTGATCGTCAAACCGATCTACACCTGGCCCGGCCTGATCATCGTCGCCGCTGGCATCCCGGTCTATTTCTTCTGGAAACGACGATCTCTGAAGGTCGGAACTTCGTAGGCATCCTATGGATGATCACAGCTTTCCAATCACATCATCGTCTTCTGACGCGAAGTGCGTGCGTTGCCACCATTATGTCCAAAGCGGAATGTCGAGGGATGGACAGGCTGGCTACTGCTTTTACTGGACTTGGAAATCCGATGGCTGGGTGATCACAAAGGAGACAGATACTTGTCCAAGCTTTGTGAAGACGTCGCGAAAGTCGCCCCGATTGACCTGCGGCAAGCTTGTGGAACTAATCGCCCTTAGGCTCTCAGGTCGCGCGAGATTTAAGTAGACGTCGTCTGATCGGTCTGCCCCCGGTCTTGATCTCATCGCCTGCGGACAAACCCTCGACCAGTACATCTCAAAACTTCAGAAAAATCCCTCAAGACCGCAAGGCTTACCAGCCGATCCTATTTCCACACAAATCTGCTGCTGACGTTCGCTCGGCGGCTTAATCGCACTCACGGAAGGATCGATCGATGAGCCCAGCACTTCGCATCTATTCAGAGGACGACACCGACCAGCCAGAGATGATCGCGGTGCCACTGGGCGAAATTCTGGATCCGATCATCAATGCCGCTAAAACCAACCGAGCGTTCCTCGCCGACTTCGCGGACGACGAACTGCAGATCCCAGCCGATCTCTACGATGTGCTGATGGCATTTCAGCGAGTTCGCGCATCTGCTTGATTGGCAATCACTTACAAAACAGAACACAAGGCTTGCAATAGCCGAAAAGCCCGACGGGAGCAGTGTTGAATCTGGCAAAACGCCATCTTCATCACTGTCGCTGTCGGGCTTGCTGATTTTCGGGACCGGCTGAAAAGTTGGCCCGCAATTCAGATCTCAATACCGGCGGCCATAATGGCCGAAGTGATTAGCCGTAAACGGGTTCGAGCAGTTGATTAACCTTCGCAACCAGTTCTTCACTGGAGAAAGGGCGACGCAGGACATCGTCAGCACCGGAGCTGCGAACATTCTCAACTTCGCCACCGATCGCGGGCGTGTCTGGAGCAACCAGCACGACCTTGACTCGCTCAGAACCGCCCGCCTTGCGGACGAAGTTCACGACGTCTTTGGCGCTCAGGCCGGGAATCTTCAGGTCGAGCAGCATGACCGACGGACGGAACGTGCCCAGCAGTGAGCCGGCATGGAAACCATCCGAGGCAACGCTGGTCTGGAAACCAGACTGCTGCAACGTACCTTCGAACTGACGGGCGACATGCGGATCGCTTTCGACGATCAGCACGCGACGATCTTTCTGTGAGAAGTCGTCCGGCACCGGCAT
>CAYLTY010000419.1:0-4026 GCA_964386705.1 uncultured Planctomycetaceae bacterium
GCCCAGCCAGGCAATGGCCAGTTGCTCACGATGATATTCAGCGGTTACGGCGACCTTCTGAGCGAGTTCGGCCGTTGGAGCTTCGACGACAAAATTGGGAGTCACATGTTTGGCTCCCATCGAAGCGAGAGCGGAAAACAAGACCAGTAACTTTAGGCTCAATGGCATAAAGAAGTCGTCCTTGAATCTGGTTCACAGGCAGCCTTGCCCATGCGGCTTACGAAGTAGCAAGCTAAGGAGTGGTACTAAGCAAACACGATTCCAATTTCCCCTCGCTCGGAAATGGATGGGGCGTGATGCGCTCGCTTCGCCTTTGAGTCCACAATATCTAGTGAGAAGATTGCGACTGCCTACAAGATGAAGTACCACGGCGGACTCATGCTCATTTTGGAAAATTTGCAGACGGTCGACGCCCGGACGGCGGCGATTGCAGAATTTACAAGTGTTAGACGCTCGAACCGTTGTAAAGTTCACAAAACCGCGAGCCTCAGTGAATGTGTCCTCAAGTGCACATTGACCGTATCTGAGCCCTGAATAGACTCCGCCCCGCGTCAATGCTCCTGCGAGCAACGACGCATCCCATCAATCCAGCCTGTCTGATGTTTCCCGCCTCGCCGGCTTCTCAATCCGGCACTCGCAAGATGCGTTGCTGTTCCGCGCGATTCAGCACCGTGTCAGGCACCTTCCATTTCACTTCGGGCCGTCTCTGTTCTGTCCATCTCCGATTCAGCACAGCACTCGCTCCCACCCCTCACACAAAACACATCTGTGGCGAACCGCCAGTCGTTTGCCACGCCCTGTAAGGAGTCTTTCCATGAAGCTCAGTCGTCTTGCCATGTTGGTGGCAGCATTCGCTGCCTGGTTCGGTTCCTCACTGGGTGTGCAGCCCGTGGCTGCGGCTGATGCTCCCAAGGCGGCCGCCGCGGTTGACATCGCCCTGACGGAAAAGGGCACCTTGTCGGGCGTGCTTGTGGACGCTCAAGGCAAGCCCCTGCCTGCCAAGAAGGTTGTGCTCAGCCAGGGTAAGAAGGAACTCGCGGTTGCAACGACTGACAACAAAGGTCAGTTCGAACTGAAGACCACCAAGAGTGGCGTCTATCAGGTTTCATCCGGTAATCAAGGTGGCCTGGTGCGAGCCTGGTCTGCTGAGACGGCCCCCAAGACTGCCAAGAAGCAAGCCCTGCTGGTCAGTGGCGGGCAGCGCGTGGTGCGTGCTCAAGCAGGCATGGATCCGGCCGGAGCACTTGGTGTTATTGGTCTCGCTGCCGGCGGTGCTGGTCTGGGTCTCGCGATTGTCAATGCCGACAAAGTCAACGATCTGGAGAAGCAGCTGGATCAACAGCAGAATTCGCCATAATCAGGCTCCTCAATAGCCTGACTTCTCCCATACGGAAACAGCCCGCACGGATCCAATCCTGCGGGCTGTTTCGTTGATAGTTTGAAAGTAGCGTCAGCTTACTGGCGTGCCTTACGACGGGTCTTTGCTTCCTTGGGAGCCGGAGCAGCCGTTGATTTCTGGCACTCGCAGTCTTGAGCCGCCTGCTTCTGTACTTGCTGAGTCGTGACTGCCTCTTCAACCAGCACGCCGTCGTCCACTTCCACCAACGCATAAGCTTGGGGTTGAGCTGCAAAACCGACGGCAGGAGGCGGCACAGCTGTGAACTGCTGAGGTTGCTCAAAGCCCTGGAAGCTACAGGCACCAAGATCAGTTTCTTGAATGACTTGAGTCGAAGCGTTGGGGAGCCGTGCCCGACCACTGCTCACTTCGGTGGAGGTCTGACGGAATCCGGATCCGGCTTTGTACGCCCCGAAAGTGGTACCACTGGAAAATCCACCGTTCACGCAGCCGGGGATACCAATCTGCGTGGTTCCGTTCGACGTGTAGCCACTGACGGAATAACTCTGATCAAACGAACGAATCGCGCGGGCGAAGTCGTCGAGTTCGTCGTTGAGCGCGTTCGAGGTGCTGGCGATTCCGCCAACCAAAGCGAGGGTTCCGACGGTCCCCACCATGACGTGTTCCAGCGTTACGGTCGCACCGACCTCGTCGCGCCACAATGTCTGCAGCAATCGAGTCAACATGTTCTCTCTCCAAGCAAGGGCACTGGTGTCTCTCTTCTGCGGCCCAAAGACGTCTCTCACGCGTCGATGGACCGCCACATAATGTCAAAATAGACAAATTGCATAGAATGAGCAATATGAGTTCTGTTCCGGTTGTGCGGATTGTGCCGATTAGTTGGCCTCCCATTCGCGTTGGCGAAGGTGTCTGTAACTACTGATCTGACTTGCCGATACAGCGAAAAATGGCCATCATCGCCGGATCGGTCGTCCTCAGTCGCAGACGCGTCAGCGACCAAATCACGGCCTGACCTTCTGACTCTGGTGAGGTGCTCTATGTTGCGACGGTTCGTAGCGGCGGCGGTCTTGGCGACGTTGATGAACGGTTCAGGCCAAGCCGAAAACTGGTCCCGCTTTCGAGGCGATGACGGCACTGGAGTCAGTACTCAGAAGGGGCTGCCCCTGACTTGGAGCGACGGCAACTACGCCTGGAACATCGAACTACCCGGCGAAGGCCACGCGGCACCGATCATCTGGGAGAAGACGCTCTTCACAACGTCCGCAACCGATCAGGGCAAAACCCGGCTGCTGATCTGTCTGGACGCCGAAACCGGAGCGGAACGATGGACGAGGTCCATCGGCATGAATGTCAGCGTCAAGCATCCTAAGAGCAGTTGGGCGTCCAGCACCCCTGTCACCGACGGCAAACTGGTCTACGTGGCATTTGCAGACGAAGAGAAGTACCTCGTCAACGCTTACGATTTCGACGGCAAACTAGTCTGGCGACGTGATGTTGGTCCCTTCGAAAGTCAGCATAATTTAGGGGTTTCCCTGATGCTGTTCGAAGACATGCTCATCGTTCCCAATGAGCAGGATGGGCCCAGTTCCATGATCGCCTTGGACAAACGCACGGGCGAAACTCGCTGGCGACAACTGATGGAGATCGCGCGAGTTTCGTATTCGACGCCGATCATTGTCCCGGACGCTCAGCAGCAGCCTCAGTTGATCTGCGCGAGCCAGGCGATGGGCATTACCAGCTTGAATCCTCGCACCGGCAAGCTGAACTGGGCGAGTGGCAAGTTCCCGCTGCGGACGGTCGCTTCACCGGTTTTCGCCGACGGACTCTTGATCGCGTCCTGCGGCCAGGGCGGTGCGTTCGGAGTCCTTCAGATTGCGGTCGAAGCCGCAGGGAAACTCGACGAAGAGGGGCGGCCCAAAATTGCATGGCAGCGCAAGAAGACAATTCCTTATGTCCCGACACCGATCGCTTACGAGGGCCACCTTTACGAATGGGGCGATCAGGGAATCGTCTGCTGTGTCGATCTGAAGACAGGTCAGGACGTCTGGACCAAGCGCATTGGCGGCAACTTCAGCGGTTCACCATTGTGCATTGATGGCAAAATTTATGCAGCTGCGGAAGATGGTGAAGTCATTGTGATTAAGGCCGCTCCCGTTTATGAAGAACTCGGTCGCACCAAGCTGGGAGACCCCAGCCACGCAACTCCGGCGGTTGCGAATGGTCGACTTTACTTCCGGACTTTCCACCGGCTGATGTGTTTGCAGGCGAAGCCCGGGAACTAGCATCACAGACGTTTCGTCTGTGTCTGTTCTCTGCGACTCGATTTGGGCGTGCGTTCGCTCGGTTACTGCGCCTACAAACAACATCCACGACGGGCCATTTTACTCCTTGTTGCATTTGCTGAGTGAGGTGGATGATGGCCGCGTGGCGTGGAGGGCCGTGTCCTGACTGTGGTCAGGATGTGCCGGCCAATGTTGTTCATTGCCAGTTCTGCCGGGCGTTGCTGAATTCCGATTTGAGGGAGGCAGAAGTGGTTGTTCCCAAGTATTTTGAATTGCAGGAGATCGGCTCCGTGATTTCAGTTCCGGTTACTGGTTATCACGTGCTCTGTCCGCACTGCGAACGAGAGTTGAGGATCAACAAGAAGTACGCCGGGTGTCCCGTGGCCT
>CAYLTY010000420.1:0-1870 GCA_964386705.1 uncultured Planctomycetaceae bacterium
GTCATCGAGTCCACCGCTGAGGCTGTCGATACCCGCTCCGCCATCCAGCACATCGTTGCCCCCTTCACCGAGCAGACGATCCTGGTCGCTATCACCGGACAGCGTGTCGCCACCAAGTCCGCCGAGCAGTTGATCGTTACCCTCGTCGCCTCGCAGTCGGTCGTTGTCCTGAGCACCCACAAGGATGTCATCGCCGGGACCGCCCCACAGGTCATCGTTGTGCTGGTCGCCGAAGAGCAAATCCCGACCAGCTTCCCCGAACAGGAAGTCCCGCCCTTCGCCACCACGAGCTACGTCAGCATCCGAACCGCCTCGCAACGTGTCGTCGCCAGCGTGACCATTGAGGAAGTTCGGATCGTCGCCGCCCTCAAGGCTGTCGTTCCCGCCGTTGCCGTAGAGGGAGTCCACTCCATCGTCACCATGCAGTGTGTCGTTGCCGGCATCGCCAGTGACCAGATCGCTCCCGGCACCCGCACTGATGCTGTCGTTCTGGGAACCGCCATAGAGGCTGTCATCGCCGACACCACCACTGATGCTGTCATTTCCCGCTGAACCAAAAACGCAATCATCTCCCGCACCGCCGACCAGGACGTCGGGTCCAGGTGAGCCGCTGATTGAATCGTTCCCATCCCCGCCGTTGATGCTGACGTGCCGCGCGTTGAGAAAGCCAGTCAGGTCGATGACATCCTGGCCGGCATCTCCCTGAATACTGATCTCGGTGATGAGCGCCGCGTCGCTGCTACTGAGCACCTCGTCCTGTGCGAGGTTGCCTGCGGCGTCAAATCGCGCGATGCGGGTGACGCCTGAATCTGCCTGGTAGGTCATGGCCAGCGTGTGAGCCGCAGGAATCGAGATGCTCAAGGCCGTCTTACAGACACGTGCTTCGAGCCTCTGCAGTGGTGAGTTCAACCCGCAACTGACAACCGGAATGTGAGCGCGTGGCATTCTTCGTCGCAGTCGACGCAGCGAAGTCAACCAGTCCATCAGTCCCATCGTGGTCTCACACTCACATTGGCGGCTATGCGATGCTGAAGAAACTCATCCAATCGACGTTGAGCAATTTGCCTCCAACAGCGAGGCTGTTCGTATGGCACCGAGACGCTCTTGCGGTAGGCAGAACGGTCGTTGCGACCGGCAATGTCACAAAGTTCCGAAGAGTCGCCCGACCTACCTGTCAAACAGGTATCTGCCGCAGCCGGAATTGTCTGTCCCTAAGATCGGCAGTTCGCCTCCGGATGGTTGCATGATTGGCACCGGTTCATCTTCGATCCCGCCGCTGGACTAGCCGGAACGCCAAAGTTCCGCGCCCAAAAGGAAAGGATCGACCACTCCTTGCCGGGGCAGAGGCACGTCAAGCGGACAGGCCACTGTTCAAAGCCTTTTCAACCAATTTGAAATCGTTGTCCGAAACGGCAAGGTGCGCTTTGACGCCCTCTTCCAGCGGCCCCTATATTCGAAGATCAACTTTTCCTGATGAGTTGGCTTTGCCGACTCATCACCCGCCATAAAGTCTCCCCAAACAGCCCGTACGTTTCCGCCAGCGCGTTCATGCCTTGTCTTGCTTGTGACTGGTTCCGCTGAAACAGGCTCATGAGCACCTCACTGCGACACACCTTCGGAGCATTGCATGCCTGCTCGTTCTTTCTCTGCCAAGTGGAGTGTGGGGGCACTCACCGGACTGGTCTCGCTGACAAACTCGACCACCGTGTTTGCTCAAGCAGCCCCGACGATTGGTTCCACATCACCTCAGACTGTCGCTCCGGGCGGGTCCACGAACTTGAAAGTTCGCGGCGCCAACCTCGCCGGCGCAACTCAGCTCTGGAGCAGTTTCGCGGGCGAAAGTTCGCTGGCCGCTGATGTCGCGGACAAC
>CAYLTY010000420.1:1880-4015 GCA_964386705.1 uncultured Planctomycetaceae bacterium
GGACAACGGCAAAAACGCTGGAGAAGTCACGTTCAAAGTCGCCCTGCCATCAAACGCTCCGGTTGGCATCTACGGCGTGCGAGTCGCCACTCCCGGCGGAACATCGCCGCTGCGGTTGGTGATGGTCGACGACCTCCCGTCCGTCGCCGCGACCGGGCAGAACGTAAAGCCCGAGTCGGCTCAGGAATTGACTCTGCCAGCAGCGGTGGACGGCTCCATCCCGTCGCTAGGTATGCACTATTACAAGTTCAAGGCGGAAGCCGGTCAGCAGATTTCGATTGAGGTCGTCGCACGCCGGCTCGGCTCGGCGCTCGATCCGATTGTTCGGTTGCTCAATGCCAAAGGCCGCGAACTGGCCTACAGCGATGACGCGCCCGGCCTGCGATCGGACTCTCAGTTTAGCTACACGTTCAAGGACGCCGGTGACTACGTCGTCGAACTGCGCGACATCCAGTATCGCGGCGGCGATTTCCCGTACCGGCTGCGCATTGGTGACTTCCCCCAGATTTCCGCTCCGTTCCCGATGAGCGTTCAGCGCGGTCAGACCGCGAAGGTAACACTCAGCGGCCCGAATGCCGCGGACGTTGCACCCGTTGATGTTGCCGCGCCGGCTGATCCGACCGTGAACTGGGTCACCGTTTCCGGCAAACGGCCGAACGGCAAGAGCAGTGGCTTCACGTTGCTGAAGGTCAGCGACCGCCCCGAAGCGGTTGAGACCGAACCCAACAACGAACTCGCTCAAGCGACCCGCGTTGAACTCACTCAAGGCATGAACGGCCGCATCGAGAAAGCGGGCGACGTTGACCACTACATCTTCGCCGCCAAGAAGGGGCAGGCGGTCACATTCAAGGCGGTCACTCAGCGTTCTGGAGCACCAACGGCCGCTTACCTGCGGTTGTTGAACAAGTCCGGCGGTCAGATCGCAGCCAAGGAAGACTTTGGGGCAAACGACGCGTCGTTCAACGCGACCTTCCCCGAGGATGGTGAATACATCCTGGCTGTCGAAGACCTGCATCGTCGCGGCGGTGCCGAGTTCATCTACCGGGTGGAAGTCGATCCGACACAACCGGGCTTTGAACTGAACGTCTCAGCCAACACGATCAATATCGGCGCGACGTCCACAGCGGCGATCTACGTGAATGCCACTCGGCAGAACTATGCGGGACCGATTCAGGTCTCCGTCGAAGGACTGCCCGAAGGCGTCACTGTGGTGCCAACGGTACTGGGACCGGGAGCGGTTACCACCGTTCTGACGGTGCGTAGCAACGCAGAAGCCGCGACAAATCGCTCCGTCCCGGTCCGAGTTGTTGGCACCGCGAAGATCGGTGAGCGCGACGTGAAAGTCGCAGCCGACACGGAGCGTGCACTGAAGACCGCGTTCAGCAATGTGGCTTGGGCGCCCGCGAATCTGGACGAACAAGTCGCTCTAGCCGTAGGAGCCAAGCCTGCTGTTCGCTTCCGAGCGGAACCTGCCGAAGTGGTCTTCGGTCCCAGCCTGCAAGCGAACGTGAAGCTGATTGTCGATCGCAATCAGGGATTTGATGAAGTCGTCAACTTTGCCGTGATTACTCAAGCCGCTGCGCCCCCAGTTCCCGTGATGGGTGGCCTGCCCGCCAATGTCACTGCTGAGCTGAAGCCGATCGCCAAAGGCGCGAATGAAATCGAGATCGTGCTGAAGGCGACCGACAAAGCCGCGTTGGGCGATTTCACCTTGGCCTTCAACGGCACGATCAAGCAGGGAAATCAGACTGTGACGGAAGCAGTTCCGGGCATCACACTGAAACTGCAGGAACATCTGAAGGTCACCGCAATGCCCGTGGCCGACAAAGTTGCCGCAGGCGGGACGATCAACATGAAGGTCACGATCGCTCGAAACCCCGCGCTGAAGGGTGATGCGGTGGTGACATTTGCAAATCTTCCCAAGGGTGTGACCGCGGCAGCGGCTACAATTCCAGCGGACAAGAATGAAGTCGAAGTTGCGCTCACAGTTGCGGCTGACGCCGCCAAAGGGGCAGTGAATAACATTCAGGCGAAGGCCGAAATCACCGTGGGACCAGCCAAGTTCGCGGGAACCTCAGCCAACGCGGCCCTGACAGTGGAATGATGAAGTTGTAAGACTGAGTTGGAACGACTAT
>CAYLTY010000421.1:0-4001 GCA_964386705.1 uncultured Planctomycetaceae bacterium
AAGCCCTCACGGTCTCTGGTATTTTTAGAGAGCGTCGGGGGCATTCCTTCCGATCTCCCCTGTACGCTCGAGCGCGCTACTCACCTTTTTTGCTGCGAGATCACGCCATGCAGTCCTACGATTTACCTAACCGGAATAATCGGCATAACCGCAACGGTAATGTCGCGCTCGTCGTGATCGGCGCCGTAGTCGTGATCTGTACGGGCCTGTGGATCATGAAGGCTCGCGGCTACTGGCCGTTCAGTGAGAGCACTTCGAACCCGGTCTCGAACGCGACAACTCACACGGTCAAACGTGAACAGCTTGTCGTCACGGTTACCGAGGACGGCAACATCGAGAGCGCGAAGAACATCGACATCAAGTGCGAAATCGCTGGCGGCAGCACCATCCTGTCGATCATCCCGGACGGCACGCTGGTGGAAGCCGGCAAGGAACTGGTGCAACTCGACCAGTCCGGCATCGAAGAGCAGTTGCGATCGCAGAAGGGGATCTACGAGAAGGCACTCGCCGCGCAAATTCAGGCCACCGAGGACGCCAAAGCCGCTTCGATCGCCGTGCAGGAATACAGTGAAGGTGTGTTCGTCAAAGAAATGCAGTTGGTTGAAGGTCAGATCAAGATCGCGATGGAGAATATGCGCAGTGCCGAGAACATTCTTGACCACAGCCGCCGCATGTCTCGTAAAGGCTTCGTGACACCGCTGCAGGTTGAAGCTGACGAGTTCGCCGTGCAACGCGCTCATCTGGATCTGGACGCTGCGAAGACTTCCAAGAACGTGCTGGAGAAGTTCACGCGCGAAAAGATGCTGAAGGAACTCGAAGGCAAGCGTGACGCGGCGAAGGCTCGCGCCCGTTCTGAAAACGCCAACGTCGAACTCGAAGAAGGCAAACTCAAGAAGCTGACGAACCAACTGGCCAAGACCACGATCCGGGCTCCTCAGGCGGGCATGGTGGTCTACTACAAGGAAAGCAGCGGGCGTTTTGGTGGTCAGCAGACTCCCATTGCTGAAGGCACTCCCGTTCGTGAAGCTCAGACAATCATCCAGCTTCCCGATCTGAAGCGGATGCAGGCTAAGGTTCCGATTCACGAATCCAAAGTCGATATCGTGCGTTCCGGCATGCGCGTGTTGCTGAAGGTTCTGGACCGCGAGTTTCAGGGCACTGTCGTGCATGTTGCCAACCAGCCGGAATCCAAATCGTGGGCTCAGGCTCAAGTCAAGGAATACCCCGCCGTAGTGCGAATCGACAGCGACACAGAGGCTTTGCGACCGGGCATGACGACCGACGTCGAGATTCTGGTTGCCGACCTGACTGACGTGCTGACCATTCCCGTTGCCGCCGTCGTTGATCAGAACAGCAAGCACGTCTGCTGGGTTATCAAGAACGGATCCGCCGAACGTCGCGAGCTGTTGCTGGGCATGACGAACGACAAGATGGTCGAAGTAAAGGACGGCCTGGCCGAGGGCGATGAGGTGATCATGAATCCCCGCACCGCCGTGGCGGACGCCCTTAAGGAAGAGAAAGTTGAAGAGAAGTCCATCGATACCAAGTCGAAGTACGGTGCGGCAAATGCTGCTGATTCCACCTCGGGAGGCGTGACCGGCGGCCCGACCGCTGAGAGCGGCGGTGGCAACCGTCCTCGTGGTCCACAACGCCTCAAGTTCTCCGAACTCGACAAGAACAAGGACAACAAGATCGACAAGGACGAGGCCCCCGAAGACATGAAGCAACCGATCGCGTTCCTGGGAAACAAGACGCGCTTTGAACTGAACGACGAGGACGGCGATGGGTTCATTACTCAAGCTGAAGCGGACGCCGTGTACAAGAAGACCATGGAGCGCATGCAGCAAGGTGGCCAGCGCGGCGCAGGCGGACCGAGAGGACCAGGTGCGCCAGCAGGCGGCCCGCAGACCTAGATTCTGGTCGTGCGATTCTCTCTGGTTGAGTCAACCTGCGGAACCGAGGCACCCCGGCTCCGCCGGTGCCGAGCGCTGGCCGACAGACTTCCGACGTCTCAAAGACATCAGAAGTCTCTGAACAGGGCAGATTTCTCTGAGAACCCGGAAGCCGAAGCTATCCCATGCTCGATCGAATGCTGCGTACGTTGAGGCTCGGGTTCAAAAGCCTGTTCCTGCACAAGCTGCGGTCCGTGCTCGCCATGCTGGGAATCCTGATCGGCGTGACGGCGGTGATCTGGCTTGTCGCGCTGGGTGAGGGCGTTTCGTATCAGGCGCAAAAACAGATTCAGGAACTTGGCGCCCGCAATGTGATTATCAAGAGTGTGAAACCGCCGTTGGTCGGCGCGGCAGACGGCAGTTTTTTCGTGGTCTACGGACTCAAAATCGACGACTTCAACCGGATTCACGAAACCATCCCGACCGTTGAATCGATCGTGCCTATGCGTGAGATCAGTCGCGAATTTCGACACGACGCTCATCTCATCAATGGGCAATTGATTGGCTGTACTCCTGAGTATGCGGACATCAACCATCTGGCTATTGATCGCGGCCAGTTTCTGACCGATATCAATGGCGACAACCGAGATCCCGTTTGTGTGCTGGGCTGGGAGATCGCGGACAAGCTGTTCCCACTGGAAGACCCGATCGGGCAGAAGATCCAGATCGATTCGGATTTCTATACAATCATCGGAGTCACTCGCGAACGTGCTGGTTCCGCTTCCATCGGCGGCAGCCTGGCAGGCCGCGAGTACAATCTCGATGTCTATATTCCGTTCAAGACATTTCGCGCTCGACTCAGCGATCAGATCATGACAACGGGCTCCGGCTCACGCAGCGGCGAGATTGTGCAGATCAGTCAGATCACGGTGACGGTCAAAGACATCAGCCAGGTCGAACAAACGGCCGACATCGTGCGTACGTTGCTGGAGAAGTATCACAAGCAGGTGGACTACTCGATCGTCGTGCCGAAGGAACTGCTGCGTCAGGCCGAAGTGCTGCGCGCCATGTTCAACGTCCTGCTGGTGTTGATCGCGGGCATCTCGCTGGTCGTCGGCGGTATTGGCATCATGAATATTATGCTGGCGACCGTGACGGAACGCACGCGTGAGATCGGCGTGCGGCGAGCACTCGGCGCGCGACGCAAAGACATCATCTCGCAGTTTCTGGCCGAGACCATTGTGCTGACCGGTACGGGCGGAATTCTGGGCGTCATCATGGGTGCGTTGTGCGGCGTCGGCGTCTGGGCCGTGCGGGGAATCATTCGCGAGGGCTTGCCTGAGGTCTGGGTCGCTTTGCCAAGCACGATCCAGAACCTGGAACCCATCATCGCTCCCTGGTCCGTCGGCGCAGCGTTCTTCATTTCGGTCGCGGTCGGCGTTTTGTTCGGTCTCTACCCGGCTTCGCGAGCCGCCCAAATGGACCCCATCGAAGCCCTGCGGCACGAATAAAGTGCGGAGACGTCTTGCAGCACAGCCTGCACTGAGTCAACGTTTCATACCTCGCTCGCTCCTGAAAACCGTTGCCTGGTCACTGCCTTGCGGATGAAACGTCTCGAAATCTGGTGCCTCTGTCTCTGGTTGTTCTCCAGTTGGGTGAACCCATGCACCGCGGCGGACGACTCACCGCTGGCCGAAGCGATCGAATCGCGGACAGTCCTGACCAAGCGACTGAACCAAATTGTGCAGGACCGCACGCCGCTTGATCAGGAATCACTCAACGTCATTCAGACCGCGTTGAGTCACGAGGACTATCGGGCACGCGTTCAGGCAGCGAACGTCGCAGGAGTGCTCGCCGAGCGGTTTCCGAACGATCGGCGGCTGGTCGAACCGCTGATTCAAGCCATCCGCAACGAGCATGAGCTGATGACGTTGATCGCCCTGGTGCGGACGCTCGGTGAATACCGCGACAGTCGCGCCGTTGAGCCTCTACTGCTGATCTTCAGGAAGCGTGAGCCCTTCTGGTTCAAGGAGGAAGTCGAGCGTGAAGTCCTGCCGCAGGATGAAGTGGATGCGTACGCGAACGAGTTGTTGAATCTGATCTGCTCGA
>CAYLTY010000422.1:0-3992 GCA_964386705.1 uncultured Planctomycetaceae bacterium
TTATCAATTCCATCTCAAGCAACGGGACTTCGTTGATCTCATCCGCAGAATAGACCGTCACAACATTTTCATGCCGAACAGCCGCGGCGGCACGCGCCTCCCTCAAAAAACGCTGCCTGGCTGAGACATCGCGAGCCAGCTCGGGGACCAAGACTTTGAGTGCGACTTCACGATCGAGTTTGGTATCTCGTGCTTTGACAACGATGCCCATACCGCCTCGACCAAGAGTCTCACAAATCGCGAATCGATGTTTCAATGCATTGGCAGTCAGCTCATCCAGGTCGGCTACGGACTTTGTCCGATCACTGCCTGAAATGACTTGCGGGGAACTTCGCATCTCCTCTGCGGTCTCTGTGGCAAACTCCACCGTCGAGGCCATCTCGCCGTAGGCTTCGCCCGCCAGATCATCTACCAACTGTTCCAACTGATCCGACCATTGGGGGAAACGCGACGCATACTCGCTCGCCTTAGGCAGGTTCCCTGTAGCGACGCGCAGTTCGATCTCCGTCCGCAGCAACTCAGCCGCGATCAGAGGTCGCAAGGATTCAGGAGCTTCCTGGATCGCATCTTCCAATCGGGGGCGTTCGCCAAGCTTCCATGAAGCTGTGAACAGGTCACATGCAGCGTCGACGCGCTCCAGTTGGTCAAGCGGCAATGATTCTAAAAGATCGCGATCATTTAACATTCAGGCGGCCCTACGATGCATCGATGACGCTGCTGATCAGGGAGTGGCCAGACGAATGCATTCCGTCTCAATAATGTCCCCGCCCGCAGTTTCGCGACAGGCATTCTAATCCGGCAGCTCGAGTTTCCACCGTCCCCGAATGATGAGCAATTTGCGTTCGACTGTGCGACGACTGACGGCCAGCTTTTTTGCGATCTCCCCCGCGTCGTAGTTCTTCATCGTCAATTGAGCCACCTGACGCAGTAGATCGCTGTCCAGTGATTCAAGTAAGTGTTCGCACAAATCTGCAAACTCCGCGGCGAACTCCGGGCTTGGCTCTCGGCCAGCCAACTTCTCGAATCCAGTGCCATCGGAACAGGAGTTCACAAGGCACGACTCGCTGATCGTACGGCTTAGATCGCGTTTGTAACGATGTTCGTCGCGAATGCGACCGGCGATTTTACGCTCGGTGATGGTGACCAATAATCGCCATAAATTCACGCGATCGCTCAAATCTGTCTGCCGACCATCAGTAATGACCCGGCACAAGCTGTGAAATGCGCTGACCGCCGCATCTTCTTGGTCGTAGGTCTGGCGCAGCTTCGGCGACAACCGCTTCTGTGCGAGATTCATCAGCTTCTGACAGAAATGGTTCCACAACGACTGAGCCGCTTCGGGCTGCCCCTCCTCGAGCTGTCGCATCCAGAGTGTCACTGGTGCATCCATAGTCTCAGAGTTTGCCGACATCGACCCCATCCAGGAACAACGGATTTCAAAAGGCTCAGGCAATGGCTCTCACACAAGTGCGATCAAAGTCGCTCAGAAGCTGCGCCGAGTAATGACAACATACAGATTCCACGGGGAGCTGAAAACGCTTGCTCGTCGTGCTCGAGGGCATCAGTCGATTGGGGCGTCAGAACCTTCGAGCACTTTTTCCGAATTCAATGTCGCAGCTTCCGATTCTTCGGACATTCAATGGCTACGCCGGTGAGCTGACTCAAACAGCCCCGCCGGTGGTGAACGCGATACCAAAGCCGTCCCGAGGAAACATGAGATGCAGAATCTTGCGCCCGACATCTACCGCCAGCGCGTTGTTATCGAGGGAGTCCCCGCTCGCCCCATTTCGGATACAGAAATCGCAGAGTATCTCGCAAAGCTCTCCGACGTTATCGGAATGAGAACTTTGCTCTCACCGGTGACGCATCTCTGTGAAAAATACGGATGGGCGGGATGGATCCATTGGGAAACGTCTGGAGCGCACTTCTACGCCTGGGAAGCTCCCCGGCTGTTCTTCTCAGTCGACATCTACACCTGCGCTAAGTTCGACCCGGCGACGGCTGTTGAGTTTACGACACGATTCTTCAAACCAACGGCAATCGCATTCACTGAGATCTAAATCGCTCAAGCCACGGATCTGAGGGAACGTCATTCACTCTCGATTCTGCCTGTAGATACTGCTCCGTAGCAGAAAGGGACTGTAACTTGCCAACCGCATCAGACGATCGCACTGTTGTTTGCTCGTGGAATGAATGGGATCCACTTCGGCATGTCATTGTTGGAGTCGCAACGAACGGTTGCTTTGCACCCTCAGAGCACGCTTTCAAATATCACAATTATGATGAGCGCGGCCGCGAACTGACCGGACCCATGCCACAGCACATCCTCGATAAGGGAAATGAAGAACTGGATAACCTTGCTGATGTCCTGCGGAAACGCGGCATTCGAGTCGATCGCCCCACCGCCATAGACTTCAGCCAACCCATCGTAACCCCCGACTTTCGGATCCACTCGATGATTGGATCCATGCCCGCCCGCGATGTCTTGCTGACGGTCGGCAACGAAATTCTCGAAGCGGCGATGTCTTATCGATCAAGATACTTCGAGTACCTGGCTTATCGACCGCTGCTAGAGAAGTACTTCGAGCAAGATCCCAATTTTATTCATGCATCTGCTCCCAAGCCGAGGTGCTCTGATCGCTCATATCATGTTGACTTTTTCGCGAATGACCGATTTGTCAATCACGAGCATATTATCTCGCGGGCGAACAACCAGCACTATGTGACCACCGAGGAAGAGGTGTTATTCGATGCGGCTGACGCCACGCGTTGCGGCAAGGACATCTTCGTCCAACACGGCTTCACAACGAATCTCAAGGGCATCGAGTGGCTCCGTCGGCATTATCCTGATCATCGTATTCACAAGGTCTACTTTCTAAACGATCCCGACCCAATCCACATCGACTGCTCGCTGGTTCCACTTCGGCCCGGGTTGGCAATGTGCAATCCTAACCGCCCGATGGTGATGGAAGCGGGTAAAGAGACGCTGTTTGAACGCAACGGCTGGGAAGTGGTGATGGCAGCAAAGCCGGCACATCAGAAGCAAGTGCCGTTGTGCTCCTACAGTATTTGGTTGTCGATGAACTTCTTAACCCTCGACCCCAAGACGGTGATCTGCGAGGAGACTGAGGTCTATCAGAATGATCAACTAGACAAACTGGGTTTTGAGGTTATCACGATCCCATTCCGGAATGCGTATGCCTTCGGCGGTAGTATCCATTGCGCGACCGCGGACGTCTTCCGCGAAGGCGATTGTCAGGATTACTTTCCACATCAGTGATCGACTGGCATCAGTAAGGAATCATTCATGACAACTGCTGTCAGACCGGCGCTCTTTCATCGAGATGTCGTTGGCTTCACGATTGTTGCCGTCGTCGCAATCCGGTTAGTACCGGTCGCCGCAGCATCGGGTCCAAGCGTCACGCTAGTGTGGCTATTGGCCGCCTTGGCCTTTTTTGCTCCGGTGTCTATGGCGACTGTGATACTTTCGAGAAAGATGCCCAGTGCGGGTGGGATCTATGTCTGGAGTAAGGCAGCGTTCGGAGATTTACACGGATTCATTACCGCATGGACTTATTGGACATCAAGTCTGGTGTTCTTTCCGTCGGTGCTTATCTTCACTTCAAGCCAAGCTGCGTTCATTGTACCCGGAAACGAACATCTTGCAGAGAACCAGTCCTTTCTGACTGGCACGTCAATCGTGTCTGTCATTGTCATTCTCATGCTGAATCTCGTTGGCATGCGCGTTGCTACCTGGTTTCACAACATCTCCGCAGCAACCAAGTTTGTGATCCTGACGGTTGTCGTCGGATTGGCAGCCGTTTGTTGGAAGACCTTCGGACCGGCAACAGACTTTCGGGCTGCAGCTTGGGTTCCCAGCTTCAGCGGGATCAAAGATCTCCTCTTCTTCTCGTCGGTTGTGTATATGTTGTCCGGAGCTGACCTGCTCCCCATTTCCTGAGCCAGGCGGTATGAGAGTTTCCACAGCCCGT
>CAYLTY010000423.1:0-3965 GCA_964386705.1 uncultured Planctomycetaceae bacterium
TGTTCAAGAGTCTCAGCGATCGCAATGGCTGGATGACCAACAACGACATCGTGTATTGGGTGGTGCTGGGGCTACTCCCGTTGAGTCAAGGGGTTGAGTTCCGCGACGGTGAGTCCACGACATCAATGGGTGAACCAGCAACTTCGGGCCATCTTCGCCGGTACGTGGTGAGTTCTGTGCTGCTGGGTGCCGGAGCGTGGGTTCTGGCGAATCTGATTGGGAACCACGTACTGTCTTCATGACTTGTTGTTGCCTCGCAGGTCTCGCTTCCTGGCTTCCCCGCTGGTGCGGCTTGTCAGGAGCCCGCCTCCCTGGCTCGCTGTCTCTACGCGTTCCGCGCTCCCCCGCTGAAAACGCTCTGAAGGATCGAATGAATCCGTCGCCTAATGAAATACTGGCAACCGTCCTGTTCGTGTTAGCGGTGTTGCACACGTTCTCGGTCAAGCGTTTCGCGCATTGGGCTCACCAATACCCGAGCGGCTCGATTGCCGAGAACGTCCTGCATTTCATGGCGGAAACGGAAGTCGTGTTTGGCCTCTGGGCGAGCCTGCTGTTCCTCGGCATTGCGTGCCTTGATCAGTCTTTCGAAGCAGCGACTCACTACATCCACAAGCTGAACTTCAACGAGTCCAAGTTTGTGCTGGTGGTGATGGTCGTGGCCGCGACGCGCCCAGTGGTCACACTTGCCGAGAAACTCCTGACCGGAGCCGCCAACCTCCTGCCGATTCCGAAGAGCATAGCTTTTTATGTAACGGCACTCAGCTGCGGTCCATTGATTGGATCGCTGATCACCGAACCAGCAGCGATGACGCTGCTGGCAATCATGTTGAAACGCCGCTACTTCGATCACGGAATCAGTCGTCGTTGCGCCTATGCCACGCTGGGATTGCTGTTCGTCAACGTTTCAATAGGCGGCACCTTGACCCACTTCGCCGCTCCACCTGTGTTGATGGTCGCCCACACGTGGGGTTGGGATACTTCCTTCATGGCGACGCATTTTGGCTGGCGCGCCGTCTTGAGTTGCATCACAGCAACGTTGATAACCGCCTTCGTCTTCCGGCGAGAGCTGCTCTCACTGGAACCGGTCGAAGGTCGCAGCGGACATATCCCGGCGTGGCTAACGATTCTGCATCTCGTGTTCTTGGCGACCGTGGTCTACTTCGCTCATCACCCCGAAGTCCTCTTCGGTGTCCTGATGCTGTTCCTGGGCATGACGCAAGCCACTCAAGAATATCAGGATCATCTCAAGCTGAAGGAAGGGTTGCTGGTCGGCTTCTTCCTCGCAGGTCTGGTGACGCTCGGAAACCTGCAGGAATACTGGCTGCGGCCGCTGATCAGCAGCCTCAACGGATCAACATTGTACTTCGGAGCCACGGCCCTGACGGCGATCACTGACAACGCAGCACTGACTTATCTCGGCTCGTTGGTCAAAAATATCAGCCCGGACCTGCAGTACGCTCTCGTCGCCGGCGCTGTGACAGGCGGCGGCTTGACCGTCATTGCGAATGCGCCCAATCCCGCTGGCGTCGGAATTCTTCAGACCGCGAAGGTGTTTGATGGCGAGGGTATCAGTCCCGTCAATCTGTTCCTGGGAGCGCTCCTGCCGACAACAGTCGCGATCCTCGCGTTCTGGGCGATTTAGCCTGTCAGTATCGTACGGATAGTAGTTGATCCAGCGTCTTCACATGTTGCCGTTTTCTCCGCTGGGCGACTCGTTGGGCTTTAGAGGTTCATCGTGCAGATGGCCCATTGGCCGAAGTTCTCCTCGACCTCGATCTGTAGCGCGGTGGCTTTTGCGCCGGGATGGTTCTGCACTATGGGGCGGAGTCGTTCTCCGATCCAGCGAGCGATCAGCTCGGCGGTCGTATTGGCGACGGGCAGCAGAATGCAGTCCTCGCGCGGGAAGATCCAGCGGCGATCCTCAAACCTGGCTTCGACTTCGCGGTCGCTGGCGGTGACTCGAATGGCCGGATGCAGAGTCGGCAACAGCACGCGGTGATCGAGTTCCGCGACGATGGCCTGCAGGCCGTCACGCAGAGCGATGAAGTCGAATACGTAGCTGTTTTCATCGAGTGGGCCGAAGACTTCAACAGCGGTCCGCCAGTTGTGACCGTGCAGGCGCTCGCAGATGTTGCCGTTGAACGTGATGAAGTGAGCCGCGCTGAAGACCAGATGGTCCTTGGTGACGCGGACTCGATATTGCTCGTGGGACATGAGGCTGATTCGTTTGATGGGAAGAGTTTTCAGAGCCGCTGAGGCGGAATAACCGGCAAAGTTTATCCAGTCTTCGCGAGCGTTACAGCAGGCTTATTGGGTGCAACACGTACGACTGGCACGGCAGGAGGCGATTGAGCCACCACGGTACGAGTGGCGCGAAGAGTATCGCCGTCATAAACCGATTCTCTGGTACGTCCGTCAGTCCGCGCAGGAGGCGCGTTGCGCCGGAGAAAGGGTTGTCGCTTTCTACGGCTCAGTTACGGCATTTCCAGCGACAATTCAGGTGACGTCATGCTGGTCGGAACGGATTCCACCATTCGCAGTATTTCCCTGCACGCCGCTCTGCTGGCGGCTCTCGGACTGCTGACGATCGGTTGCGCCACACCCTTCGGTGGACAACGTCCGAGTTGGGGCAAAGGCAACAACTCGTCCTGCGAAGACAAAACGGAAAGCCAGACAGAGGCGGTCCGGCCCGAAACCTACGTGCCGCCTGCCGAGCAGGCCAACTGCCCGGCGAAGTACTCGGTGTCTGCGAAGGGCAATGCTGAATGCCAGCAGTGCCAGTTCGAGCAACCGCGCGAACTGAAGAAGATCTCGCTACCCGACTACGTCATCGAGCCGCCGGACGTGCTGCTCATCGAAGCCACGAACAGCCTGCGTCCGGCTCATGCGCCGTTGCGAGTGGGTGAGACATTGCAACTGGCCGTCGCCAACACGCTGCCGCCGGACAACGAAGACGACGACGTCATTCGCGGCTTCAAGCAGATCAACGGCACGTACCGCATTCATCCGGATGGCAGCATTCATCTTGGTCCTGAGTATGGCAGCGTGCCCGTGAAGGGACTGACGGTTCTGGAAGCTCAGCGGGCGGTCGAACTGCATCTGAAGCAGACGCTGCGAAACCCGCGCGTCTATGTCACCCTGCCGAGCGATCAAGCCGCGCAGCACGTCGCTGGTGAGCATCTCGTTCGTCCCGATGGAACAATTGCGTTGGGCATCTACGGCAGCGTGTACGTCGCTGGCATGACTCTGGAAGGTGCTCGGCAACACATTGAGCGACACCTTGCAAAGCACATCTTCAATCCGGAAGTCACCGTCGACGTGCTGGCCTATAACAGCAAGGTCTACTACGTCGTGACAGACGGAGCCGGTGCGGGCGAGCAAGTTTTTCGGTTTCCCTGCACGGGTAATGAAACCGTGCTGGATGCTCTGGCCCAGATCAATGGTCTCCCGACGGTAGCCTCGAAGAAGCACATCTGGATCGCTCGACCCGCGCCGCCGGAACTGGGTTACGAACAGGTTCTGGAAGTGGAATGGGATGCGATCGTGCGAGGCGGGCAGGCGAAGACCAACTATCAACTCTTGCCGGGTGATCGCGTTTATGTCCGTGCAGACGATCTGATCACGTTCGATACTGCTGTCGCGAAGATCACGGCTCCGCTGGAACGAGTGCTGGGTTTCGTGCTGCTGGGCAACGGCACGGTGCGAGCCGTGCAGAATGGGCATCGAGCTAGCGGCGGTGGTGGCTTCTAGGGACATTTCAGAGCAGAGTGCGAGAACCGCAATGAACATTTCTCGGCGAGTGCAATTGCTGCTGCTGGTTGGAGCCGTGCTGGCCGGACTGCAGACGTTGACGCAGGCTCAGACGCCCTACTACGGCGGAGAGCGCGGAGCTCGGCAGCCCCAACGGTTCGGCAGCATGAATCGCTCCGTTGCGCAACCGACAGAGAGCCCTTACATCAACTTGT
>CAYLTY010000424.1:0-3914 GCA_964386705.1 uncultured Planctomycetaceae bacterium
CGGCGTTGTCGGTTCACCATCAGACAGGTGGTGACCTCGTTAGCGTGTTGACCCGCCTGTCCGAAACGATCCGCGATCGCCTGCTGTTCCTGGGTCGGTTGCGAGCTGCCACAACCGGTAGCCGTGCGACCGCAGTGCTGATGCTCGTGCTGCCGCTCGCCATCGTCGCGTTCTTCACGATGCGTGACGCGGAGTACTTCCCGCGCCTGATGCGTTCTGACATGGGCCGCAACATCACGTTGATTGCGATCGCCATGCAGATCATCGGCACCAGCATCATCATGAACATTCTGCGAAACAGCCAACGGAGCTAACTAAGCTCGAGGTCATACGATGAATCCCACTACGGTGAGCTATTACGTCTTCGGCGGTCTGTTTCTCTGTGCGATCCTGTGGATCGTGCGGAAGCGGTACGTCGCGAGGCAGGAGCAGCAGGAGTTGGAGGCCCGGCTCGGTGTGAACCCATCTGCCGAGCCCGTAGCTACGGCAGCACCCGTTGAGCCTGCCGCCGTTACTCCGGTCGCTGCGAGTACCACAGAGCCAGTGCTTCCACCATCGCCGTGGGACAAGCTGGTTCAAAGCCAGCCTGTTCCCCGAGAAGTTCCGCCCCTCGAGGCTGACGCTTCGATCGCCGCGAAGACCACCATCAACGCCGACAAATTGACTCCGTGGACGCCGCCAGAACCCAAAGTCTGGCAGCCCACGCCTGAGACCATCTACCGAGTGTCCTGGTCCAATCACGCGCTCTTCGGCAAAGAAGTGAACGACTTCGACGAAGGCAACACAATCCCGAAGGTGACTCCGGATCAGGTGCCCTCGGCCGATACGAGCGACTACGCATTCGGAACGCTGACACCTGCGATGGCGGGTGTGATTCCGACCTCGGACGCGGTTCGTGTCGAGAAAGAATTGCGAGCTGCGGGCTACTTCCAGCCGCACGCCATGCAGAACCTGGCAGCGACGCGCTTCGCCATCGCGTTTGCGGCATTCCTGATCTGTGGCACCGTACTACTGCTGGTGCCTCGTCAGTTGGAACTGTTCGCGATGGGCGCGCTGCTGCTGGTTCCCAGCACGTTGTGGGCAGCTCCGCGTATTCTGGTTCAGAACAAAGCTGCCGCTCGCAAGAGCGAACTCGAACGCTCCATGCCCGACATGCTCGACATGCTCAACATGTGCGTGAGCCAGGGTCTCACCATTCCTCAATCTTTGAAACGCATTTCAAAAGACCTCAAGCCCGTGTACCCCGTGCTGGCCGCTGAATTGGGAATCGTCGTGCATCAGGCCGAAGTCGGTAACCTGCGTGTTGCACTGGATAACTTCTCGGAACGCGTTGACGTGCCGGAAGTGGATTCCTTCACCACTCTGATGAATCAGTCCGAACGCATGGGTACCAGCATTTCGGACGCGTTGACCGAATACTCCAACACCATGCGTGAGAGCTTGCGTCAGCGAACGGACGAGAAAGCCAACAAGGCTTCGTTCAAGCTGATGTTCCCGACGGTGCTCTTCATGATGCCGGCCGTGTTCATGTTCCTCATGGGCCCCGCCATTCTGGAGCTGCAGACGTTCTTCGACAACGGCGGTATGAACACCGTGACGCAGGGCGCCGAGACGATGGGTAACGTCAACAACATCACCCGGTAGTGGTTTCGGGCTGCGACCTGAGGTGACGCGATTACGCCATGTGATCAACAGAGGCCTGACAGTGAACCTGCCGGGCCTCTACCTTTTTGATACGGCACAATCGTTACCACCTTGCAAATCTGTCGATTGGCGTGCCGCGAATCTTCCTCTGTTGCAGAATTCGCGCGAGTCTTTGGCGACATGCCCCCTGTCTGTCGTGTTAGATTCTCGCTTCCCGCCTTGCTCATCACTCTCGCTATCAGCTTTGCCTTATGTCCTTCATTGAATGGTTCGTCAGCAATCCGGTTAAGGTTTCTGTAGGCGTGATCATGCTCGCGATGTTCGGGTCGATCGCGATGTATCGCATGCCCATGCAACTTACGCCGGAAGTTGAGGTCCCCGCGATCACGGTCATGACCACTTGGCCGGGCGCCAGTCCTCAAGAAGTCGAAACCGAAATCGTTCAGGAGCAGGAAGAGCAACTGCAGAGCGTCGAGGGCCTGCAAAAGATGAGTTCTGAGAGTTCAGACTCGAATGGCAAGATCACGCTCGAATTTGCAATCGGCACACCGAACAGCGAAGCGCTGCTCAACGTCAACACGCGTTTGGGACAGGTCCGCGAGTACCCTGAGAATGCTGATCAGCCGATCGTGGCGTCGGCCAATGCGAATGATAAGTGGATTGCCTGGTTCGCTCTCAGTCCGCTCAGCCCTCAGCCGGAAAAGCTCGACGAGGCGATTCAAAAGTTTCCGCAGTTCAAGGCAGAGATTGAACACGTCAAGCGCGCGTTAAACTCCGGCCTGGCCATCTTGCGGATGCGCGAGTTGGCGGACAAGCATTCGGAACTGGCTTACCTGCGCCCCAACGAAGAAGACCTGACAAAGCTCCGACGCTTCTGCGAAGAAGTGATTGAGCCACGACTGGAACGCGTACCCGGAGTTTCGAATTCTGATGTCTTCGGCGGTCGCGAAGAGGAGTTGCAGGTTGTTGTCGACCCACATCAGCTTGCCGCCCGACAGTTGACGATTGCCGATATGCGCGAAGCGCTCCGCAAGAAGAACAGAGACACATCGGCTGGCGACGTGGCGGAAGGCAAACGCCGCTGGGTCGTGCGGACGATTGGCAAGTTCACGACCAAGGAAGAAGTTGAGCACACGATCCTGGCGCATCGAGACGGAGATCCGGTTTATGTGCGCGACGTGGCGGAAGTTCGGATTGGCTACAAAAAAGCCGCTGGAATCGTGCGTCGCTACGGAACTTCGGTGATCGCGTTGAATGCCCAGCGCAAGACCGGCTCCAACGTGCTGGAAGTCATGCAGGGCCTCCAGCAGACGGTTAAGGAACTTAACGCCGGAGTCCTCAAACAACGCGGCCTCGAATTGACGCAGGTGTATGACGAAACCGAGTACATCAATTCGTCAATCGGCGTTGTGAAGGACGACATTCTATTAGGTTCGGTGCTGACGTTTATCGTGCTGCTCGTTTTTCTTCGCAGCGTGAGATCATCATTCGTCATTCTGCTGGCCATTGCCACCAGCATGATTGGCATGTTCTTGATGCTCAGCTTCATGGGCCGAACACTCAACGTGCTGACGCTCGCCGGTATCTCATTTGCCGTTGGTATGCTCGTCGACAACTTTATCGTCGTGCTGGAAAGCATCTTTCGACACCGTGCCGAAGGCGATGACATCCTCACGGCGACGGTCAAAGGGACCAATGAAGTCTGGGGCGCGATCATCGCCTCGACGCTGGCGAACCTGGCCGTTTTCGTTCCCATCCTCTTCGTGCAGGATCAAGTTGGGCAGCTGTTCCGCGATCTCGCTTTGGCTGTGAGTAGCGCTCTGATGCTGTCGCTCCTGGTGGCGTTGATCGTTGTTCCCACGGCAGCCGGTCGCCTCTTAAAGAGTGCAGCTCAACCAGCAGCGGGGGAAACCGGTGAAGGGTCCGGGGCGGAACCTTCCCGACTGCACACTGTGTTCGGTTTGTTGCCTCTCCTCGACAGCTTCGGTCGACGGTTTGTGGAACTCGTTGTCCGTATCAATGAAGCATTGCAAGCGAGTCTGCGCTTGCGGCTCATCACAGTGCTGGGATTTCTGGGGGCCTCAATCGGGCTGAGCTACGTCCTGATGCCCGGTGTCGAGTATCTGCCCGGTGGGAATCGCAACTTCGTGATTGCCGTTTTGCTGCCGCCGCCGGGATACAATATCGACCACGTGCAAACGATGGCCCAACGTGTTGAAGCGATCGCGCGTCCTTATTGGGATATCGACCTCGATGATCCCAAAATCAAG
>CAYLTY010000425.1:0-3911 GCA_964386705.1 uncultured Planctomycetaceae bacterium
TTTGAAGAGTTCTTTCACTTGGCCGAGCGCGGTGGAGTTCACTGTCATCACACGGTTCGTGTTCTGCAGCCGATTGAACTGCTTCAACACAATTCGCTGAGACTCGCCTGCCCCGACCCAGTCCATCTGAGCGACATAGTGTTCGCGCGGATCACCGGGTATCGGGAGCCAACTGGTATCGCCACCAGCAGCTCCGACCACACCAATTCGTCCCGACGAGTTCTGCTCACCGACATTGGGATACGGAATCACCTGCACTTGCGAATATAGGTTGTCGGTGTTGTTGACGAGATGAAACTCACGCACGCCCGCGGTGTTGATCTGCCAGTAGGCAATCTTCTGGCCGTCGGGACTCCACCGAAATCCTTTGTGGAGATGTAGCTCTTCTTCATAGACCCAATCGAACGTGCCATTGATCACTTTCTCTGAACCGTCCGTGGTCAGTTGAGTGATTTGCATGTCATGGAGATTCTGCACATAGATGTTGTTTGCTCGCACAAGCGCGACGCGGGATGCGTCAGGTGCGAATGAGGCGAACATCAGGGTGGATGGTGCAGCCGTGCCTCCCAGTTTCTTGAGTTCCCCAGCGGCAATGTCCAACACCCAGTAGTCACCGCGTGTCTTTAACCGCCAGACACGCTTGCCCTGCGTGAAGATCAACAGCTTCGCTTCATCGTCCGAGAAGGCGTATCCTTCGACGGACAACGGGGACTCTTCGCCCGGTGGAATGAAACGATGCGCCGGAACCAGAATCTCCTTCTTGCCGCTCGCGGGATCGTGCCATACCAAGTCTCGACCGGCTTCTTTCCCCGAGGGCTTTTCGAGAGTCGTGTACCCGCCGCGTCGCTTCATCCACTGCAGGACGGGGGCATCCTCGCCTTTGAACTCATCGCCTTCGAAGATTCGATCCAACGTCAGGCGGGACGGATCAGCAGGCGTATCCTCTGCGTGCGCGGCAGCGGCGAGGCTGAATACTGATAGCAATACCAACCATATCCGGAACGCAGTGAGATGAGACGGCATCAACGCTTCCTTGAGGCACGAGACTGAATGACATTTCCCGCATTCGATTTCGCGAGTGGCGAATCGTCAACAGCCTGAGGCGACGAACGTCAGCGCCGGCGGCTTGCACCGAGTCTGAAATAGCCTCGTCCTCAGAGCGAATGAATTTGCCTGCATCTTGCGCATTTCTGGCAGGCGTTCTGCGAGCAGTTCTGATTTGCCCGGTTTCTGACCGGCAGCGGGCTTCGCTGGATGCAACGTGCAGCGACTCAACGATGCCGCACGATTGTTTTCAACACCGGCCCGTCCATCTGGGGAAACGGGATGCGTTCCCTGTTATGCAGCAGGCCGAATCTGTCCAATGTTCCCCAATCTATGGCCTGCAGTTCGTAGATGCCGCTCCGAACTTTTGAAACAGGATGCTGTTCCTATGAAGCATCGTGACTCTGCGTTCGTCTCGACGTTGACGGTCAAGCCGTTGCTTCTCTTGGTGATCTCGCTGGCGTTGAACGCTCTCGATCTCTCCCGCAGTGCCGCTGAAGACTGGGGCGCGTATCGAATCGTCTCGGCCAGCACGCCAGAGTTCGTGCTGGAAGCCGTGGGAGGAGTTAAGGAAGGCGCAGTGGTTTCGATTCAGAAGCCGACGGATGCCGCGAATCAGAAGTGGATTGTCGTTGTGGCAGAGGGCTCTGTGCGAGTTGCTCCGGCGAGTGATTCGTCGCTGGTGCTCACGGCCCAGAAGGCCGGCCAGAAGAATGGTACGCTGATCGTCTTGGAGAAGGACCGTGCAGATGCCTCACAGAGATGGACTCTGGCGAAGCACGACAACGGCAGTTACTCCCTTTTGGCGAAGCATGCTCCGGGACAAGGCCTCGATCACCTTGGTGGCAAGCGTGAAGTTGGGGCTCAGATCGATCTTTGGACCTACACTCCAAACGACATTCACTTGCAGTGGTTCATTCGGTCCCTCGCGGGCAGCGGTGTTGTCGCGGCAAAGGTTGACAATGTTCCGAAGTACGAACCCCCGGTGATCAAGCCTGAAGAGATCCAGCCGGGTACGACGAAGCAGTTCACGTTTTCGCAGAGCAAGATTTTCCCTGGTACGGTTCGCGACGTCACGGTCTTTATTCCCGCGCAATACGACGGTTCGAAGCCGGCGTGCGTCTATGTGAAGACTGACGGATTCAATTCGCGCGAGAAAGCTCTGATGGAGACAATGATCGCGACGAAGGAGATGCCGGTAACGGTCGGCGTTTTCGTGCGTCCTGGTGATCTGCCAGCTCCAATGAAGGGCACCGCCGGACGACGCAACCGCGACTTCGAGTATGACGGGATCAGCGACAACAAAGTGCGGTTTCTGATCGACGAATTGCTGCCGTTCATCGCGAAGGAGTATCAACTCAATCTGTCGACTGACGGTAATGATCGCTGCATCTCAGGTGGCAGCAGTGGCGGAATTGCTGCCTTCACAGCAGCGTGGCATCGGCCTGACGCCTTCAGTCGCGTGTATGCGGCGAGCGGCAGTTGGGTTGCGTTTCGCGCCGGCCACGAATTCCCGACGATGGTTCGCAAATTTGAAGCGAAGCCTATCCGCTCGTTCCTCACAACCGCGACGCGCGACATGGAGAACGTGGCGGGGGATTGGTTCCTGCTCGATCAAGAGATGGACAAGTCTCTGAAGTTCTCCGGTTATGATTATCAGTTTCGCATTATCGACGGTCCGCACGTCGCGGGTTACATGGAGAATTGGCAAGAGGCGATGGCCTATCTGTGGCGCGGCTGGCCCGAGCGGGTGAAGGCCGGTCCGAGTGCGCCACGTGCGCAAGAAGTATTGATCCCCGGCGAGGATTGGCAGCTCGTAGCCGAAGGCTTCAAGAGCACGCGCGGCCCGGCGTGCAACGCGACTGGGGAAGTGTTCTTTGCGGACACCTCGAACAACAAGCTGCACCGTATCGGTCTGGACGGCAAAGTGAACGTGTTCGTTGACGATGCCTCTCAAGCGCACTGCGTCGCGGTTGGAGCGGACGGCTCCGTATTCACGGTCTCAGAGAAGACTGACAAACTCATACGCTTCGACACCAGCGGCAAAGGTAGCGTCGTGATGGATGGTATCCTCGGACACTCGATTCTGGCTCGCCCCGATGGCTCGTTGTACGTCACGAGCAATGGGGACAAACCCAACTCGCCGGGGACTCTATGGCTCATCAAGGACGGCAAGAAAACGCAGGTTGATACCGGTATCAAGTTCGCTACCGGCATGGCCTATCGCCCTGATCAATGGTTGCTGTCTGTTGCTGAAGGCCACTCAAAGTGGGTTTACAGTTATCAAATCAATGACGACGGGACGCTTGCCAACAAAGAACGCTTCTTCCATCTGCATGTTGCCGATTGGGATGACGACGCAGGCCCTGAATCGCTGTGCTACTCCCGCGAAGGCCGCCAGTTCATTGCCACGCGTAGCGGAATTCAAATCAGCGCCGACGATGGTCCAACTCAAATCATCCTGCCCGTGCCTGATCGCAGCCGAGTCACCGGCGTTGCGATCGGCGGTCCTGAGAAAGATACGCTCTTCGCGTTCTGCATGAACAAGATCTGGAAACGCAAGATCCTGCAGCACGCGTCGGGAGCGTTTTCACCTTGGACGAAAGTCACGCCCAACAAGCTGTAGGCTGGCGTTTACAGCAACGTTGTGTGTGATCTTTATGTGGTGTCACGCCCTTTGATTCAAGTTGGCAGCTATTTTTCCAGAGCCGCACTCCCGATTCCCTACATCAGAGAACCAAACATGAAGACTTCCCCCCTCCGCGATCTTGTGCAGCAGTTCGCAGTTTTCTGGAGTATCGCCGCACTCGTTGGCGGTGTCGCGTTGCTGTCGTCATACGTAGCGTTGGCACAGTAAAAGCCGGCGG
>CAYLTY010000426.1:0-3893 GCA_964386705.1 uncultured Planctomycetaceae bacterium
GCTTTGAGCGCGGCTGCCAGCGTCTTGCCGATGAGTTCAGGCGGGATGGACCAGGATTGAGACGTCGATTTCTTCACGGGCGGATAACTCTGGGGACTTGCGAACGGATCTGCGCTGCAAGTTCTCTGGCGGGTGCGAACACTGCAGTTTCAATTTGAGCCTAAAGATAATGCCAGCGAGGTCTCGCTGCTCGCGCTCCACGGCGCGGAAACGGAAATAATGATGCCGGAGAAGTCTTTCGCGGACTGGATTTACCTCGACAACGCCGCGACCAGTTATCCCAAACCGGATTGCGTGTACGAAGCCGTTGACCACTACCAGCGCCAGAACGGCCGCCCGGTCGGACGCGGCGCGACAGACGCCGCCTCGGCGGTGCAGCAAATTGTCGATCGTTGCCGGTTTCGCGCCGCTCAACTGCTGGGAGCAGCCGCGAAGGAACAAATCGTCTTCACCTTTAACTGCACGGACAGTTTGAACCTCGTGCTGCACGGCCTGCTGAAAGCCGGAGATCATGTCGTCACGACGCAGGCCGAACACAATTCGGTTTTGCGTCCCCTGCGGCAGCTTGAGCGGACATGCGGGCTGAACACGACGTTTGTGGAAGTAGACGACTTCGGCTTTGTCGATCCGCAAGACGTCCGGGCGGCGCTGCGACCTGAGACGCGGCTGGTTGTCTTGCAGCATGCGTCGAATGTGACCGGTGCCGTGCAGCCTGTTGAAGACGTTGGCGCGATTGCTCGCGAGCATGGGGCACTCTACCTCGTCGACGCCGCGCAAACGGCCGGACACGTGCCATTGAACGTGACCCAAACGAAGGCCGACTTCGTAGCGTGCTCCGGGCACAAAGGTCTGCTCGGCCCGCTGGGGACCGGCTTGCTCTACGTCGCGCCGGGACATGAACACATCGTCGAGCCGCTGCGGCAGGGAGGCACGGGATCACGCAGCGAACTGGATACTCAGCCCGACTTCATGCCCGATCGTTATGAGTCCGGCAACCACAACGCGCCGGGGATTGTGGGGCTCGAAGCCGCCTTAGGGTTTCTCCAGAAGCGAACGATCGAAACGATTCGTCAACATGAACTGGAGCTGAGCCAACTGCTGTTCGACCAACTGCAGGAGATCTCCGGCCTGACGGTGTACTCGCGACAGGATCGAACGCAGCACACCGGTGTCTTAAGTGTGACCTCCGAACTCTACGCGTCCGACGAACTCGCGACGTTGTTGAGCCAGCATTTTCAGATCGACACGCGCAGCGGATTGCACTGCGCGCCCGGAATCCACCGCCGTCTCGGCACATTGGATCGCAACGGCACGGTCCGCTTGAGTCTCGGCTGGAGTTCCACACGAGAACACGTCGAAGCCGCCGTTACCGCCCTTCGCACCATCAGTGGGGGCTAAGCCGATTTGAATTCGCCTACAGCGACGCGGTGATGGCCAACGGCGTACAGCGTGTCGGAGGATTCGTTCAGAGCGAACTGATGCACGTGCATCGGGAATTTTTCGGTATGAATCTGTTGGCCGTTTTCGAGGTTGTAGAAGGTGGCAAAGCCACCGTTGTCGCCGCCTGCTCCCAGCAGCCATTTGCCTTCGGGGTCGAACGCGATCTGCTGCACGAGGCCTTTGACCTGCTTGTCGTTGATTTCCTGCGTGCGTTTGCCGGTCTGCCATTCAAAGACTTCGACACGCGCGGGACCATCGAGGTGGTCGATGTTTCCGATGTGTCCAATGCCACCAGCGGCCAGCAACTTCGAGTCTGGTGAGAAGCACAGCGACCGGATACCGCCGATCGAGTGCCGGCGCTGACGCGGGTCCCACGTGTAGAGTCCGGGGGCTTCAACCTCGCCAATCTTCTTGCCGGTGGCGACTTCCCAAACGGCGATGTGTCCGACTTTGTCGCCGGTCGCGACCCATTCCCCGTTCGGAGAGAACGCGGCGGCGAACAGCATGGACGGAAAGTTGTGAGGCGTCATCGCCTTGTGGTCGACCAGCGTCTGCTGCAGTTCGCCCGTCTCCGCGTTCCAGATCTTGCCGAGCATGTCGTCCGCGACGCTGATGAGCCGCTTGCCGTCCGGGCTCAATCGCACGCCGCGGATCCAGAGTTGATGGGCTTCGACCGTCCGTTGAGCTTCCTTCGTTTCGGTGTTCCACCACATCAGGCGACCGTCATAGCTGCCTGAAATCAAGGTGTTTCCGGCGAGTGCCAAGCCGGTCACGTAGCTTTGATGGCCTTCGCCGTTGAACGCCTTCGGTTCCGGTTTCTCGGCGGCGAGATCCAGTTCATAGACCTTGAAATCGGAACTGCCGAAGAACAGACGCTGTGAATTGGGAACTCGCGCCACGCAGAACGCGACGCTGTTCAAACCGATGTTCTTGGTGACCTTCAGCTTGCTGGGATCGTAACTGGCCATGAGAAGTCGCCTTATTCAACCAGATGAATTGTTCGAGAGAGACTGCGGCGGGTTGCTCAGGCAAGACACCGCCGCGTCGTCAATGTGCTTAGGCCGCGCCGCTTATGGGCGCTACTAAGCGAGGACTTCCTGAATGGCCTTCGAACCGAAATCGGTCACAGGAATCGGTCGAGCGCCAATCATGTATTCCTTCTTCGGATCTACTCCGAGCGCCGTCATGATCGTCGCGAACAGGTCGCCTGCAGTCGCTTCGCCTTCCGCGACCTTGTGCCCATCGGGGTCGGTCTTGCCGTAGGCGACGCCGGGCTTGATACCCATGCCGGACAGGCTGCAACTCCACGCGCTGGCGAAGTGGTCTCGGCCGAGGCTCGCATTGATCTGCGGCGTGCGACCGAATTCGCCCAGTGTGATTACCAGCGTGTTCTCCAGCAGGCCGCGATCCTTGAGGTCGTCCAGCAGCGTCGACATGGAATGATCGAGATCCGCACAGAGTTCGCGATGCGTTTCGAAGTTCTGTCCGTGACTGTCCCACCACGCGCGAGCCACCTTCACGAACGGAGTCCCCGCTTCGATCAGGCGGCGAGCAATCAGGCACTGTTCCGCAAACTGGCTGGGGCCATACTTCGCTCGCATGGCTTCCGGTTCCTGTTCGATGTCGAACAGCTTTTCGCTGGCCATCAAACCGCGTACTCGCTGATACGCCTGCGTGTGGCTGTTGACCGTGTCGTTCTTGCGGCTCTGCTGAAAGCTCTTGGCCAGCATATCACGCAGCGCCGCGCGGTCCTGATGATCGACGACCGAGATCGAATCCAGCTTGCGGATGTTCTCCGGGATCATGCTTTCGGACAGGAACATCGGCGCGTACCGCGCGCCGAGGAATCCGGAGGTTCCCTTGCGCCGACCTTCCGTCGACGTATACATCGAGACGTAATCCGGCACCTGGCTGTCGATGCGGCCTAGTTCACGAGCGACGATGGCTCCGATATCCGGGTAGTCGATGCCGGGATCGTCGCGGCGACCGGTTTCCATCAGCACCGCGCCGCCGCCGTGATCGGCGTTGCGCGTATTCAACGAGCGGATGACGGACGTCGTTTCTTGCATCCGTTGAGCCATCTTGGGCATCAGTTCGGAAATCTGCACGCCGGTTGCGGAGGTCTGAATCGCCCGGAATGGTCCGCCGGTCGGACGGCCAGGCTTCGGATCCCATGTCTCAAATTGAGAACTGCCGCCAGCGAGCCACAGCAGGATCACGTGTTTCTGTTGCTTCTTGAGTTCGTTCGCCAGCACTTCCTGCTTGAGGACATTCAACTGCGTCATGTCGGCCGCGAAGGTACCAGCGGCTCCGAGGGCTGCGGCTCCCAGAAATCCTCGACGCGAGACGCCGTGATCTGCAGATCCACAGAAAAAACTGCCTGTTCGCGACATGAGCAGGTTCCTTTCGGCAAGCTGGAAGGCGGGATGAGGCGGGCGGGTCGTCAATGGGAA
>CAYLTY010000427.1:0-3813 GCA_964386705.1 uncultured Planctomycetaceae bacterium
CCGGATGCTGGCTGACTGGTATCTTGTCGCCAACCGCCGCGAGGCCTATGAGCGCAGTCGTGTGGAGGCATACAAACAGATGCCGGAAGGCAATCTCAATCAGATGATTTATCAGGTCCGCAATCGATGGCTACAAAACAATGTCGCCCTGCCGAGCGAACTCGATGAGAACACGCTTTTCATCTACAAGGCCCTGTTTGAAAAGTCATCGCGGCCCGAACAGTATGTCTATCTCCTGCGCGAACTCTATGGAGCGTGCCGGGACTTCCGACTGCTGCAAATGCTGCCTGACGCCGCGCTCGGTCGTTCGCCGCAGCAGATTTATACCTACCTGCAGAACCTGAATAACCAGGTCATGGTCGAGTTGCGGAACGAGGCCACTGCAGACGAAATTCTCACCCGCATCAAGAAACTCCGGGAGGGAAACCTCACCACGACCGATCTGCGGGCTCTCGATCTCCTGGAAGCACTCGTGGAACGCAAATCGTCCGAGATCCTGAATCAGCCCGGTCCGCACATTGAGGCGTGTCTCGCGGCACTCCAGCGGGCCTTCCAACGTGACTGGTCCGAGGGTGAGCCGCGGTTGATGTCGAGTTTCCTGGTCCAATTTGGGGGGCTGCCGAACGAGAAGCTGAAGGCGGAACAGATTCGCGAACTGCGTGAATTGCAGAAACGCGTCCCCGCCCTGTCGCGAGATCACCTCCTGATCACGGACGATCTCTGCCAGTTGACCTTCTGGCAGTATGGCATGAGAGACGAAGCACTCCGCGAGATGGAGGTGGAAGTCAATGCCTACTCGCAGGCCAACAAGGGACTCTGGCCGTATCAGGACGACGACATCCTGGGACGTTATCTGGCATTCTATGAACATCTCAACCGTCACCTCACGGGAGAGACGATTCTGAAGAAGTACATCGTCCAGCCCGAACACGACGAGCAAAAGAAGTGGCTGAACGACCGCCTGATGTCTCTTTATAACCATGCTCTCGAACACGACGGTGCAGTCTCCATCGGCACTGGTCGGGAGAAATTGTTTGGACCCATTGTGGCCCTCACGCTACAGGAACTTGATGCCGCACCCGATGAGAACGTGCGTTATAACCTCGTCTCACGGATGAACTCGACGTTCGAGATTGCTCATCGCCACAAACTGCCGGCGACGTTTGAGGCAGTTCGCACATTTGCGTTCGAGACGTTGCCTGGGATCCTCAAGCGGCAACAGCAGCAGTACCGCAACACCGCCTCCACGCCAACCCACAACTTTGTCGAGATCCTGGGTCCGAAGCTCGGACTGCAATACGTTGTGGAACGGATGGAACAGTATCCGCAACGACTGGAAGTCCAGTGGGACAACTCCTGGCAGGTGTTCGGTTCCGAGCTGGCACAACGCCGGCAAGCCGCCGGAAGCACCGATCTTGACCCGCGAGTCCTCAAGCTGGCGATCGATCGGCTGAAGACCGACCTGCGAACTGGTGAAAGCCAGAATGCCTACATCTACCGGCACAACTCCGGTTACTTCTGGAGTGAGAAATCGGCCGATTTTGCAAAGGCCGCAGAAGAAGTGCTCAATGAAAGCCGGGGGTCCGGCCGCCGCGCCATGACCGTCGCACGATACCTGCGCGACGGGTTAGCACTCGCACCAAGGGCGATCGAGATTCTGTTGATCGCGCACAAAGCTGGCTTATTGGAAGAGTCGTCACAGTTCGAACTGGCACAATGGCTGCATCAAGCAAATCGTTACGGAGAGATGATCCCGTTGCTGGAACCGCTCGTCGTATTCCATCCGCACAACATCAACTATCGCACGGAGTTAATGGCTGCGTTCCACCGCGCGCAACGTCCGGAACAACTAGCGGAACTGATTCGGAAGACGGACGAAACGTTCCACCAGGCCGGATTATGGAACGAATCCAACGTCGCGCAGTTCGCTCGAGGTTGCCAAGGCGCCGAACAATGGGGGCGCGCGAAGAGGTACTTCACCGAAGCCATCGTACTGCACCAGCGAGCCAATCCGGCCAGCGGCGTGAATGACAATTTGCTGTCCGATTATTACCAACAGTTGGCGCGTACCGAGTCCCGGCTGAATCAAACCGTCGAAGCGGTGACGGCCGCGTCGGCGGCCATCGTCTGCTGGGACGCGCGTCACGAGCATCGTAGCTATTCGCTTAACACGCTCCGCGAGATTCTCAACTCCGCTCAGAACCTGGACGCCTATGTCGCGCATCTGGATGCCGAAGCAACCAAGACCGGCCAGGACAGTCCGATTTTACGAAAAGCGATTGGCCAGACTTATCAAGCTCGCAGCGAACATGCCAAGGCCATCGTGCAATTCAAACTTGCTGTGCAACTTCAGCCGAACGACCGTGAAACGCATCAGGCCCTCATCACGTGTTACGACGCCACACAGAACGCGCCCGCTGCCACGCAGCAGCTGCTGCAATTGATCGATCTCAACCATCACGATCTGGAACTCTATAAGCAACTGGCCGAACGGATGAAGGGCAACGAAGCAGAAGCCGAGCGGGCAGCGACGTCGATCGTCGAATCGGCTCCCAATGAAGCGGAAAGCCACGCCGCACTCGCCGAGATCCGTCAGACACAAAATCGCTGGGCGGAAGCGATTCCACACTGGCAACAGGTCTCGAAACTTCGGCGGCTGGAACCGACTGGGCTATTGAAGCTGGCTGAGGCACAGATCCATGAGAAGCAATGGCCGGCCGCGAAGCAAACTCTGGAAAAATTGCAGCGTACCGCATGGCCTACGCGGTTTGGTGATGTGGATCCGCAGACGAGACGACTGCAGGATCAATTGCCGAAAGAGTGAGGAATGAATTGTTTAGCGCCGTGCAACGATACGAGCCCCGCTTACGAAGGCAGTACTGTCAACATCGTTCAAAGTTACGATTGTTGCGGAAATAACCAGCCTGTTCCCAACAGCATGGGAATGAATTGCACGCGGATTCTGCGGATGTTCACGGATTTTTGAGATGTGAATTGTCACAGAAGGCTGCACGCGAGCCGCGTGCGCCACAGTTCAGGATCTAATTTGCTTCCCACACGAGTTCACAGAATCGGCCCAGCGTGCGATTGACCTTGGCCGTATCCGTATCGAGTGCAATGTGAGCATTGTTCACAAACACGGCGAAGGCCAGGTTCTTCTTTTTGGAAGTCGTCATGTATCCGGCCAGAGCTTTGCTGGTCACGAGAAAACGATTGTTGAGCAGGTTTTGAAAGAAGAGCGTTCCGGTCTTGGCTTGCACCTGCCCGCGTGCCGGACTTTGCATCGAGACGGCTTCCACCAGCGTTCCATCCACGCCCAGGATCGGCAGGCCATTGCGAAATTGGGCCGCGTCCGGGCGGCTGGCCATGTAACGCAGCAGTTGCACCGTGGCTCGCGGCGTCACCGAATCGGCCGGTTCGCCCCCTGCCCCGCCACCAAACGAAATCGTGTCCGCGTCCACTCCGGCTCGCAGCAGGAAGTCCCGTTGCAGAGACATGCCCTCCGCCAGGGTGCGCTTCCCCTTCTTCGCCGCCACCAGCAGCGGCAGCGTGCTGGCGTGAAGATTGTGACTCACCTTCAGAATGAGCTTGATCGATTCCGACAGCGGAGGGGATTGGAACACCGCCAGACGCGGCAGTTTGGCTACATCTTCGCGACTCGGCAACCGCTCGCGAGCGTTGTCCGCCCACAGCGAATGTTCCACCACGACGCCGTTCCGCTGGAGTGCTTCAATGAATAACGAGCGGGCAAAAGACGCGGAATCGGGAACTTCAAATGTTCGCAGCAACGGCTTGTGTCCCTCGGGAATCTTG
>CAYLTY010000428.1:0-3433 GCA_964386705.1 uncultured Planctomycetaceae bacterium
CGCGGAAAAACGACACGCTCCAGGCGCACGCCGAGCGCGGATCAGCGGGATCGAGTCAGAGACCGCCGCCGTTGGTGATGAAGAGCTTGAGGTATAACTCATGCTCTGAAGTCGGGTTTTTCCTGAAGTCGGCCTGCATGACTACGTGCTTTCCAAGGACTAATGGAAACGCTTTGTAGTCGCATTCCCTGCAGGCGAGCAAGGAGATTTCACACGTTCGTCAGCAGCCGATTCACGCTGCCAAGTAGTTATTGTTGAACGGGTACGATTTAGGAGTGTGCGCGAGCGGCAACTCGAAGCGAGTGAGAGCGATCGCAGGCTCGTGCTCGTTCAGCGGCAGTGAGCTTGTGGACGTGACGTAGCAAACGCGATTGCGCGGGTGTCAGTTCTTTGTCGCGGCGGCTCATGGCGATGGCGGCGGTGTGCAGGCTGGTTTCCAGTGAGACATGATCGTCGATGCCGCCGTGCCAGACTCGGGAGAAGCTCGGAACGTGCTTCGGAGTCAACTCGCCGCCAGGCAACACCATCGACATCACGCCGATCGACGAACCGGTGTTGAACAGACTGCAAACAGCGGTCTTGGCATGGTCACCGATAAAGCAGCCGACCTTCGTTGAGCCGGAATCAATCGACTCGCCAGCCAGCGGAACTTTGACGGCGGAGTAGTCGTTCTTGAGGTCGCTGTTGGTCGTCAACGCACCCAGATTGACCCACGGACAGACATAGCTGTGTCCGAGGAATCCATCGTGGTACTTGTTCGCATAACCATGAATGATCGATGCCTCGATCTCGCCGCCGATGCGACACACAGGGCCGATCGAGGTGCCCGCTTTTACGTTAGCTCGAAAGATCTGCGAGCCTTGTCCCACGTGACACGGACCTTCCAGGCGCGTGAAGGCTTGAATCTTCGCTCCGGCGTCGACAGAGACCGGGCCTTGTCGCGCATCGATCACGACAAACGGGTCCACCTGCGCTGACGGATCAATGAACACATCCTGCGGATTTCCCAGCACCGCGACCTGATGGCCGAGTTGCCCCAGGGCGCCGATCGACGAATAGGGCGTGAAGGGCACGTGCGAGCCCATCGGAGTTTGTGACTCGGGCACGGGTTTGCGCGCGAAGTCGGCTCGCAGCACGTCGGCGTTGTGATCGACGAGGTCCCACGGGCGCTGAACCAGCACGCCATCAACGGCAACAGGCCGTCGAGTGACTGCGATCTTCGCCAGGGCTTCGTCGAAGTTTCCTTCCAGGAACGAGACTTCGACGTTCTCCAGCAGGATGAAGGCGATGTCGTCGCCAATGATGCCTACGGTTGATTCGGTAGCCTGCTGAAGCTGTTCCAGTCCCTGCCCCGTAGCGAGCCAGCGGCCGTTGACGAGCAGCACGCTCTCGCGTTGCAGCCACGGCCAGTCGTTGACGCGAGCTTCGGGATGCTCTTCTTTGTAGGTCTCCGCCAGGTACGGGCGAACGATCACGCCCCATTCACTGACCGGCACCAGGCGGATACACCGTTCGCGCGCCGAGAACTGGCCGCAGAGCAATTCAAAGACCGGTCGCAGCAAAGCAATCGGTGCGAAGTTCGTGGCCAGAGCATCTTCAAAGAACGCAATACGCATGATGAAACCTAACCGGGCTTCCCGTTGTCGCCGACGCGAAGCCCAACTTCTCGAACTGAATGACAAATAGGCCGGACAATCTTGTCCGGTTGTCGGGCAGGATTGTCCGACCTACGGACTTGTTCTCTCAGCCTTGATGAATGACTAAGCCGCGTCGGACATGTCGTCGCCGTTGTAGTATTCGTAGAACAGTCGACCGATTTCTTCGCTCAAGCGCGTGAGGTACTGAGCCATAAAGCCCTGCTTGCTGACTTCGTAGCTGGAACGCGGCACCGCGAGCGGGAAGACGGAAATGATTTCCTTGTTGTAAATGGGTTCTCCGCCGCCGTTCTCTTTGTCGATCTCGAAGACGGTCACCATGCCTTCTGACCGACCGCGATACAGTTCGCTGCTGCCGTTCTCAAACAGCGAGAAGCTGGTGAGGTCGATGTAGATCAGGTGCGTGACCTGCACGCCTTCGCCGATCTCTTCGGGCTGATCGTAGTCGGGATTCTCGTCGAGCCACTTCAGCACGACGTCGGGGTGACGCACGGTGATTTTGTGATCGCGCAGCCGGTACGAGACCATGCGAGCCACTTCTTTATCGATGTTCGCGTGATCGTAGAGCACTTCTTTCGGTGCATAGCACGCCACCGCGACGATCACTTCCTTCTCAGTCAGTGACTTCTTGGTCATCGCGTCGAAGTCAGGCTCGATCGACGGCGGACCACCGATCAGGTAGCCCAGCAGGACGATGTAATTGCAACCGCTGGCTGCAAAACACAAGCCCATCAGGCACAGAGCTGCGGTGAGCGTTCGTCGCCAGCTTCGTTGAGTCCGCTGAACTGGTAGTGTCATTACGCCATCCTTGGCGATGTGGGTGAGTAAAGATAGAGTCCAGACGAGCGAGGAACGTCCTGTCCATCGCGGTGTGCATCACATCGTTTCGCTGTTCCGATAGTCGTGGAAGTGGCGAGCGATGTTGGTGCTGAGGTGATCCACAAACTGTTTCTGAAACGTCCGCTCGGTCACCTGATGAATCGAGACCGGGCTGAACTGCGGATACTGAGTGGAGAACTCACCAGAATAAACTTCGAAGGCGTTCTTGTCTTCGCCTTTTCCACGCAGCTCGAACACGCGGATGTTTCCGTGAGCGTTGCCACGCAGCATGTCCGGGCTGTTGTCCTCATAGAACTTCAGACCGTGGACTTCGACGATCGCGATGAAGTCCGCGTCGAATTCCTTCGCCAGTTCTTTGGGGTTGCGGACTTCGCCGCCGTGTTCGTCGAGCCAGGTGGAAACTTTCTCAGACGAACCCGTCTTGATACTCCGCTGCTTCAAACGCTGCACAATGCCGTAGTTCAGGTCATATCGCAGCGTCGGCATTTTGTTTTCGACGGAATACGGTGTCTTGCAGACCAGTACAATTTTCTTCTCGCCCTTCGTGAGATCCACGCCCGTCCGCGCTGTGAAAGCCGCGTCGATCTTGGGATCTCCAAAGAGCATCTTGCCAGCCATAACGCCCAGCGAGCAGCCGGCCAGGGAAGTTACCAGGCTCACGAGGCAGATCAGGCCCGTGGCAACTCGCAACGTTTTGATGTGGGATCTGGCCATAGGTCTGTGAGGGAAGGCTTATTGAGACAGGATGCGGCTGACCCATTCACCCAATCCCACCGTGTACAGCACGCCCATCACGATGAGTGCCGCTCGATCAGGTCGTTGGACAAAGCACAACCGCTTTGTCCAGAGACTGAGCCAGCTCCACAGAACACCTGTCGCACATACGCCGGCGAGGGTGAATCCGGTGAGGCTGCACCGAGCAGACTGCATCCCATGAC
>CAYLTY010000428.1:3443-3785 GCA_964386705.1 uncultured Planctomycetaceae bacterium
GTTGTCATGCCGCAGGCAGGACAGGCGAAACCAGTGAGATCAAGGAAGTTACAAGGAGGGAGACCGAGCTGATGGTGAGTTCCGAATCCGCGAGGATCCGGTTGAATCCACGCTGCGACGCAGAACCCGCTGAGAAGTGCCAGACTTCCTAAACCGAGCATCACGCGACCGCGCGAACTCAGAGGTTGTCCGGACTTAGAGAGAGGGGACGTCATGAAGGGACCGTGGAATACCGGCTTTAGAAAATTGAGGCAATACGGGTTTGAAGGCATCAAATCGGGACGGCTGTGCGTACCGAACTCCGCTGAATGGATTTTTCGCTACTGATCAGGGCTTGCGCGG
>CAYLTY010000429.1:0-3712 GCA_964386705.1 uncultured Planctomycetaceae bacterium
TGTCCCGCGACCCGAGAAGCGATCTCCTCCAGTCGCCGAAGTACGTCAGGCTTCTCACAGTACTTCTTCGAGAAGTGGTAACGCTGCGGAAAGGAAACTTCCAGCTTATTTGGTCCAACAATTGCAATGCGGGTTGCCGATTTGGCATGGCTTTTCAGCAGATCAGTAATCTCAGCAACGACTTGCGACCAAAAATCGATGGGATTTGGATGTTGGAAATCTGCCGCCGTGCGGCTACCCGCAGCCGAATCCGGCGGCAAACCGACAGCTTCCGGCGCAGCCAGCGAGTCTTGGACTGCTGATTCTGGGGCTGCTGGAAGCGGTTCGGACAACCGCGTTTCCTCTGCCGCCGGCATCACCAATTTCGGAAACGGAGCCACAGGCTGGAACTCTTCGAGAACGCGCGTTTCCTCTGGCTCGTCGACTGGCATCGCGGCATCGGCATCGGCATCGGCAACCTCATCCGGCTTTTCAAACCGTTCGTCTGCCTCAGGCTCAGCCTCTGCCACCGCGACAGCAACTGACGGCGTAGGGGTCGGCCCGGGCGCTATTGGCAGCGCTAGGTCATTTTTTTTTTCTGCCACCAAAGACGGAGTAGCGGCAGGCGGCGCCGAAATCGGTTCGGCGGTACGAAGCTGATCAATCACGGCATCCAGATTGACCAGGTTTTCCAGCATAGCCACTCGCACAATCGCGAGTTCCGCCAGCGCGCGGCCGTAGGTCACGCGTGACATCCGGGCCTTGGTGTCCGCGAAGATCTGCATCGCCGACACAATGGTCTGCAGCCCCCACTGTTGAGCCTGTTGAGCCAACGTCGCGCGAGTTGTTTCGGCCACGGAAAGCAGTTCCAGCGAACCGGCACCGACCGCGATGACCATCAGGTCGCGCAAGTAGAACAGCAGTTGATCGGTCAGCTCGCCCAGCTGCACGCCTCCATCCAGCGCCGCGTGAAACGACTGCAGCGCCTGCGACTGATTGTGATGAACGAGCGCATCGACAATCGCAGTCAGCCGATCGTCACTCGCCGTCCCCAACAGTCGGTGCACATCAGCGGCGGTGACATGTTCCTCACCAAACGCGAGCAATTGATCGAAAATTGACTGACTGTCACGCATCGAACCGGCGGCTCTGCGGGCGACCAATTCGAGCGCGCCATCATCAACTTCAACGCCTTCGGCCGCGGCAATCTGGGTGAGTCGCAGCTTGATGTTGTTGGTCGCGATCGTCCCGAAATCGAACCGTTGGCAGCGTGAGAGAATCGTTTCGGGGACCTTGTTCGGCTCCGTCGTACAAAACACGAACTTCACGTTTGGCGGTGGCTCTTCCAGCGTCTTCAGGAGCGCGTTGAAAGCAGGAGTCGACAGCATATGAACTTCGTCGATGATGTAGACCTTGTATTTGGTCCGCATCGAACTCACGCCGACGTTCACTCGCAGTTGGCGGATGTGATCAATTCCGTTGTTTGACGCACCGTCGATTTCCGAGACATCAACATCGTTGCCGGCCGAAATTCCCTGGCAGATTTCACATTTGTTGCAGGGCTCGGCATCGACGGCGTACGGGCAGTTCAACGCCTTCGCGAGAATACGGGCCGACGACGTCTTCCCCACTCCGCGAGCACCGGTAAAGAGATAGGCATGCGCCACACGATTCCCCCGGATCGCGTTGCGCAGAGCTTGAGAAATATGCTCCTGACCGACGACATCACCGAAGGCCTGCGGTCGAAATCGCCGGGCCATGACTGTGTAGTTCGTATTCGCAGTGGACGCTGTCATCGAAAGTGCTCGTCATCAGGAGGGCCGCCCGAACCGACAGGCCGGGAAGTCCCGCGAGTATATCGGTGGCACTTCCGCCGCAAAGGACGCCCGGCCTCGGGACTCGGCTTGCGAGCGGCAAGCGGCATCGTGATCTTGGAAGGACGAATGCCTTCTCGCCGGTTTCAACTTCGGACGTATCGTGAAAATCAGCATCAAATACTGTCGGCAATGCAGTTATGGACCTCGCGCAGCCAGCCTGGCGGTGGCCATTTCACGGGCTTTCGGGATCTCGCCGGAACTGCAGCGCGGCCCCGGCGGGGCATTCGACGTCCTGCTTGATGACCGGCTCATTTATTCGAAGCACGAAACTGGCCGCTTCCCGCTGGATGCCGAGATCGTCAAGCTGATCCAGCAGCATCAAGCCCCAAGCCCGGAATCGTGAGTGCCATCGTGTTCGCGCCTCGCCAGCAGCTCTCCGCTCAATATCTCGTCTTCGGCCGCTTCTCCGTCTTGATAATCGCGGTTCTCGTAGGGTTGTGTGGCGACTGTTTCGGGCAACCGAACGAAACTCCTCAACCGACCTCAAAAAACACCGCAACTACGACTGGAGACGAAGCGGCGCGAGTGCGTCGGTTGATTGAACAACTGGACGCCCCGAAACTCGCGGATCGAACGCAGGCTGAAGAGGACCTCAACAAGCTCGGTCCCGGTATTTTGCCACTGCTGCCCCCGACGGACCTGTTACCCAGCCTCGGCAGCAAGCAAGCGGTGCAGCGAGTTCGTATCCGGCTCGAGCACGAAGCAGCACGACTGTCCATCGCCGCTAGCCGCCTCACAGCAACAGGTCAGTATTCAGTGTTGGCCCTCGCCAGGCTCATTGAGCAGCAAACGGGAAATCGCATCACTCTTTCCAAAGCGATCTCCGAACGTACTGAAACGCTCAAGGTGGACTGGCAAGCTCGAACCTTCTGGGACGCCATCGTGGACCTAAAACAATCGGGCATCGAGCTAACGTTCGTCGCGGATCGCGGAGAGTTCGAGTTCGCGCCAGCTCGCAAACCCGCTTCGGCTGGGCAAGCGACAGTCCAAGACGCTCTCCGCCTGCAGGCCGGACCAGTGACGACGATGCCCGTTGGCAAAGACCAGCGGCTCTACCGTTGCCCGATCACGCTCACTGCCGAGCCGCGTTTGCGACCGCTATTCCTGAGATTCGCCGCTCGCGATTTCGTGCTGTCAGCGGCCGATTCGACCGGATGGGGCCCATTCGACCCCGAAGCTAAAGTAGAAATCCCGCTGGGAGACGGGGGGCGAGAGGCACAAGTCGAACTGAAGTTTCAAGGACCGCTACAGGTTCCTCCGTCTGTTGTCTTAAACGGCGAAGCGAGATTGCTGGTTGCGGCAGCCGAACAGCCGATCGAGTTCTCAAAATGGCAGACAGCACGTGGAGTCGCCCGGCGTCGTGGCGGCGTAACCGTCGCGCTGGCTAACGTCATCGTAAAGCCAGCCGGCAACGGACGTTCGTCGGCCGTGCTGGAAGCTCACGTGAGCTACGACGCTCAAGTCCAGGCGTTTGAATCCCATCAAACGTGGATCTTCCACAACAAGGTCTACCTGCTGGCTCCCGACGGAACCCGCCTGGCTCCCAACGACGGCATGGAATCGCTGTTCCAGAATCAGGGTTCGGTCGGCGTTGAATACCGCTTCAAAGACCTGCCAGTCGCAGCCGGAGATTGGAAGTTTGTTTATCTAGCCCCAACGTTGCTGATCGAGGTGCCGGTCAAGCTAAACGATCTACGCGTGCACCTCAGCACTCCGGACTAGCACCTTAAACTACTGAACTGAAATTTAGAGCCTGTGTTTTGGCGGAAAGACGCTGGCCCCTAAAAGACAGTCAGTCTCGACCATTGCCTTCGGACGGCTATACTCTTTCCCGCTTTAGGGAAACGATCAGTTCT
>CAYLTY010000430.1:0-3677 GCA_964386705.1 uncultured Planctomycetaceae bacterium
CTTACGCAAAATCAGCCGTCTCGTTTGCATTAGTCTGTGAGATTTCCGCGCTAGGCCCGACCGAAGGTCTCATCCTACTCGGAGTTTGCACTCGGGAGTCCTGCGACCACACGGTGTGGCTCGGTCGGTCTGAAGACCGGCCACAACACGCTGGCGACTTGTTGAGGACGCCCGCTCCATCTGCGAGGATGCCATCATCAAATGAGCTATGGCGTGAAAACAATCACGATCTGAGCAACGCACTCGACAATCAAGACACCGGCGAAAGCTAACCTGAATGAGCACGAAACCCAGCTCACCGATCTCACGATTCTTCGCGTTTGTGATTCCGCAATTCATTGCGCTGCTGTTCTTCGTGGGCTTTCCTGCTGGTTGGACGGCGGCGGTTCCGGTGGCTTACACGAAGTTTGAGCGGCATGACGGACGAGTCACCGCGACGTCCAGGGTCTGCTTGCTGTTCGTGATTCCGTATCGGCAGGCCACGATCGATCCGGTGGCGGGCATTGATGATCGGTTTGTCGGCGGTTCGGTCACCTATGACAGAAGCCGCCGCAATCACAGCGGCACGAAGTCTGAGGATCAGGCTTACCTCAACATTCACGGTGAAGAGACCTCATTCGAGGTGCCAGTCTCACCGGCGAACATCAAGACGGTTCGCGAGCAAGCGGAAGCGTTTCTCAAAGACGAATCAGCCACAGAGCTGCCGCTGTTCACCGTCGCCAATTGGAAGTTTGGTGTTTTTGGGGGTGGGCTACTGAGCCTGCTGACCGTGCTCTACGTTGGTACCATCGTCTTCGGGTTGCTGCTTAAGGTGATCCACGGGATTCAGCGGCTTTGCGGTGTTCCTCCTGAGCGCCGCTTTCTGGCCAAGCGGATGATCGATGCGGAGAAGAACAGACCTGTCATCTAGTACTGATGGGCGCACTCGACGTTTATGAACGCTGCCCGAGCGGCCGAACACAGAGAGAGAAGACTGCCATGATAAAAGCTGAAAAGAAGAAGCTGTTGAAGTGGAATACCATTCTTTGGCTCGCTGCGATGGTGTTGCCGGCGTTCTTCAGCATCGCCTTTGCTTCGACAAAGTTTCCCTGGCCGATAATTGTTCCGTTGCTGTTGATTGGCCCCATGCTGGCCTCGAACAAGATGCTTCTGCAGGCCATTGGCGATTCTGCTGATGCCTCGCAAACCAGTTAGTCGAGCAGCCCGCGATGAGGTTGGGGCAGGGGGAAGCTGGATGAGATTGTTGCCAAACGGTAGACCGAGCAGGCCAACGTTCGCCATGCTTTGATCCATGCGAACGGACTCTGAACATGTTGCGTCTCCGCCTGTTGTTCTCGTTGTGGGAGCGGGCATCAACGGTGCCGCCGTCGCGCGAGAGCTGGCGTTGAACGGCATCTCTGTGATTGTCGTTGACGCTAACGATGTGGCATTCGGGGCAACTTCCCGGTCATCGCGGCTCATTCATGGCGGGCTGCGGTATCTTGAGCGTGGTGACTTCGCTCTGGTTCGCGAATCGTTACGGGAGCGGGCGATTCTTTTGCGGACCGCTCCGCAGTTTGTTCAGCCTTTGAAGTTGCGCATTCCAGTGAGGCGCCTCTTCGGCGGATTGGTCTGGAGCGCCCTGACGTTTGTGGGCTGGGAGCGATCGTGGTTCGGTCGCCTGTGGCTGCGGTGCTGGCCGAACGCTCGCGAGCGCGGCTTGTGGCTCGTCCGCCTCGGCTTGTGGATGTACGACTGGTTGGCCGGTCCGCCGATTCAGCAGATCAAAGACCGCGAGCCGCAACGATCGCAAACGCAAACCGGGGCAGCTGATCCTCTCCTCAATTCGGCAGCTCGCTGGTCGTGTGAGTACTTCGACGCACAGATTTTGTCCCCGGAGCGTTTCACGGTTGCCTTGCTGGATCAGGCGAGGCAACTGGCTCAACAACACGAACTGAAGTTCGAAGTGCACACGCACACTCGAATGGAGATCGACGGCGAGCAAGTGCGTTTGATCGATGTCTTGGGGACGAACCACGAGGTTACGCTACAGCCCGATGTAATCATCAACGCGACGGGAGCCTGGGGCGATGCCACGCTGGCCGAATGGCGTGTTGACTCGCCGCGCCTCTTCGGCGGCACCAAGGGAAGTCATTTCGTCACACAGAATCGCGAGCTGCGATCGGCGTTGGGAGACAGCGGCATTTATGCGGAAGCTGGCGACGGCCGCATGGTCTTTGTGCTGCCGTTTGGTCCGGCGCAGACGCTGGTAGGAACGACCGACGAGCCGTTCGACGCTCCGCCTGAGACGGCTGTCGCCGAACCCCGCGAGATCGACTACCTGGTCGATCTTGTAAATGAAGTTGTTCCGTCTGCGCGGCTGAGTCGCGACGACGTGGTCATGAGTTATTCCGGCGTGCGCCCTTTGCCCTTCAGCCGATCCGATTCACCGAGCGCCGTCCCGCGCGGGCATTGGATTGAAGAGAACACGAATGGGCCGATTCCGATTCTGACACTCATCGGTGGTAAACTCACGACATGCCGTGCTCTAGGGCAAGAAGTGGTTGACCTTGTGCTCGACCGCCTGCACGTGTCTCGTCGAGCTAGCTCGCAAAACCTGGCGATCCATGATTCGCGACTTCCGCCGGATCGTAACCTGACCGCGCCCCTAGAAGATTCGGAGATCTTCAGATCGGCAGACGTGGTAGAGATTATCCGCCACGAGTGGGTCCGCACGCTCAGCGACCTGGTCGAACGCCGCTTGTTGCTGATTTTCAACCCGCGACTTACGCAACAAGACTTGCGGCAACTTGCAGCGTTTCTGGTTCAAGAGGGAGTCATTTCGGCGAATCAGATCGACGAGGAAGTCGCGACGGCAGTTGCTCGGCTGAGGCACGTCTATGGAATCTGTTTGAACGATGCCGGTGGCTCCACAGATAGCGCACTTCCAGTCGGATAACTGCGATTTGGCGCCAGCAAATGCTACGAAGACTGACTTCTGATGCTCGGTATCGACTATTTGGTATAGCGAGCACTGACCGTAGCGCGGACGACTCCCAGTTTGCGTTGGACTTCGTTGAACTTGGCACCGACTTGAGCACCGCGACCCGTAGCATCTCCTGACCGGGAGTACTCGCCCGGCTTCGTGGGTTCGTCGGTGGGCGGGGTTCCGTTGACCTGCCATGATGCGGAGAAGCAGGCGGTGATTGTGCCGATGTTGGCGGTACTTTTCAGTTCGGCTGCTGCACTCTTGGCGTAGTCGGTGACTTCGAACTCTTCCGAGTGTTCGTTGTTGCGATGCCAGCCGCGGATAATCACGGAGCCCTTGGGCGGCACTAGCACGACGTGATACTTGGGTTTGCCGCTCTTGTCGTCTCGCACGTCGCTGAAGCTGAACATGTTCAAGCCGTCTATGTTCAATTCGACGGCGGCTTCGTGATCAGCATCGTTGATCAGTTTCACTTGATAAACTTCACCGCGAGCGATGGGAACGAATGCCAAGCCGTCTTTGTCCTGGGCGGCTCGTGCTTGAGGGGTGCCAGCAGCATTCGGTTTGACCAGCAGTTCAATCGCGAAGGGACTTCCCGCTCCTGCTGAGATACGGGTATTCGTGATGGCAGTCTTCGGCTTGTCGATCGCCTCGATGATGGTGTCGCTACGAGCCTTGTTGCTACCACCTGGAGGTATTTGCGTGGTCA
>CAYLTY010000431.1:0-3639 GCA_964386705.1 uncultured Planctomycetaceae bacterium
CCCCCCGCGTCCGGCTCCGGCCCCCTGTGGGTGTGTTCGGGTGGGTCGGGGCGGCCGCGGCCCCTGCCGCCCCGCACCAGCCACTTGAGACGGCTCGGCAGGAGCCTCGCCCTCCCAGCGCGCTGCAGCACCACGGTTTCATGACATAGCGACGCTGCGCTCGAACCAATGGAGTGCTCCGTCAAGCCGAAGCACTTCAGGGTTGAGTTGCGGCTCTTGCTGCCTTAGCGGTTACTTCAGCAGCTCTGTGATGTCTGCAGCCGTAAACGTGTTCTGCAGGCGAGCGCCCAGTTGAGCGACGACTCGCGCGGCGGCGTGGGAGGCCAGGTGGCCGGCCTGCTTCCACGAGAGGCCGTTTGTGATGCCGTACAGCAACGCGCCGGCATACATGTCGCCAGCTCCGGTAGTGTCGATCGCTTTGACCGAGACGCCTTCAATCGGAATCAACTGATTGCCCTGCAGCAGCAGCGAGCCATCCGGTCCCAGCGTCAGCGCGACCGCGGTGGCGTGCTGATGAATCAGTTGCGCGCAGTCCACCGGGTCATGCTGCTTTGTGAGCGCGCGAGCTTCCTCCAGATTGCAAAACAGCAGATCCACGGGGCCGCGGATCAGATCCCAGAACTCGCCGCCGACCAGATTGATCAGGAACGGATCAGACACTGTCAGGGCGACCTTCACACCGTTCTTCTTGGCCAGTTCGATCGCGCGATACGCCGCCGCTTTGGTGGATTCGCCAGTGAAGAGGTACCCTTCAACATAGATCCATTCAGCCTGCCGGATCTCGTCTTCGCTGATATCGCTTGGGCTGAGTGTCGACGCCACCGCCAGGTTGGTGAGCATCGTGCGCTGAGCGTCTTCCGTGATCAGCACGACGCAGCTGCCGCTTTGTCCTTGAGCCGTCTGCGGAACTTCAATCGCCACGCCCAGCTTCTGCATGTCCTTCAGAAAGAACTCACCGATCTCATCGTTCGCGACCTTACCCGCGAAGGCCGCCTTGCCGCCGAACTGAGCGATGCCGATCACCGTATTCGCCGCCGAACCGCCCGCGCAGCGATTGATTCCGTTGGTGGGCAACCCCTTCAGCACGCGTTGCTGAGTGCCCTCATCCACCAGCGTCATGATGCCTTTGGCAAAGTCCAGCTTCAGCAGCACGTCGTCCGCGACGCGCGCCTGGATGTCGACCAATGCATTCCCGACGCCATACACATTGTACTTCATAACGCGAACCTCTCGCGGCTGTGCCGCCCTGCACTCGCTCCATCGGCGAGATGAATTCGAAGATGTCAACCGCCGATGCTCAGCCACCGGCGCGGCGGACTCATAGGGCCTCTACCAAGATGACGGCAAGGGAACGCTCCCCCGAAATCACCATCTGGCGGCAATCTATTCGCCCGAGCCGCGCAGTGAATTTCTGAAATCCGGATCAGCGATCCGGACCCAAAGGTCCCCCAGCGATTGAATCGGATGGTTCGACGTCGGAGGTCGGCCGTGTCCCTGCGACGAACTGCCAGATCCGACGTTCTGTGATGGACCGACCGGCCCTTCGTTCACAGGCACCTACGGCACCAACCCGAGCACCGCGCGGATTCTCTCGTGCGCAGGCAGCGCGATCGAAGACGGTACCCGGCGGGCGATGATCGTGAAGCGGATTTCCAACAGCCACCTGACGACGGGCGGCTGCATCGGCGATGACTGGCGTTCCGGTACACGATCGAAGTCTGGGTCAACGGCCGCAGCCTGCACGCCGCGCCGTGGTTTCCGGGTTTACAAAATCTCGGTTGGACCTGGTCAACGACCGTGATGAATATCGGACTCGTGGCGCATTGGTCCAACCTGAAAGTGTGGCACAACCCATGAAGCCCGCCCCACCGATTGTCAAGGACGCCTGCCACCTGGTTGCCGGCCGCTGCACTCACGCGTCGCTGTTGTCGATTCCATCGAACGTCGCGCCGAGCTGCGTCACGCGGACAAGCACCGCTGTCGTCACCGAGCCGTCGATTCACACCGAGAGGAACTTGCACCTGCTCCGCGATCGTGCTGCTGCCTATCTATCGCTGCGAGCTGCTGCAGATCGAAGGCGCCGACGTCCTGCCACTGCGTTCGCCCGCGACCTTCTGTCGCTAATGTCCGCTGCGTGAAATTCGCTGATTAACCCGCAACTGGATGGGCCTGATCACGAGTTACTCGGAGACAATCGATAACCATCGCATCGACGTCTCACTGCGATGCGGAATTGATACCCGTGTAATTGATGAAACAAAAAACCAAGGATTCCCACTAGGAGAATCCTTGGTTCGAATGGACTGTACACTAACGACTTAGAAAATTTAAGCCGCGAAGCGAGCGTCGCGGCTTATCTGCAGGCCGGAGCCTGCTTGCGTTTGGCGATTGACCGAGTCGCGGCCGCCTTGACTTTCTTATAGACATCCCTGTCCGCTTCCGCCCGCTGGCTGGCAAGAAACTCAGCCATTCGGACCACCGTACTTGGTCGGCAATCCAAATGCTTGCAGAACAGTCCTAGCCGTTCCCACGAGACTCCGGTGTCTGAGTTTTCTACGCGGCTGATGTAACTCTGCGTTACGCTCTCGCCAGTGTCCTTGGACAGCTTTGCTGCGAGCTCACCTTGCAATATCGAGCGCTTAACACGCATGGTCTTGAGCGCCGAACCGAGGTAAGTAGCAAGCAAGTCGCCATCGATCGCGCAGCTACGTTGAGACTTAATAGACTTCCCCTTCAATTGAGTGACCTTCTTGGAAACACGATTCATTGGCAAAACAGTTTGTCCCTTCTTCATAAACTTCCACTTCAAGGCCTCAGAGTTAGGAGTAGAGCGAATGGTCACATCAGATCCTCCTACTGGAGTAATGACAAACGTCCGACCACAGCCACGATGAGTAGCCCACTCTCTAGGACTGGCGTAGCACAAGAGCTCGCCAACAATTTGGCCGTCGCTGGAGTAAACCGTAGTTCTGCGCACGGGCCGCGCAACGCTCCGAACCGGAGTGGCATGAATTTGGGCGTTGCTGGATGACACAAGGAGTCTCCTTGAGGTCTATCGAAATGAGGTAACGCCGCTCACAACGAGCGGCGACCTCTTTGGATGTTTTGAAAACCAACTTAGCACCTGACCGGCTGGGACTGGCAGAGCCGCAAAGTTGGCACGACGCTAAGTTAAGTATGTTTGCAGTTGCGAAAGCACTTCATTGGTTTCGTAGTCTGTAGCACCTTGTAGCATGCGTTCCGCCGCAATCTCGAAAATGAATCGAACCTCCCCAATGCTGAGGTCGCGTTCGATTCGGTCGAACACCACTAAAGTCAATAGTTCAGCTGGCTTTAGTGATCTAAGTTCTGATTGCCGCTGTTTGCTTACATGGGTACCCATACTTGCTCCTAGGGATGGGGTGGGGTGGGTGGGGTTTATGCAATCCAGTGGATGCGGTGCATCAAATCCTCCTTTCGGCTACATCAGCTGATGTGGGCAACCGCCGCCTAGATATTCACTCGTGATGAATATTCACCCGCAATGAATGCGTCAAGATTTATTTCAAAAAAAGATCGATTTCGATTGATATTCTCTGAGCACACGTGACCTGCTCCCCATTTCCTGAGCCAGGCGGTATGAGAGTTTCCACAGCCCGT
>CAYLTY010000432.1:0-3609 GCA_964386705.1 uncultured Planctomycetaceae bacterium
AAGGGGCCTAAAGTGGCCCGGAACGTCTTGAAGCTGAAAAATAGGTTGGAACCGGTATCTGGTTCCCGTTTTGATCTGTCTGATTCCCCACGCGTTTCTCCGCGAGTGGACGGACAGCAAGTTCAGCGTCAGGACGACGGGGTAGTTTTCAGCGAGCAACCGCGCAGGCGTACCGTGGCACTGACCGAGTTCGATCGAAATCTTCTGAAGAGATGCCTGGCTGAAGAGTCAGAGGCGTGGAAGGATTTCGTCGACCGATTCATCGGCCTGTTCGTACATGTCATCCACCACACGGCACACGCTCGCAGCGTGCAGGTCACGGTGGACGATGTTGATGATCTGTGTGCGGAAATCTTCGTCACTCTGCTCGCCGATAATTTCGCTGTGCTGCGACGCTTCCGAGGTTCTTCGTCGCTGATGACTTATCTGACGGTTGTGGCCCGGCGCATCGTTGTGCGCGAGATTTCGCGGCGCAAAATGGCTGAGGCGCTAGGACACGTGGCCGCTCATCACTCTTCGGTCGAGCAGGCTCAGGCGACAGTCAATTGGGACGTCCAGCGCGTTGAGAACACCGAGCACGTGGAACGCATGCTCGAAGGTCTGCCGCCGCGCGATGCCGATATCGTGCGTGAATACCATCTCGAAGGCCGTTCTTATCGCGAGATCAGCACCCGCCTTGGTGTGCCTGAGAACTCGATCGGTCCGACGCTGTCTCGAGCCCGCGATCGCATGCGCGAAACAGTTCGTGATTAGTCCGCGAACCTGCTGTCAAAACCGCGTCTCTTGAGTGCGAGTTGCTGCTGGTCTGCTTAAATTAAGCACCGCGCCGTCGTGAATGTTGGCGTGCGACAGCAATTCAGATTCTCGGAGACGTCGATGTTCGGACAATTCAAAGCTCATCTCACCGAACAACTCACAGGCATTCGTCAGGCTGGGTTGTGGAAGAGCGAACGCGTGATTGAGACTCCTCAAGACGCGCGCATCCGAGCCGGTGGCGGCGCATCCGTCCTGAACTTCTGCGCGAATAACTATCTCGGCCTGGCCGATCATCCGGAGATTCTGGCTGCCGCTCGCGAGGCACTGGAACGCTGGGGCTTCGGGATGGCTTCCGTGCGATTCATCTGCGGCACTCAGGAGTTGCACAAGCAACTGGAAAATCGCCTGAGTTCGTTCCTCGGCACTGACGACACTATTTTGTACTCGTCCTGCTTCGATGCGAACGGTGGCTTGTTTGAAACGTTGCTGGGCGCGGAAGACGCCATCATCTCGGACGAATTGAATCATGCGAGCATCATTGATGGCGTTCGGCTCTGTAAGGCGTCCCGCTTCCGCTATCGCAACAACGACATGGCGGACCTCGAAGAGAAGCTGAAGGAGGCAAAGTCCGCCCGCTTTCGCATGATCGCGACCGACGGCGTGTTCTCGATGGATGGCTACTTGGCAAACCTGCCTGCGATTTGCGAACTCGCCGATAAGTACGACGCGCTGGTGATGGTGGACGATTCGCACGCTGTCGGCTTCATTGGTCCGAACGGACGAGGCACTCCCGAGCATTTCGGTGTGACCGATCGCGTCGACATTCTGACGGGCACACTCGGGAAGGCGCTGGGCGGGGCGAGCGGTGGTTACACCAGCGGTCGTCGCGAGATCATCGATCTGCTGCGGCAGAGGTCTCGACCGTACCTCTTTTCCAATTCCGTCCCGCCGCCAATCGCTGCCGCGACATTGAAAGCTCTGGACCTCGTCGCCAATCAGCCTGATTTACGAGCGCGGCTGAAACGCAACACCGAGTTCTTCCGCAGCGAAATGCCGAAGCAGGGATTGTCCGTGTTGCCGGGCGAGCATCCGATTTCGCCCGTCATGTTGGGAGACGCGGCGCTAGCCGGTCGCTTTGCCGATGCCATGCTGAAACGCGGCGTGTATGTGATCGGTTTCTCGTACCCGGTCGTTCCGATGGGCAAGGCCCGCATCCGAACGCAGATGTCAGCGGCTCATTCGCTGGAAGATATCAAATTCGCGATTGATGCTTTCGCAGCGGTCAAACGCGAGCTGGGTGTTTAAGTTCGGGCCGCAGCGCGCTCACGGTCGCCTTTCGCCCCGAGGCTGTGAGTATTTGCTGCCGGGATGTGGAGCACGTTTCCAACGTGCCTGAAAACAAGCACGATGGAATCGTGCTTCACGTCATTTCAGCAGACAGCTAAGCCGAGCGTTGTTGTTCCGGGTACTTGATGCGGCCGTGGTAGATCGCGATCAGGGACTTGCTCAGCGATTCCTCGATCACGCGGATTTCGCTCAATGTCAAAGAGCTCTCTTCGAACTGACCGTCGAGCAGCCGGTCCATCGTGATTTTGTGCACGAGGGTTTCGATACGTTTCGGAGTGGGATCGCTCAATGTCCGGCTGGCGCTTTCGACGGCGTCGGCCAACATCAGGACGCCTGCTTCGCGGCTTTGCGGTTTCGGACCGGGATACCGGAACGCTGATTCCTGCACTTCGCCGCTGTAGTCTGGATCTTCTTCCGCCAGCTTGGTGGCTTCGACGAAGAAGTAACGCACCAGCGTCGTGCCATGATGCTGCTCGATGAAGTCGATCAGCGACTGCGGAATGTGATGTTGCAGGGCAAGGTCTACTCCGTCCTTCACGTGGCCGATGATGATGAGCGTGCTCATGGCCGGTGCCAGATTCGCATGGCGACTCTTCATGCCCTCGGTCATGTTTTCGACGAAGTACTCCGGCTTCAGCATCTTGCCGATGTCGTGATAGTACGCACCAACTCGCACGAGCAGGCCGTTGGCATCAATCGCTTCGGCGGCGGTTTCTGCGATGGTCGCGACGGCGATCGAGTGGTTGTAAGTACCGGGAGCACGACGCACGAGTTCCTGCAGCAGCGGGTGCGAAATATCGCTGAGTTCCAGCAGGCTGATGTCAGTCACGACGCCGAACGCGGATTCGATCAACGGCAGACTGCCGGCGACGATGTAACCTGCAACAAGGCACCAGCCGGCACCTTTCAGAGCGTCAATCAGCAGGGCGTACTCGGAGGTCAGCACGTTCCACGATCCGCCCGCCAGCACGGCCATGCCGCAGTAGACCAGCACGTAGGCGAGGCCCGTCACGAAGCCGATCTTGATGAGCGTCAGTCGTGACGACACCTGCTTCAATGGGATGACTGCCGTCACCGAGACCGTCAGCAGGATGACGAACTGCGACAGCTCGCCCACGGTTGAGAGGGTCAGAATCAGGCTGATGGTGATCGCCGTCAGCGCGGCCATCACCTGGTTGTAAGAGACGGCAAAGATCATCGCGGCGACTGTGACGGGAATGAGTTCTGCCCGCAGCGAGAACCCGCTTAGCCAGCGGCCGACAGCGATCGCGATCACTACTGAAACCAGAACCTTCGTGAGCCGTCCGAACGAACGTACGACCTTGGGTTCGTTCGCGACCAGATAGTAACCGTTGATCGCGAACAGCAGGCCGATCATCACGATGCAGGTGAAGACTCGCAGCGCGCGCCAGTAGCTCGGAACTTTGGCTTCGGCGGCGTTGTGTTCGTCGTGCAGCAGCTCGAACAGTTCATCATCGATCAGTTCGCCAGGACCGACGAGCACCT
>CAYLTY010000433.1:0-3324 GCA_964386705.1 uncultured Planctomycetaceae bacterium
AACGCGGAGCTTTGATCTTCTCCGACCCGCTGGTGTTGAGGTGGATGATTGAACTGAAACATGGGCCTCTGGCTCAGAATCAGGAAGTGTTCTTGAACCCGCTGCTCTTTGCGGGATGGGTGGGCATCTTCATCACGGGGCTGAACCTGATGCCGATCGGTCAGCTTGATGGTGGCCACATCCTTTACACGTTGATTGGAAAGCGGGCTCACGTTGTGTCCCTGTCGATCCTGGCGGCTGCAGTCGGTTTCATGGCCTACACGATGGACATGGGATACCTCGCCATGGTGCTGCTCTTACTGGCGATGGGGCCGCGACACCCGCCTACGGCGAATGACTCCGTGCCGCTGGGACTGGGGCGTCATATTCTTGGCTGGCTGACGTTGGCCTTTGTCTTGATCGGTTTTACTCCCAGCCCGATCCTGATCATCCAGCCAACGCAGCCTGAGGCACCGTCTTCGCAAGCAGAGTTTGTCGGGACATCCAACGTGAGTTCAGCCTTGAGCCATCTTCAGTAGCAGCATTCTCAAGTAGGACCGGCGCTCGACCTCATGCAGCCCGAGTTCTGCGGCGAAGTCGAGTACCGCTTGTTGCGCTGCGGGCAGTTGTTCCGTTGTGGCGATGAGTTCGATCTCGAGGAACGCGCCGAGTTGTTCGACATCGTCCAGGGCGATTGTCAGCTCCCATGAGCCGCGCTGCAGTTGGTAGGACTGTCGTTGCTTCTTGACGGTCGCCACCGGGCGAAAACCCAGAATACACAGGACCTCGCTGAACTGTTCTGCTGTCTGAATACCGTCGCCGAGAGCCGGTTCGATCTCGCGACGTGTCTTCGTACGGGAGTCGATCTTCGGACCTTTGTAGGTCAGCCAGTTCTGGTCGCCGACGGAGCGAATGCGGACGGCTTCGTCGGTCTGAGCGAAGTCGCGTTGAGGATGGTTGAAGTAGCGGTCGGCCTGCGATTCCGGACTGTGCTGCTGAGCTCCCAGTTGCTGGAGCCGCGCTTCGATTTCGCTGCGGCGGTCACCCAATGCGAACTTCTGCTCGACCTCGAAACTGTCTGATGAACTCATAGTCTCATTCCTTGACGCTGCTCTCTGACGTTCTGAGACGCTTGGCACGCATCCGGCCAGAACCGGATTCTCCCGACATTCATTTGTGAGCGAACTTACCGCCAACCGGGACGCGGTGTTGGCTTTGGCATCGTCCGTAGGCAATACTTTCCGCACTTCCGCTCGATATTCTGCCCGCTGTTGCCCCACATCGCGAGTTGAGCAACCAATCGGCTCGATTCCAACCGCCCGCCTCACCTTTCTCTGTCGAGGAACTTCCAGTGATTCGCCTCACTTTTCTCTGCGCAGGGCTGATACTGGCTGCCTGGTCCTCATCGGTGCGAGCTCAGGAAAACGCTGCGCCGCACGGCATCGCGATCAACCCGGCTGAAGCGAAACTCGCGGGCAACTTTGAGGAAGTACAGCTCGTTGTGACGGCGAAAGACGCGAGCGGCGCGGTTCATGACCGGTCGGGCGACCTCACCGGTTCGGCGACCTTTGCGTCGAGCGATCCGGCAATCGTGACGGTCAGCCCGCAAGGGCGATTGATCGCGAAGGGCAACGGTCAGACGACGATCAAAGTCGGCGCGGGTGGAGCGACTCAAGAACTGCCGGTGACCGTGAGTGGAGTGGTTGAACAACCTCAGCCCGAGTTCCTGCGCGACATTGAACCGATCCTCGGCAAGACCGGCTGCAACATGGGGCCGTGTCACGCCGTGCAACATGGTCAGGCCGGCTTCAAGCTCTCGGTGTTTGGCTTTGATCCCGATGCGGATCGCAACGCGATCGTTCGTGATCGTCTGCAACGTCGCATGAACGTCGTTGCGCCCGAACAGAGTCTGTTCCTGTTGAAGCCGACGATGCAGGTACCTCATGGCGGCGGCAAGCGACTGGCTCCTGGATCTGTCGAACATCAGACGCTCGTCGCCTGGATCAAAGCTGGCGCGCCGGCTCCGAGCAAAGACGCTTTGAAGGTGACTGGAGTTGAGGTCTTTCCGAAGCAACGCGTTGGCCAGATCGGGCTCAAGCAGCAACTGCGAGTGGAAGCAACCTACTCGGATGGTTCCAAGAGGGACGTCACTGGGCTGGCCCGCTTCGACTCGATGGACGACGGCATGCTGGCCGTCACCAATGATGGCTTCGTCACGACGTCATCCGCCGGACAGGCTTCAGTGATGGCTCGCTTCGAGGGGCAAGCCACCATCTGCATGTTCGTCATTCCTTACCGGCAGGATTTTCAATTGTCCGGTTGGACGAACAATAACTTCGTCGACGAACTCGCTTCGCAGAAGTTCAAAGAGTTGGGCATCGAACCTTCTCCTCTTTGCGACGATGCCACTTTCATTCGCCGCGCATTCCTGGACGTCACAGGCACGCTGCCGACCGTTGATCAGACCAAGAAGTTTCTGGCTTCGACCGATCTCAAGAAGCGCGAACAAATCATTGATGAACTGCTCGGTCTGACCGGTGATCCGTCTCGCGACATTCACAACGACAACTATGCCGCCTTCTGGACTTTGAAGTGGGCGGACCTGCTGCGGAACACCAGCAATAATCGCAATGCCGATCAGGGTATGTGGGCCATGCACAACTGGCTCAAGGATTCGTTCCGCACGAACAAGCCGATGGACGGCTTTGTGCGTGAGCTCGTCATGGGCAAGGGCTCGATCTACATGAACGGCCCGGCCAATTACTTCCGAGTCTTCAACAACTCGTCCGATCTGGCGGAAGCGACCGCTCAAATCTTTCTGGGCGTGCGTTTGGAATGTGCGAAGTGCCATCACCACCCCTTCGAGAAGTATGGCCAAGAAGATTACTACGCGTTCGCCGCGTTCTTCTCGCGCGTGGCTAATAAGAACAGCGAAGAGTTCGGCATGTTCGGTCGCGAGCAAGTCGTCATCGTGCGATCGTCCGGCGAGGTTTCTCATCCCAAGACCGGCAAGCGCATGACGCCGACGCCGCTCGATGGTCAGCCAGCGGATCATCCACTGGATCGCCGCATCGGCTTAGCCGACTGGTTGGCCAACAAGGACAACAAGCTGTTCGCCAACAACATTGCGAACCGCTACGTCCGTTATCTGCTGGGTCGTGGTCTCGTTGAGCCGGTCGATGACCTGCGTTCGACGAATCCGCCTACCAATCCCGCTCTGATGGATGCGCTGTCGAAGCATTTCGTCGACAGCGGCTTTAATCCGAAGCAGTAGATTCGAGCGATCATGGTCTCGCGGCTGTATCAACTGGAACTGGACAAGCGCAACGCGGCGATCAACGCGGC
>CAYLTY010000434.1:0-3298 GCA_964386705.1 uncultured Planctomycetaceae bacterium
TGCGGATAGAAGAAGGTGTGCTGCGGTGCTCGGCCGCGAGTGTCTTCAAAGCAGCGGAAGCGATCCGGATATTCACGGCACCAGCGATCGACCCGCGCATCGGCCACATGACGCGCCGGGCGCGCGTTGTCGGGTTCGTAGTGGTCGCAGACGGCGATGAAGACATGCAGCGGTTCGTCATGCTGAAAGCGTTCGTGCGGCGTCTGATGTCCCGCCACCTGCCCGTCGATCATCCCCGAACGCACCGAGCTGGGCCTTTCCCCTTCCAGAGGCCGCGGAGGCTGCGGCAAGACGCCACCATCACCGCGCGGTCGTACGAGCGCCAGCCGCGCCTCAGGTTCGTTCAACCGAGGACACAGTTCCATCCCCAGAAAGTGGCTGGACAGCCACTTATCCAGGTGCTTGCGGCGCACGACCACAGCCACCGCCGCGGTTTCCAGCGCCAACAAGACAAATGCCGCTAACAGCACGGACCACCACATGACGCGGTTCCATTCTCCGGAAGTCAGTAATCAGAGCCGCCATGCCTTATCACAACAGAAAGACTGATCTCCTGATCGGTCCACGAACCAGCTACGAAAGCAATTTGGCTGCGCGCACATCCTTCGGTATGTCGGGCAGCGGACGCTGAATCCAGTCACCGAGTCGCACGCAGCGCACAGGACTCAGTTGCGGTAACGAACCGAACAACACCGCAGCGGTAGCGGCGTGCGGATGGATGTCGTGCATGAGGATCACGTCCCCCTGCGTCGGCTGATAACCGCGACACCAGTCTTCCATGTCACACCAGGATTCCATGCGGTAGTCGCGCGGGTCCTGATTCCACAAGGCGATAGTTTGTCCCTCACGGGCCAGCGCCCAGAACTTGCGTAGAGACAGCCGACCCTTCGGCGGCCGCACCAGACAGCAATCGCGACCTGTGACATCCTGAATCCAGCCGCGCGTGCGGCGCACTTCGTCCATGAACTTTCGCGTTGATGTCTGACTCGGCTCGCTATGAGTCCACGTGTGATTTCCGAGTTCATGCCCACCGGCGACAATGCGTCGCACGAGATCCGGATGCTTCTCGGCTTTTTCGCCGACGATGAAGAACGTGGCCTTGATGTCGAACGATGCGAGGTTGTCGAGCAGTCGCGGAGTGTGTTCCGGGTGAGGTCCATCATCGAACGTGAGGCTGATCTCTACGACTTCACGCTGGACGCGCGGTCCGCGCAGGAGCAGCACGCGCGGCGGCAGCGTCGCTTCCAGCAGTCGTTTGGAGATTTGTCGAATCAAGCCCATTGAGTCACGCTGTTATGTAAGAATTGTTCATCAGCAGTCTGTCGTTGAAAGAGTCGCCACGTTTCTCACTCTTGTTCCACCGAGGCGGCCGGTGGCGGCGCCTCGCGTTCCTGACGCAACCGTCGTTTGATCTGTTGCAGCACCCCCGTGTTCGCCAGCAGGTTCCGAGCGGATCGAGCCAGCCACTGCCGACCTCGGAAGTAGCGTTCGATACACGCCGCCTTCAGGCCCGGCCTGAGCAGCCAGACATTGCCGCTGCTGGTCGTCAGATTCGCAAACTGCCGTTTGTACTCAGCGTCACCGAAGCCAAAGTCGAACGTCGCGGGACGCTCATATCCGATGAGATCTTCAATCATCCGCAGCACGAGCATTTGCCCCGGCGAGCCCTCCGCGCAACGCCGGTCGTATGCGACTTCCTCGTAGTTGAAGACACCATTCAATTGCGTGCCGAGACAAAAGCTGACGGGCTTGTCGTCCTTCCAGAGCAGGTACGATCGCAACGCCCGTTCGATCGCCAGCGTGGTAAAGAACTGGAGTTCCGCCGCATCATTGGTGACTCGCAGCCCCAGTAGTTCCGTCTGCCACGAGTGCTTTGAAATCTCATGCGCGTGGCCCAGGAAGTCGGCGACTTGGTCCACTTCCGTGATGCGTTCCACTCGACATTCGCCGAACTGTTTCTGCTTGCGTTTCAGCGTGTTGCGAGTCTTGGAACTGAACTTCTTCAGGTATTCTTCGATCGTCTGCGGCAGCGCGATGCGATGATGCGGCTGAAACGGAGCGGGCATGAAGAGCTTCAGCACGCTGGCATGCTCAGGTCGATTCACCAGCGCGAACAACGAATCGGTATCGTCGATGTTCTCAATCAGGACAAAGTCGGAATGAGTCTGGTCGAGGCACTGCCGGACTCCGCTCAGCAAGGCCCGTTGCACCGTTTCGTCTTCTGAACCCAGCAAGCGGCCTCCGGCGAGGAAGTAGCCGCGCAGTTGCCACAGCGCGCCGAAGCGTTTGCCACCGGCAAGATTCTTCGGCACCAGCACCGCTGCGCCGACGGGCGCGTTCTGGAGATGGCATTGGACGAAAAACGCAGGGGTCGCGCGCGGCGTTGACGGCTTCGCAATCTCCGCGAGCACACAGTCGGGATGCTGTAGTATCCCCGCCCGCGCGTCTCGATCGAAGATCGAGCGCCAGTTCCAGTAGCCCTGCCCGATGCGCAGCGAGAACGACTCATCAATCTCGTGAACCGAGATCGTAAGTTCGCTCTGCTGAGGTCGAGCAAGCGTGCGTTGTTCAATTACTAGAGACATAGCAATCACGTTCTGAAGAAAAACCGTCACTGGCAGTGTTCGGTCATCTGGCTGCGGTCTGCTAAAGCGTTACGGCTTTGGTTCCTGGTTCGGCTTGATCCACTGCTTGACTTTGCGCGCCTGGTTCAACGCGAAGAACTTGAGTCGCGGGTGGCGATGTGCTCCCCAAACCATCGTCGTGGCTGTGTTCGACAGATTGCGTTTGTGCTGCGACTCAGGACTCATCAGGTCGTAGGCATCCAGGCCACGAGCCAGACACGCCTCCATCGCGAAGTAATCACACACAACGCCGGGGCTGCACTTTTCACCCGCAAAGTTGCCGCGACCGCACTGATAGACACAGGCTCGTTTGCGATCGATCAGTAACTGCACGCAGCCCACGGTGCCTTTCAATGACCTCACGCGCACGAATGCCATCTTGCCCTGCGGAACCAGGCGCGCGAGCAAGCGTTCGTGATAGCGAGTGAAGCGTTCGCTGCTGTAGACGCCCGGAAATCCGTCCGCCTGCCAGCGCGCTTGATGCAGTTCAATCAACTCGGAAAACACATCCATCGCGGAATCCAGCGAATCCGCCCATTCGGTGCTGACGCCGTCCAGCACTTCGAGGCTGCGACGCACTTGCCGCCGCGGCTCCTTCTGTAGAGCCGACAGCAAGTCGCCACCCTTCTGTCGCACGATGTTGAAATCGAAATAGGGATTCGGCAGCTCATTTA
>CAYLTY010000435.1:0-3276 GCA_964386705.1 uncultured Planctomycetaceae bacterium
GACTCACCCGCGAGATCGCCGCGCGTGAAGGTGTGGTCGTATTCCGCTTTCAGAAACGGCTCGATCTTTTGATCGAATTCGCCGAACAAAGTGCTGATGGCTCCGGTTCGCTCAACTTCAAAGAAGCACCGAACGCCGTAACGATGCCCGTGCAGATTACGGCACTTGTCATCCAACTCTTCGTTGCGATGAGCTGCGTAAAATTTGTAGTCCTTTTGAATAATCATCGAATTGCTCATTTCCTGTGGATGCTGTCTTCATTGGTTGAGCCGGAACGCGCTAGCGTCCGGTTTGAAGTCAAAACAGCACGCTAGCGCCTTCCGGCCAATAAAAATGACTCGCGCGAGCCATGCGTCGGAATCAGGGCGGAGTCTCCAACGCCACACGCAGTGGTCTTTGCCAGCGAACGGTGGACGGATCGCGATCAGCTTTTGATCAGGGACATGACTTCGGCTCGGCTGGCTGGATTCGTTTTGAAGAGACCGCGCACCGCGCTGGTGATGGTTTGACTGCCGGACTTACGGACGCCGCGAATGCTCATGCACGAGTGCTCGGCACTGAGGATCACGGCAACTCCCTTGCTCTCCAGTTCGGTCTCGATCAGGTCCGCGACCTGCTGAGTCAGTCGTTCTTGAACTTGCGGACGGCGAGCAACCTCTTCGACGACCCGAGCCAGCTTGCTCAGTCCTGTCACGCGGCCGTTCGGGATGTAGGCGACATGGGCGACTCCGGAGAACGGCAAAAGGTGGTGCTCGCACATGCTTGTAAAGCGGATGTCTCGAACGAGCACCATCTCGTCGTAAACTTCAGGAAACGTGACCCGCAGATGCCGCGCCGGATCTTGAGTGAGTCCCGAAAACATCTCGGCATACATCCGGGCCACCCGGCGCGGAGTCTCCAGCAGGCCGTCGCGCTCTGGATCTTCACCCACGGCTTTCAGAATCGTTCGGACGGCCTGTTCGATCGCCATCAAGTCCACCACTTGAGTCGTTCTACTCTTGCTGAACGAAGTCGCAACCTGATGGCCGTTCTGTCTCGGATGTTCGTCTTCGATCTGAAGTCGTCGTTCTATTGCAGCGTGCACTGTCATCTCCTCGGTCTGAAGTTCGTCGTTTCGCCGCGCGGGATGCTTCTCTCGCCACTCCAATGGACGTATTGACCGTTTTGTTATCCGGGAGATAACAGGCAAGGCTGAGAAAAACGCAGGAACAACCAAAAAAGTCATCTGAATGGACGATTGGTTTGGCTGCCAGAGCCCACTGAGTCTCATTAGATTGGACGTTTTGACTGTTTTTAAATTGGCTCACTGAACGAGTTGCGGTATGCTCGGGCGGCGATGAGGAAACGCCGGGGAAGAACGCTCAGGGATTGAAAACGAGCTTCGTGGATCTGCTCGCTTCACCCCCAAACAAGTTTCCAATGCGATGGTCAACTGGCCGCATCACTTTTTAAAGGAGGAAGCGAGATGCTTGTGCTCACCCGAAAAGCCCAGGAGGAAATCGTGATCGCAGACAGAATTCGGGTTAAAGTGCTGGAAGTTCGTGGGAACCAAGTGAGGCTGGGGATTGTGGCCCCCAAGGAGATCAGCGTTCACCGCGCCGAGGTGCATGAGGTCGTGGCCTGGGAACTCTTGTCGTCATTCTGCGAGAATCTGAAGACGGACGGGCGAGAGTGTTCGTACTCCAGTTAAAGAGGTTCCGTTCGGTCGCGCACACTTCGATTGGCTTTCATGAATCAGCTTCTCTCACCCAAACAAGTGGCCGCAGCGATCGGGGCCAGCGAGTCGTCGCTGAAGCGCTGGTGCGATCAAGGATTGTTGACGACCGTGAAGACGGCCGGAGGGCATCGGCGGATTCCGGTTCAGGAAGCGTTGCGGTTCGTGCGCGAGCAGAATCTTTCGGTTGTCGAACCGCGAATTCTGGCGATGCCGGCGATCGACAATCGCAAGGCGCGAAGGATTGAGAACTGTGCCGAGCGGTTGGCCGAGGGGCTGCTCGCCAACAACGAACAAGCTTGCCATGCGATCGTGTTTGAATTGTTTCTGGCCGGTCAGCCGGTGAGTCAGATTTTCGACGAGGTCATCGCAGTGGCGTTTCGGACGATCGGCGAGAAGTGGGAATGCCACGAAGCCGATGTCTATCAAGAACGGTGCTCGTGCCAGATCGCCTTGCGGATCCTGCACGAACTGCGGTCGCTGCAGACACCGCCTAACTCAGCTCTCGTCGCGCTGGGGGCGACCATTGAAGGGGATCAATACTGGCTGCCAGTGACGATGTCTGAGATTGTGCTGCGCTCGGTCGGCTGGAACACCCGGCTGCTCGGTTCGTCGATTCCATTTGATTCGATAGCGAACGCTATCCAACAGCTCGAGCCGGAAATGTTTTGGCTGAGCGTTTCGTTCGTTCCGGACGAATCCGCGTTCATCGCCGGATTCAATCGCCTCATTGAAACCGCGTCCAAGACCAACACTACTGTCGTTGTCGGCGGGCGAGCGTTGACGACGGAGATTCGGACTCGGCTTCGATATTCGGCCTTCTGCGACACGATGCAGCATCTCGAAGAGTTCGCCAAAACACTGCGTCGACAAACCGAGCTTGTTCCCCAGAAGACTCGCAAACCAAGAAAGAAGGCTTGAAGCTCTGATGGCATTCGCCCGTTTCGATCTCACTGCAACCTGGTTCGCCAGAACGTGGGTTTTCTGTTGTCTGGCCCACGTTCTGGCGAACGTGACTACGACAGTGCTCGCCGCCGGTCCAACCGCGACGTGGCCGCAGTGGCGGGGTCCGTCGCGTGATGGGCAGGCGGCTGCGACGCCCGCGTGGCCGGATCTCGTTGATGAGGCGACGCTCACTCGGAAGTGGCGAGTCGAATTGGGGCCGAGCTATTCCGGGCCGATCGCCGGCGAGGATCGAGTCTTCGTCACGGAAACTCGCGGCAAGAAGACCGAGGTCGTACAGGCGTTGTCGCGGGCCGATGGCAAAGTCTTGTGGACCGCTGAGTGGCCGGGTGCGACATCGGTTCCATTCTTCGCGTGGGAGAACGGTGAATGGATTCGAGCGACTCCGGTCTATGACGGAGAATCGCTGTTTGTCGCCGGGATGCGCGATGTGCTGGTCTGTCTCGACGCCGCGACCGGCAAGGAACGCTGGCGAGTCGATTTCGTCGAGCGGTTCAAATCGCCGCTGCCAACATTCGGTTTTGTCTCGTCGCCGCTGGTTGATGGCGAGCATGTGTACGTGCAGGCCGGCGCATCATTCGTGAAGCTCATCAAGCGAA
>CAYLTY010000436.1:0-3271 GCA_964386705.1 uncultured Planctomycetaceae bacterium
TTCATAATTGTAGGGATTTCCAGCTTCGTGAATGTGAGAGGGACCAAGGTCCCGTTGGTACCCGCAAACATCGCCGTGCCCGAATAGGTTGATTGACGGAAAAGTCCGCGCCGCTACCCTAACCACTACAGGTCATCCAGACCTTGCATTCAAATTAGGCAATGCAGTTAACCGAGATGAATTCGGTTGGTCGTTCTCGGGCCGAGCAGTCCGCAAGTTTGCACACCGTGATGGACACCATGTCGCGGACTGCGAGGACCGGACAAGTTTCCTTGTGGAGGATTGAATCATGCGTCGCGTTTTTGGTTTCGCCCTTGCGGCAACCGTCGTGCTTGGCCTGGTTGGCCAAGCGGAAGCAAAGAGCAAGAAGGGCTGCTGCGAAGTCAGCACTTGCGCTCCAGCCTGTGCAGCAGCTCCAACTTGTGCCCCAGCCGCTCCGGCTTGTGCACCAGCAGCCTGTGCTCCGGCCCCGGCTCCAGCTTGCGCACCAGCACCCGCTTGTGCACCGGCTCCGGCCCCGACTTGCGCTCCAGCTTGTGCACCAGTTCAAACCTGCTGCGCTCCTAAGAAGAAGCTGAACCTGTTCGGCTGGCTGAACCGCTCCAACAACTGCTGCAACGCAGCCCCCGCCACATGCTGCGGCGCAGCCGGTGGTGCTCCTGCCATGGCCCCAGCTGGTGCTCCAGCCCCAGCCAAGGACGCGGCACCGCCAGCTCCTCCATACGAGGACAAGGCTCCAGCTCCCAAGGCCGCTGCTGCTCCAGCTCCGGCTGCTCAGTAAGTTTTAAAGATGATTTCAGCCAGTGCCTGAGCTGAAATCACTCGAAACGCCCGGTGCTTTGCATCGGGCGTTTTCGTTTGTGGAGCCTGCATTGGAGGTATCTCAGTCATGGAATGACTGAGATACGTAGGCGAGTCATTCCATGACTCGCATTCCTCTCAAGCCGGCTGCGGTTGAGTTGTCCCTTCTGCTCGCTAACGCCATCTTCTGAGCGACAGGCACAGGAGTATGAGATGGCGGATGTGAGGTTAGAGTCGGGCGCGTCAGAGCGGAATGAATCGCAGCTTCCTCAGCGTCGATGGCTGCCTCAGCCTGCCCTGTTTTACGGGCGTCAGGCGGAGCGCGAGCGGCTGCTCCAATCGCTGGCTGATACGAGCCGGGTGGGAGTCGTTGTTTCGGGAATTGCTGGCAGTGGCAAGTCGCATCTGGTCGCGGTCGCAGCTTGGGAAGCGTGCTCACATTATGAGCATGCCGCATGGGTTGATCTGCGTGAAACGGCCCAGCGTACCACCGAAGAGCTGCTGCGAGCGGTGTTGAATCGCCTGTTCCCGACTGCGCCTGATCAGGATCCGTTGATCGAGTTAGCGCGGCAGCTCACGGTATCGCCGACGCTGATTGTGCTCGACCATCTGGATGAGCTGAGTGATTACGAACAAGTCGCACTCGTCCGCTTCATCGGCATGTTGCCGCGCACTCGTTCGCACGTCGTGATGACCTCTGCCAAGTCGCTGCGCGTGGTTGAAGATTCATCGCAGGTCGTAGTGCAGTCACTCGATCATGGCTTGGATGAAGCCGCTGCCCGGCAGTTGATCGCAGAATTCGCGCAGGGCACTTTTGGCGATGGTGCGTCGGGCGGCACCGCTCTGGATGAGCAGACCACGCCGCGTCTGATCAGCCGGTTGCATGGACATCCTCAACTGCTGATTTGGGCGGTCGGACTGGCTGCGCGCGGAGCTCGACGACTGACGATGTTGCTGGCCGTCATGCCCGACGAGCCGCAGGAACAGCCGCGCGACGTAACCAGCCTGCTGGTGCAGGGGCTGGAACCTGAAGCTCAGCGAGTCGTCCCGCTGCTGAGCTTCTTTGCCACCGGCACAATGACTCCTGAAGCCTTGAAGGCAGCCTGCGTAGCGGCGATCGAAGCCGACCAGCCCGCAGGTACAGTCTCGCCCTCAGCGGCGGGACAGGACCTCAGTTGGGTGGTGCGCGGACCGCAGCAACTGCTGAAGTCCGGTCTGCTGATGCACGACGAGGTGCGTGACCTTTATCTCTGTCCGCAATTGCTGCTGAATGAAGCGAGTCGCCTGATTGTTCCCGGTCAGCAACGCGGACTGGTGACGCTGCGACTGCTGATGCACTACGCCGAAGCGGTTCGAGCGGTGAAGGACCAGTTCGACCGTCTTGATCGCATCGCGACGCCGACGCGGTTGTTGATGGAAGGCTTCTGGTCGCAGCGGACCAAGGCGAGTCCGGTCGATCGAATTCTGGTGGCGCTGGCTGAGGCGTTCAGCACCTACTGGCAGCAGCGTGGTTCGCGTCGCCTGATTCAGACCTGGAACGAACGCATCGAGCGGATCACGGGAGTTCGACCTGCTACTCCTGCCAGCGAACCCGCCAGGCAACCGTTCGGTTCAGACAAACCAACTGGCAGTGCAACTCAGAACCCCTCGAATGTTGTGGCGCGTTTCGAACAGGTGCTGAGCGAATGGCTGCAGCTCTCCGATGCGGACCGGTCTCGGCGTTGGGCACAGCTCGCGCTGCAGAATCCAGATCCCGTCGAAACGGCGTTGCTGTGGCTGGCTCATAGCGTGACGTCATTTCAGAACGGCGACGTCAGCGGTTGTGACGCCGCCTTGAAGCAGGCGGATCAGTTAGCGGCCTCGATTGGCCGCAATGACGTCCGTGATTTGGCAGCATCATTGGCGGAACAGCGCATGGGTGCTCAAGCCGCTGCCGGAGCCGTGCAGGAGCACCTCGCTCCGGCCTTGAAGTTTCTGGAAAAAGGCAATGCGCACGACGCCGTACCGTTGCTGGAAAAAGCTCTCACCGCCGCACGGGAGACTCAGCAACCGCTGGCGATTGCTTCATGCCTGTTCTACCTCGGCCGCAGTCAGTCGCTGCTGGGTGACTCAGCCAAAGCCGCCGTTCTCTTGAACGAAGCGTTGTCATTTGCGACTCAGGCCAAAGACGAGCGACTCATCGCAGAGATCAAAGAACTGCTGGGTCAGATCAAGGAGTAGCGTTCACAGGCGGACTCGTTCGGGAAGTAGGACGGACAATCTTGTCCGTCGAATCGAGAGTCCAATCACAGACGGACAGGATTGGCCGTCCTACAGTCCTGGCGAGCCCGGCGTGCTACGTATTTCGTGGTAGCTCGACTGCGCATTGCGACTTCTGGGAATACGCTCGGAACGGAATTCAGACTATGGCTGGCACCTCAACTGCAGAATCGTCCTCCCAATTGATCTGATCGAAGAGCTTCTGCAGCTT
>CAYLTY010000437.1:0-3270 GCA_964386705.1 uncultured Planctomycetaceae bacterium
GCTGGCACGACCCGCCAGACGCTTTTTATCCAGCACCAGCAGAGCCAGGCGGGCATCACGCCGTTGCTTCAGGAGTTCGCGAATGCGGGCCTCGCGCTCGGGCTCCTGAGTCATCGTGAACTTGGCCAGTTCGAGACGGATTCGCGAATCCATCTTCCAGACTTCGAGCGACAGCTTGGCTCGTTCCTGATCTCGCTCGGCCAGCTTCGCGTGACGGTCGCGATCGCGGTCCAGTTCACGCAGAGCATTCACATACTGTTGCTTGTCAGACTTCTTCAGAGTGGCGAGCAGGTCGGCGAGTTCCGGGTGATGCTGCTGAGCGAACTCCAGAGCGGCTTGCTCATCAAGCACCGGTGCCGCGACCTTCTTGACGTCGTCGGACTTTTTGGATTCGTCCGGCTTCTTCGTTTCTTCGGTTTTCTTCAGCTCAGGCTTCTTGACATCTTCCTTCTTAGGTTCCGGTTTCTTCTCGAGCTTCTTCCCGTCGTCTTTCTTGAACTCGTCCTTCTTGGGCTCTGGCTTCTTCGCGTCGTCCTTCTTCAGGTCCGACTTCTTGACGTCACCCTTCTTAGACTCGTCCGCCAACGCAACGCTCGTCGAAGACAAGAGGAACGCCAGCGAAATCACCAGAGCCAGCATCCGCGGCAAGCGACTGACATCAGAGTTATGAGTAGTTGAAGATAGCACGATGAGTTTCGAATAAGTCGGGGAGCTAGTTTGTAGGGCGGACAATCCTGTCCGCCGAAACGCTGGCGGACAGGATTGTCCGCTCTACCTGGTATTAGTTCTCGATGATGTCGTCTTCTTCCGCGTCGCGTTGCTTGGCTTCGAGAGCCGCGATCATCCAGTCGGGAACGTGGATGTCTGCAGCTTGAGCGGTTTCAGCCACCGTTGCGTCCGCGTCGTCCGCAACGCTGGCTGTGGTGTCCGCTGAATCCGACCAGAGGCGAACGATCTCTGAGGTCTCACGAGCTTCGTGCGATGGCATACCATCACGCGAGGTTACGGCGAACAGAGTCAGCGCCAGTGCTCCAGCAACTGCGGAAGCGGCAACACTGAACCGACGACCGGCCGGACGAGTTTCAACATGCGGCTGAGCCAGCTTCGCGGGGGCCATCACCGGTGCGGCGGGCTGATCGAAGGCGGCGTCGACCGATTCGCACAACTGAGCACTGCGGATCACGGCTTCGCAGGTATCCAGATCGTTCAGCATGCGTTGCTCGAAAGCTGCGGATTCGTCGGCAGCCATCTCGCCAGCCACATACCGAAAGGCGAGCCAGTTCAGGTCGTTCGAGGCATCTGTGTTCGAGTTCATCATCGTTACGTTTCGTTGCGACAACTGTTCGTTTCGGTTGTCGTCTTTATTTTGAGTTCCGGCACTGAGCTATCCGGAACATCGGGGTTCAATCTTTCGCGTAATCTTTCAGGGCGACTTCCAGCTTCTGCAGAGCCGCTCGCATGCGAGACAGCACCGTTCCCAGAGGCAGTTTCAATTCCTGAGCGATCACCGCAAACGTCTTGTCTTCGTAAATCCTCAGCCGCACGACCTGTTGTTGGTCGGGCGTCAAGTGCGAGATGGCTTGCCGGACGATCTTCACCGTTTCGGCGGTCATCGGGACCGAGAGAGCCAAGTCTGGAACATCGCTGGGTTTGCTTTGCTTCCAGGCCGCTTTCTCCAGAACTTGCCGCTCGCGAGTCTGGTTGCGTCTAAGCAGCATTGCCTCTTGCAACGCCACCCGCATCACCCAGCCTCGCAGGTTTTCGGTCACCAGATGGCCCTGTTCGAGCGTCTTCCTCAGCACCACTTGCAGAACTTCCAGAGCCTGCTCGCGATCTTTGAGGACTGCCGTCAGGTAGGCACGCAGGTCGTCCCCGAACTCCGCGTAGAGTTCCGCCACGGCTTCGGGAGAAATCCGCTCAGCATCCTGAGATGACGACACAACGGTGACCAATCACATTGCTGCAAGTCCCTGCACAGAGAACTCCGTGCCAAGAAACGATGCGCGAGGCGTCCGATTTATTGACTCACTTCTGAAGATTTTTCCGAAGAATGCCAGTTTGTCGAGTTTCTCAGGCAAAATGGCGGTGATTCGAAGCTCAGGTCGACGCATTAGCGTTCTCCCCCTTCACAAGGGGGAGAATGAGGCCGCAGGCCGAAAGAGGGGGTCACCGCGGCGGACCCGTCCCGCGTCCGTCCTCATGCAGTCCAGAAACCAAGGCGAGACGCCTTGGCCACGATGACCCCGTGGCGACGAAGGCGTTTGGCAACTTGGGACGACTTTTGGAGATGTGACGTTTGCTGACGGTCTGACGATGGACGCGTTCACCCGTCCCCCGAATAATGGTCGGGCTCGTAGGATGGACAATCCTGTCCGTCACCGTTTCGGCGGACAGGATTGTCCGCCCAACACCGCTACCGCTTCGAACCTCCTTGAACGACCTCTGGGAACCGCACATGGCACAAACCGGAACGGCGTCGCCTGCAGAACGGCTCAGCGAGAACGATGTCCAGGCGATCGACCAGTTGCGCGACGTGTACGCTCGCCTGAAAAAGGAACTGGGGCGAGTCATCGTCGGGCAACACGAGGTCATCGAACGCCTCGCGATTTGCCTCTTTGCCCGCGGCCATGCGCTGCTGATGGGCGTTCCCGGCCTGGCAAAGACGCTGCTGGTCAGCAAGCTGTCCGAGACCATGTCGCTCAACTTCAACCGCATTCAGTTCACGCCGGACCTAATGCCGATGGACATCACCGGCACCGACATTCTGCAGGACACCCCGGACGGTCGCCGCGAGTTCCACTTCGTGCACGGCCCGGTGTTTGCGAACATCGTGCTGGCTGACGAAATCAATCGCGCTCCCCCAAAGACGCAGGCCGCCATGCTCGAGGCCATGCAGGAGCACAAAGTGACGGTGCTGGGCAAGTCGTTCAAACTCGAACCGCCGTTTCTGGTCCTGGCGACTCAGAACCCGGTTGAGCAGGAAGGCACGTACCCACTGCCGGAAGCTCAACTGGACCGGTTCATGTTCCTGATCGAACTGGACTACCCGAGCGAAGCCGAGGAAATCCAGATCGCCCGTTCGACGACCGGAGACGCGCTGCCGGAGCTGAACCATCTGCTGCACGCTCCAGACATCATCGCGCATCAGCAACTCGTTCGCCGAGTTCCCGTGCCCGACCACATCTACCAGTACTCCGCCAAACTGGTGCGTAGAACTCGTCCTAACGACCCGACCGCACCCGCCTGGCTGAAGCCTCTGGTCTCATGGGG
>CAYLTY010000438.1:0-3268 GCA_964386705.1 uncultured Planctomycetaceae bacterium
GTTGAGAAGGCTCGCGGCTGGGTCAGAGAAGTTGCCGACGGCTTTCAGTTCGCGCTGAAGATCCCGAAGGTCATCAGCCACGAAAAACGATTACGCGGGGCTGAAGCCGAAACTCAAGCCTTCATCGATGCGCTCCGTGTTCTGCAAGAGGCCAACCATCTCGGGCCATCGTTGCTCAACATGCGACCCACATTCGCCGGCCAAGACTTCGACACTTTAGTGCAGTTTCTGCGAGCGTGGCCAACCGACCTGCCGCTAGCCGTTGAACCTCGGCACATGGACTACTTCGACAACGGCGCCACGGAAAACTCTTTCAATCAACTGCTGTCCGAACTGCACATGGATCGCGCGGTCTATGACATGCGCCCGCTCCACGCAGCCCCAGCCACCACAGAAGCCGAGCAAAAGACTCAGCAGGAGTCACCGAATCTCCCCCCGCGCATTGTTGCTACGGGACGCCGACCGTTCTTGCGACTGCTCGGCCGTGATGACCTCACTAGGATCACCCCGATGATCGACGAGTGGTCCGCAGTCGTCGCCAACTGGATCGACGCAGGCCTGACGCCTTACGTCTTCGTCCACACACCCGATTGCGGTTTCGTCCCCGACTTCGCCAAACTATTCCACGAAGCGGTGCGAATGCGATGCCCTAAGGTTCCGCCGTTGGCAGCCTCTCCTGCCGAAGTTGAACGACGCGAGCGGCAGAGCCAACGGTCTTTGTTCTGAGATCACCGAGCGCGGAACATCAAAGCTCGTGCATTGCTGGAGTCGAACTACTGCTTCAACTCAATCGGCAGTTGGTCGATCTTCGCAGCGCAGATGAAGTCGTTCTCGGAGAGGCCGCCGATGGCATGCGTCCACAGTTCGATGGTGACGTTGCGATAGCGTTCCAGGTGCAGGTCGGGGTGATGGCCTTCGGCTTCGGAGACCTCGGCGACTTTCTCAAAGAAGCGCATTGCCGACATGAAGTTTTTCACAACCCATGTCTTGCGGATGCGTTGACCGTCTGATGTGAGACTCCACCCGGACAGTTGCTTGAGCTGACTGGTGGCTTCTTCCTGGGTGAGCTTGGGAACTCCGCCTTCGCAGGGAACACATTTCTTCGAGCAGAGTTGCTCGGCTGTTGATGTCGCCATGACTTCATCCAATGAGTGAAAGACTCATCCGAAGAGCGGCTTAACAAGCGATCCACCATCAACAATCTTCATCGGACGCCCCAGGGGGCTCATGTTTTCCTTCGCCGCATCCACGTTGATGGCTTTGCAGATCGAACAAAAGAGATCATTGGGCGTCACGGGATCGTTGGCAACATCGCTGCCATCTTTTGATGACGCACCAATCACCTGACCACCCTTCAAGCCACCACCCGCGATCGCGGCGTTGAAGACGCGCGGATAGTGGTCTCGACCGCCGCGTGGATTGACCTTTGGCGTGCGACCGAACTCACCGATCCACAGCACGACGGTGTCCTGCAGCAAGCCACGATCCTTGAGGTCAGTCACCAGCGTTCCAAAGCCGGGATCGACGACCTTCGCCAGACCTGCAGTTCGCTCGGCGTTGTCTTGATGAGTGTCCCAGTTCCCGCCCGGCCCGCGAGCCGTCACTTCGACGAAGGTCACTCCGGTCTCAATCAATCGACGAGCCAGCAGACAGCCGCGACCGAACTCAGAGTCACCGTAGCGTTCTCTCAAGGCGGCCGGCTCGTCCTCGATCTGAAAGGCTTTCAGATTCGCGCTCAGCACCATCTTGGAGGTCTTGGCATACAACTGACGATGATTCTCGACAACGACCTGTCCACCACGATCCGCGAACTCGGATTCGAGTTGATCCAGAACTCCCAATCGGCGCTGGAAGCGGTTCGTCGAAACAGTGACAGCGGTGTTCTGCGGCAGGCGTCCGGCTTGATCGACCACGAAGGGCTCGTAGTTGACGCCCAGAAACGCCGCGCCCGCACCTTGACTGCGGCCGATCTGCACCACGGCGGGTAGATCGAAGGTCGGCTCGGCCAGTTCCTTGGCGATGCTGGCCCCGATAGCCGGATGTTTCACGCTGCCTGTGGGCACATAACCTGTGTGCAGTTGATAGGTCGCTCGCGGATGCGAACCTTCCTTGTTGGTCATCGAGCGGATGATCGCGATGTCCTTCATCGCGGCGGCTGTTGCCGACCAGCCCTCGGCAATCTCAATACCAGAGACCGTCGTCGAAATCGCCTTGGTGCCGCCACCGTTGTCGCCCGTCTTTACGTCGAATGTCTCAAACTGAGATGGCCCTCCGTCCATCCACAGGACGACCAGGTGCTTGCCGCGCTTCTGCAGCTCAGCAGCTTCAAGCGTGATAAGGTCTCTGAGGGATAACATCCCGGCGGCGGCAAAGCCGGTCACCTGATGCAGAAAGCCGCGTCGAGTCACCCCACGCTTGCCAATCCGAACATGTTCGTGAATCGCCGTAACCATGATCGCTCCCACTGTCCGAGGGGTGAGTTTTTGAACGCAATCTGCTTGCGGGAATGTAACCCGAAAGGCACTTCGAAGTTTCTATTGAACCACAAAAAGTCCGGCCAGACGTCAAAGTCGCGCGACTGACTTGAGTCGTTTTGTCCAGAAAGTCAGCCCGACTGCAATCTTCGTCGAGCCCCTCACGCTCGCTACTGCTCCGCTAACGCTCGAATCCGGGCAGTCTCCGCCGCTGCGCGGCCTACAGCGAGGATAAGTTCAAAGGTTACCAACACTTGAGCCGATATTCCGATCTGATTTCCTCAGATCTGAAGCGTTCGCGCCCGAGTTTCTCGTTATGAGCAGCGTGAAGAAATCCGCTCAAGCCGTGCCCCCCACAACGCCCCATCCGGCGCCCGTGGTGGCATTGGTGCATGAGGACATCTACTGGTGGCAGGCGCGAGAGCCTCTGGCTTGCCTGATCTTTCTGCTGCCGCTGCTGGCGATTTACGAGTTCGGAGTACTTTGGGCTGGCTCGTCACGAGAATCAGAAGTCCGCAACGGCGCCGACTTCTGGATGCGCGGCTGGCTGGAGTCCATCGGCCTGGATGGCTTTCTGGTGTTGCCAATCCTGGTCATCAGCATGTTGCTCGCATGGCATCGCTGGGGACACTTCCGGTGGCGCATCTCGCGTGAAACACTCGTGGGCATGTTCGCCGAGAGCCTGCTGCTGGCGGTGGCATTGCTGGTACTGGCTCAAGTTCAGGACATGGCGTTCCAGTGCTTCTTCCCGAGTGCGTTGAGCATCCGCGAGCAAACTCCCGGTCAACGCCCAC
>CAYLTY010000439.1:0-3246 GCA_964386705.1 uncultured Planctomycetaceae bacterium
TTTGATCGCGGTGATAGTAATGAGCTTGGGCGAGCGGGAGGAGGTGATTCTCAATCAGAAGTCGCTGACCGCACGGGGAGCCTGGGTCAACCTGTTTGACGAGTTCCTGTCGTCTCTGGAATACAAACTCGATTACAACGGCGAGCAGCAGACGCTGACTCAGCCGGCACTGCTGGCGCTCTCGTATCAGCCCGACCGCAATCTGCGGAAGGCAGCTCAGATCTGTTTGTATGACGAGTTGTCCAAGCACGAACTGGTGCTGACGAATGTCTTCAATGCGATCACTCAAGACCACAGTCTGAACGATCAGATTCGGCATTACGGCAGCCCTATCGCCAGTCGGCATCTGGCCAATGAAATCGATCCGCTGGTCGTGGAGCGCATGCAGTCGGTCACCGAGGCGAACTATGACATCGCCCACCGCTATTACCGGCTGAAGGCGCGGCTGCTGGGTCTCGACAAGCTGGCGACCTACGACCAGTATGCTCCGGTGGCGACCAATCTACCGAGCTGCACATACGAAAATGGCCGCGACATGGTTCTGGCAGCGTTCGGCCGGTTTGATCCCAACATGCAAACCATCGCGAGCAAGTTCTTCGAGCACAACTGGATCGATGCGGAAGTCCGCGCCGGGAAGCGCGGCGGAGCCTTCAGCGCCAGCATCGTGCCGAACATCCATCCTTACGTGATGTTGAATTGGACTGACAAGCTCCGCGATGTGAATACCATGGCCCACGAGCTCGGCCATGGCATCCATCAGTACCTGTCGCGCGAGCAATCGTACCTTAACTTTCACCACCCCTTGCCCGTGGCCGAAACGGCCAGCGTCTTCGGCGAGTTCCTGACGTTCGATCACTTGATGGAGATCGAACAGGATCCCGAAGTAAAGTTGGGCTTGCTGTGCAGCAAGGTGGAAGACGCCTTCGCCACGGTCTTCCGCCAAAACGTGTTGACCCGTTTTGAGCAGAAATCACACGCCGCGCGCCGCGAACGCAAACTGTCGAGCCCCGACGTGTGCGACATCTGGTGGCAGGCCAATCATGCCCTCTATGGTGACTCGGTCGACATGCTCGAGCAGTACCGCTGGGGCTGGTCGTACATCCCGCACTTCATTCACACGCCGTTCTACTGCTACGCGTATGTGTTTGGAGAACTGCTGGTGTTGTCGCTGTATCGGATGTACCAGGAAGAAGGCCGGGCGTTCGTGCCGAGATATCTCGAACTGCTGCGCTCAGGCTGCAAGTGGGCACCGGCCGAACTGTTGCAGCGCGTCGGTGCCGACATCAACGGCGAGGACTTCTGGCAGAAGGGTTTTGAAGTGCTGCGACACCTGGTGGACCAGGCTGAGGCACTGGCGGTCAGATTGGGGCGGTAAAATTTGGACTGATACGATTTTCGTGGTTGTTTCAACGATTGGCAGGTCAAAACCGGATCAGCACCAGATCAATTTCACAAATCCATGTCGGATTTCGATCCTCTTTGTCGAGAAGTTGTGTAAATGGGACCAATCGCCTTCTTGTCATGGAATCTCGCATGCGTATACCTCTGTCCCTGCTGTTGATTCCGTTCGTGTTAGCCCCCTCGCTGGTCGCCCAGTCGACATCCCACCCGGCGGACTCGAAGGGGTTCGCCCATGCTCAGACTTTTCTACGAGCCCATTGCCTGCGCTGTCATGGTCCAAAGGAGCAGAAGGGGGAGTTTCGCGTTGATGAAATGCTGCCCAACACGTTCTTAGATCCGACGGCTGCGGAACGCTGGGCTGAGGTGCTGAACGTCATTAATAGTCACGAGATGCCGCCGAAGAAGGAACCTCAACCGAGCGCCAAGGATGCCGGCCGGTTCGCCGACTGGGTGACGGCGGAATTGGGGCGGGCGGAAATTGCCAAGCGGTCGACGGAAGTCATTTTGCGGCGTATGAACCGGGCCGAATACAACAACACCATCCGCGATTTGGTGGGTGTGGATTTTCAACCGGCGGAGAAATTCCCGGAAGATCCGCCGGCCGGTGGTTTCGACAACATTGGCCAGGCACTCAGCACCTCGCCGCTCCATCTGGAGTTGTACTATCAGGTCGCGCGGCAGATTCTCGACCGGGCACTCTTCGAAGGGGATCAACCGCCAGTTCTCAAGTGGCATTTCGAACCGGAAGAAAACACGATGGGGCTCGACCGGCTACGCGTCACGCGCGACGGTCAACACATCTTGCTCAACTGCGGCAACAACCCCAACGCGAACGGCATGGTCGTTATTCATCACAGCAACTGGGACAAGGGAGTCGGCTTTCGCGATTTTCGACTCCCCTTCGAAGGCGAGTATCTCATCCGGTTCCGAGCGTCCGGGCGAGTTCCAAATCGCGAGCTAGTTGTTGCTTCGGCTGAGAAGTTTCTCGCACATCGGCGCGATGAGCAAAACGCACAGAATCCCAAGGGAAAGAAGTGGTCCGATGAAGCTTATACGCGAGAACTGGCCCACTTCGAGTCGCATCGGATGTATGACTACGGCCCCCCGCGAGTCAAGGTGACTCAGCACTTGGGCGGTCAGCCGTTTGTGATCGCCGAACTGGATGTGGATGCGGCTGAGCAGGAGCCACGGGTCTATGAGATCCGTGCGCGCTTCACAAAAGAATCCGCCGGCTTGGGATTCGAGTACGCCTATGACATTCCGAAGGTCTTGGAAAACTTCTGGATGCAGGGTCACGACAAATTCGCGAGGCCTGAGTTGTTGCTCGATTGGATCGAGATTGAAGGGCCACTCTACGAAAGCTGGCCTCCCCCCAGTCACCAGCGACTTTTAATTGCGTCGCCGCTCAAGAAAAAGGATCTCAAAGGTCAGGATGAAGTGGCCTATGCGCGTGATGTGATCAACGTCTTCATGCAGCGCGCCTATCGCCGCCCCGTTACTGCTGCGGAGATTGACGCAAAACTCAGGCTCTTCACCAAGTTGCGGGCGACCAAACCGACGTTCACAGAAGCCATCAAGACGCCGTTGGCGGCTGTCCTGACGTCGCCCCACTTTCTGTTCCTCGTCGAACCGGAAGTCGGAACTGCAGCACATCAGCAGTTGACGCAGCCCGAACTGGCCGTGCGGTTGTCGTATTTCCTGTGGTCGTCCATGCCTGACGAGGAATTGACACGAGCTGCAACTCGCAACGAACTTGCCGACCCTGGAAAACTGCGAGCACAAGTGCAACGGATGCTGCAAGATCCCAAGAGCAAGGCATTTGTCAAGAACTTTACCGGCCAGTGG
>CAYLTY010000440.1:0-3238 GCA_964386705.1 uncultured Planctomycetaceae bacterium
ATCAAGCTCAGGGGAATCAAGCTCAGGGGAATCAAGCTCAGGGGAATCAAGCTCAGGGGAATCAAGCTCAGGGGAATCAAGCTCAGGGGAATCAAGCTCAGGGGAATCAAGCTCAGGGGAATCAAGCTCAGGGGAATCAAGCTCAGGGGAATCAAGCTCAAGGGAATCAGGCTCAGGGGAATCAAGCTCAAGGGAATCAGGCTCAAGGGAATCAGGCTCAGGGGAATCAGGCACAGGGGAATCAGGCACAGGGGGAGAAACCGCAGGGAGAACAAGCCCAAGCTCAGCAGAATCAACCGCAGCAGCCTCTCGAGAATCAGGTACAGCCTGAAGCACCTGAGCCCAGTAGCTCTGATTGGTCTCCGTCGGCCAAGACGATCTTCACCTGGCTGGTTTACGGTGCCGCAGCGGCGGCAGGCCTCTATTTTGCGATTCGCAACTGGTCCAGGATTCGAGCCTTCTTCGAGAGCCTTTGGCGTGACTTGCTGAATATGTTTGGACGCAAGACATCTGTTGCCGGGGTTGATGAAGAAGTTGCGCTTGCGACAATCGCTGGTCGTCCGTTTGCGGACTATCCCAACCCGTTTCGCAGTGGGCGAGCCAATCAAGCTTCGAACACGGATTTGATCCGCTACACGTTCGACGCACTCGGAGCTTGGGCCACCGACAATAACTTGGCACGTTCGCTGGATCAGACGCCGATTGAGTTCGGCCAATTCCTGCTGTCGAAAAAGGTGGCTTTTGCGGCTGACGCGAATGAACTCGCTCAGCTTTATGCCCGAGTGGCCTATGCCAGTCACACCCCGTCGGACGACTGCCGAGAACTTCTGCAGCGCCTCTGGCAACGCATGCGATGATCTCGCTCGAATGACGCATCCAGAGCGGTCATGACCAACTGGAAGCAGCACTCGGAGCGTCCAGAAATGGTTTCACGCGAAGGCGCCGAGCCGCGAAGAAGATCTGACCTTCGCGTCTTGGCGCCTTCGCGTGTTCCTGTTTCTGATCGTTACGGACGGACGGGCCGCACTTCCCATTGCTCGCCGAAGAAGTCGGCGGCGACGATCTTGCCGGGCCACAGCGGGTTGGGCTTCGTCTTCAAGTCGACAATCGCCCAATCGGGCAGCTTGGGGACTTGCCGGGCGTTGTTGAGATACGCGAACTCGCGGAACGTGAAGCCGCTGTTGAGTACCACATAACGCTTTGGGTTCAGTGGGTTCGGATAGATCATGACCGGTGCATGGTCAGTGGCGGCGAACGACTGAGTGCCGACCGAAACTGCGGAGTCAGTCCACTTCACCGGCAGTTGATCGGCAAGACGGTTCAGCACGGCGTTACTGGTCGCATCACCGAAGATCACGAGATTTGCCGACTTGATGTCGTCGTCCGTGATCGCGGTGTCGTCTTTGACAATCGCATCGCCGCGATAGTGCTTGCGCCAATGTTCGACGCAGTGCGTGAACTCAGATCGCGTCCACTTCTCGACCAATTCGTGCTTAGCAGTCCCCGTCGGCTTCACGACGATGAACGCATCCATGAAGGCGTCGTCGATCGGGCCTTGCAGGTCGTGCTGCTTCCTCAGGCCTGACGCCGGAGCACCGACTTTCCATCCATCGTTCGAGCGAACCAGTTCTGCCGACCATGAGACTTCGGTGCCGGGACGGTCACCAACCAGGGCTGCGCCATCGATTTCGATAGTTACTGGAGCAGTCGCGAGGAACGGACTGGTACCCGGCGCAAAGTCGAGCTTCAAGCTGGTCACGTTCTTCGTCTGCAACGCGATCTTGTTGCCGGTGATTTCACCATGCACGCGGGCCTGCTCCCAATGCTCACCCATACCGGTCACCGTCAGCCAGTGCATGCGGTTGTACTTCAAGGTGTAGGTAACGAAGTTCAAGACGCTGGGGGTGGTCCGACGTCCCGCGCGGGCGATGCTGTCGAGCTTGTCCTCAATAATCTTCTTCGATTCTGGGTGAATCGCGTGCTTGGTGTTGGGGCCGATGACATGCGTCAGCTTCAAGCCTTCCTTCTGCAGGTACTGCTCCATGATGTCGGCAGCTTGCTTCTGCGAATCCTGATCGCCGCTGTAAGCCACGGTAGGCAGATGGAACAGGTTCATCGCAGAGTCAGTGCAGTCGTAGTAGTGCCACAGCTTGCGCTCGAACCAGGTCGGCGCCAGCGTCTCTTTCTGAAAGACCTTCAGAAAGTCCGGGGTCTCAGAGAACCCCGCACCGGGATTGGCTGCGAACCAGCGATCCGGGTAATGCACCGCGAACTGCCAGCACGCGGCACCACCCATCGAAAAGCCGCGGACGGCGATCTTGTCTAAGTTAATGCGATAGAACTGCTTCGCATGGTCCAGTGCTTCGAGCGAATCGACTTCGCCCGCGAACTTGTTGGCGTTGCAGTAACGTCCGTAGGGATGCAGCACGATGGTGTTCGTCGGATTGATCGGACCGAGCTGGGTCATCCGCTGTTGAATGAAAGCTGATTCACTCAACGTCTCGCCGCGACCGTGGAACCAGAAGTCCATGCGGTGTTCTTCGGCGCCATCGAAGTTGTAGGTCGGCGGGATGACGAGCCCGTATGGCTGAGCAGTCTTGTCGATGCGCGACCGATAGCCACGCACGACGAGTCCCGATTGACGCAACCAGGGAGCGTTGCCCTTCAGCAACTGCTCGGAGCGCTCGATACCTTGATCCATCACCTGCAACGCGATCTTGGCGGCTTGGTCAGGCTTCTCGGTGGGATAGAACTCGCGATGAGCCAAGCCGTCGCGGAGGGCTCTTTGGTAGATCTCAACGTCAGGCAGCAGCGACTGAATCCGCGCGTCTTTCGAGCCACGCAGCGTCGCCAGATTGGCTTCGATCTTCTTCAGACCGGCTTCCAACTTCTCTTGATCGGCCGGTGCCAGTTGGGCTCCGGCGGGGGGAACGGCGCGGACTGTTTCCGGAATGTTATCTGCCGGACCATCAGCCCAAGCCAGAGGTGTTCCGCACGCCACCAGCAACACGCACAGACTGCGACGCAGCATCATTCGCCCTCGTGTGATGAGAAGTCTGGATCATCAAGCCACACGTTTCAAAACGGCGAGTGCTTCAACGTCGCGAGAGCAACTGGCGCTGTCTCAGTTCAACAGGATCGTAGCGACCTTGTTGGCCAGTTCCGTCGTCCAGGTTGGGAACATGCCCAACAGGAGCACTGGCACAGTAATCAACAGAGCATAGTTGCTAATCGCAGT
>CAYLTY010000441.1:0-3217 GCA_964386705.1 uncultured Planctomycetaceae bacterium
TGAATGCGCGGGTCATGCGGCGGCATATAGCCTTCGATGACGACGGGGCGTTTCAGCGTTTCTGCCGTGTCTTCCACGAGGCTCAGTAGTTCGAGGTAATCCTCCAGCCGCGTCAATGGCGGCATGAAGACATGCAGCCGACCGTTGCGCAGTTCAATGCACAACGCCGTTGAGATCACATTGGAGTAAGTCAGCGGTTCTTGATCAGCGTTTTTCGCGGCTGCCGCTTTATGGGCTTGAGCGTGGTCTTCGGAAACTTGCAGCTTGACGACTTCGCCAACGGGATCGGCTTCCTGATTGCTGGTTTGCGGTGCGCGATGGCGCAGTTGTTGATAGCCAGGCAGCGACGGTCGGTCGTCAAACGGATCAATGGCATAGAGCATGCGGCGATCGGTTGAGCCAGTGATCGGCAGGCGATCCAGCGGCAAACGCAATCCCAAGGGGGAGTCGCCGGGAATCAAGAACAGCTTTTCTGATCGGAAAGGCCATGGCCCGCTGGCCCAGCCGCGACCTTGCCACCAGGCTCGGGTAAGCGGCAGCACATAACCCACAGGCCGGCTGACACCTTGTTCGACGACGCGAGCTAAACGGCGCCGGTCTTCGTCGGAATCCAGGTCGAACTCACGCGGATCAACGTCAACCGGCAACTTCTGCTCGGCTTCGATCGTGTGCCAAATGTCTTCGTAAGCGGGACGGACCCATTGAGTGCTGACTTCGAGACGCTGGGTCAGTTCGGTGATGAACTCAGCCGCGTGATCGACGCCAGGCGACTCCTCAGGGGTCTTGACTGGAACGCTGACATCGGCCAGCAAGTCCAGATTGCGCCAGATCGGTTCGCCATCCGTCCGCCAGAAGCAACTGTAAGCCCACCGAGGCAGCGATTCGCCGGGGTACCATTTGCCTTGCCCGAAGTGCAGCAGCGCACCCGGCGCGAAGCGTTCGCGAAGTCGTTTGATGAGGACCGAAGACAACCGTTGCTTCTCTGGACCGACGGCCGCGACGTTCCATTCATCGCCTTCCATGTCGTCAATCGAGACGAAAGTAGGTTCACCGCCCATCGTCAAACGTACGTCCGCGCGCTGCAGTCTTTCGTCAACCTGTTGTCCGAGTCGGTCGATGTCTTCCCATTGCTCGTCCGAATAAGGCTTCGTGACGCGCGGGTCTTCGTGAACGCGCGAGACTGACATCTCGACGTTGAATTCGCATTCGGCTTCATCGACCGCGCCACTGATCGGAGCGGCCGTCTCGGGTGATGGACTGGCCGCGAGCGGAATGTGGCCTTCGCCGGTGAGCAGTCCCGAAGTCGGATCGAGTCCCACCCAGCCCGCACCGGGAAGAAAGACCTCGCACCAGGCATGCAGATCGGTGAAGTCCTTTTCGGGACCGGACGGACCGTCGAGCGATTTTTCATCGGCGACAAGTTGAATCAGATAGCCCGAAACAAACCGCGCGGCGATGCCCATGCTCCGCAGTAATTGCACGAGCAACCACGCAGAGTCACGGCACGATCCCGACCGCTTTGTCAGCGTCTCTTCCGGCGATTGAACGCCGGGTTCCATACGGATCAAATAGCTGATGTCGCGCCACAGCTTCTGGTTGAGTTCCACCAGGAAGAAGATGGTCTTGCGCGGCTTGCAGTCAATGGTCTTCAGATAGGCATCGAAGGCCGGCTGCTTTAGCTCAGAAACAACCTTAACACCTTTCGGCCCGCTGGAGAGCAGCTCAAGGTAAGGTCGCAGTTCGCGAGCGAGGTCGTCGTCGTACTTGAACGGAAACTGCTCGGCGGCCTCTTCAATAAAGAAATCGAATGGGTTGATGACGCTCAAATCGACCGTCAGATCGACTGCGACTTTGAATTCGCGAGTCTTCTCCTGGAACACCAGCCGCGCCAGAAAGTTGCCGTGCGGATCTTGCTGCCAGTTGATGAAGTGTTTGGACGGGGTGATCTGCAGCGAGTAGCTCAACACGGGCGTACGGCACTGTGGAGCTGGTTTGAGTCGGACGACATGCGGTCCCAAAGACACGTCACGGTCGTAGCTGTATTGCGTGACATGGCGCAATGCCACACGGATAGCCATCGAGTTTGATCTCCGCTGCGAACACACTGTTGTAGAAACTTAGGATTGAGTCTGCGTTTGGGAGAAGCTGCTCTCCGAAATTTTTTGATCACTCGCCACGTCAGTTGTTTCGATCGGCTTTGTGTCAAAGAACGCGCTGAAGATCTCGCTGCCGAGCCCGTTCACGCTGTCTTGAAAACCATCGATGAACTCGTGCAGTCCTTGATTGAAGATGTCATTGATGGTCGTTTGCCTGAGCTGAGTGCGCAGCGCCGCAAAACGCTCTGTGACCGGGCTGGTGATCTCACCGATGGGCGTGCCGGTGATCTCGTGCAGTGACGCCTGCGCCTGCACCACGCAAAACCGCAACGCGCGCGGGAAGTTGCGATCCAGAATCAGGAACTGCGCGACGGACTTAGGTTCGATGCGACCGAAAGTCTTGCGATACGCGTGCAGGGCGCTGGTGGATTCCAGCAGCGCGGACCATTGCACGACGTCCAGTGTTGATCCCACATGCGACGCCGCAGGCAACAGGATGAAGTATTTGACGTCGAGAATGCGCGATGTCTTGTCGGCTCGCTCGAGCAACTGGCCGACTCTTGCGAAGTGCCAGGCTTCGCCGTGCGACAACGTCGCTTCGGTGACGCCGATGACTTGATGGCTGGATCGTTTCACGCGCTCAAGAAACTGATGAGGATTCTGTAGAACTGCGTCGCTGTGTTGCAGACCGTCGCGGACTCGCAAATAGAACCGATTGATAGATTCCCACAGCGAGACGCTCAGGATTTCGCGAATCGTGCGGGCGTTCTCCCGAGCGTACTTGGCACACGACAAGATCGAATTGGGATTCTGCTCATCAAAGAGCAGGAACCGCAGCACGTTCTCTGTGGAGAACTCACCGTAATGCTTAGAAAAGAGTTCTTCGTCGCCGCTGGCATAAACCAGTGGAGCCCATTGAGGAGTACCGCCCAGCGAAATCGACTGATTGACGTCCACAAAGCGTGCGACGTTCTCAGCCCGTTCGATGTAACGGTTCATCCAATAGATACAGTTCGCAACCCGACTCAACATGAGCGCAATCCTAATCTGCCTGACAGGTCGATTTGCCCGTCTTCATTCCTGACGGAGTAAGTTCCGTCGTATGCGTGGCCGTCTAAGTC
>CAYLTY010000442.1:0-3196 GCA_964386705.1 uncultured Planctomycetaceae bacterium
AAACCCATGAGATCGAAAATATTCTTGGCATCTGCCTTTCGGGTAGCGCTGTGAATCTCAACCTGGCAGGCAAAACCGGTGGCGGCGCGAGTGATCAACGAACACGGCACCAAGTGTAGTCCGTTTTCGTTCTTCACTGTGATTGTTTGCCGAACAGGCTCGCTCATGGGCGACCGCCACCTGAAATCCCAGAAGATGCAAAGAACAGGCGGGCACAAAGGCCCGCGTGCAACCGCTAGCTCGCTTCGTCCACTTCCTTGAGAAGTTCGAACACATCATCAGCGGTGTTCGACTGCTTAAGGAAGCTGCAGAACGTCTGCTCACGCAAATGACGTGAGATGGTTTCCAGCCCACGCAGGTGATCACCGGGGCGATCAGGTGGAGAAACCAGCAGGAACAGAATGAAAACGTCTTCGCCATCGAGGCTGGCGAAATCTACGCCGACCTTCGACACCGCAACCGTCGCCACCAGACGAGTCACCGACGGATGCTTGGTGTGAGGAACTGCAACTCCGTTACCGATGCCGGTTGAACCGAGTTCCTCTCGCTTCATGATTGCGGCAACAATGCCTTCTTCATCAGCTTCGGGAATCATCCCGACCTTCTTCAGGCTTCCGACCATCGCGCGAATCGCGTCTGCTTTCGTCTTGGCCACGAGGTCAGTCAGAATTGCCTCGCGAACGACGAACTCCGTCAGTTTCATGGATTACTTCTCCAGGAAGAGAACGTTGCGTTTGTATTCAGTACTTATTCACCGCTCATCGAGATATCTCGACGGTGATCTTGGACCCGGTCCTTATATTTCTTGATCTGGTGCTCCATCTTGGCGAGAGCGGTGTCAAACGCCACCGCCACCGTCGAGTCTTCCGCAATCGCGACAAAGTCGTGTTTGTGCTCGGCATCGACCTGAATTTCGACTTTGGCGGCGTTGTGACCGAAGTCCACCGTCACGTTAATCTGAGTCACCCGTTCAAAATATGTCGTCAGCTTGTCGGCCTTCTCACGAATGTGAGTCTGGTCTTCCGCATGAACAGTTCCGTGACGACTCGCGATGTTGATCTGCACTGGTAGGCTCCCTGCCGCGTCCGGTTGCAAAAACTCTGGATGAAGAACTCTGAGTGAGCATTCACAGATCCTGAGTTGCCGTGAAGAGTTGGCAACACAGATCCAATTCGCCCCGCCCGGATCTTAGTGGTGGCTGAAGAGTGACTCCAGCCACGCGAACGTCAGCCGTGCTTCGCCTCAAAGTCACGCATCAACTGCACCAACGCATCGACACCTGCCGATGGAAATGCGTTGTAGATGCTGGCTCGCACGCCACCGACGCTGCGATGCCCCTTCAGCCCATCCAGCCCGTTGCGAGTCGCCTCCTTAATGAATTTCTCGTCCAGTTCCGAATTCCCCGACACGAAGGTCACGTTCATCAACGATCGAGATTCCTTCTCGGCCGTTCCCTTAAAGAGCTTGCTGCTGTCCAGGTAGTTATAGAGCTTCGCGGCTTTGGCCTCGTTCTTCCGTGCCATCGCCTCCAGACCGCCATTGCGCATGATCCAGGCACACACCCGGCCCACCAGATAGATCGCAAACGTCGGACCAGTGTTGTAGAGCGACTGGTTCTCGGCATAAGTGCTGTAACGCAGCATGGTCGGCAAATTTTGGGCGCCGCGCTTCACGAGTTCATCGCGAACAATCACGACAGTGACGCCCGCTGGGCCCAAGTTCTTTTGAGCACCTGCGTAAATCAGGGCGTGTTTGGAAACATCGATCGGTCGCGAGAAGATGTCGCTGCTGGCATCACAGACAAGTGGCACACTTGCCGGAACATTCGGCAGAGACTTGAACTGAGTGCCGAAAATCGTGTTGTTGGACGTGTAGTGCGCGTAGGCGGGATGTGCACTGATGTGACAGTTCTTGGGAATGTAGTTGAAGTTGTGGTCTTCGCTTGAACAAGCTGTGTGCACCGTCCCCAACGTCGCGGCTTCTTTCGCAGCCAGCTTCGCCCAATGGCCGGTGACCAGGTAGTCCGCCGTCGCTCCCGCCTTCAAGAAGTTCATCGGGATCATGGAGAACTGCATCGACGCTCCGCCCTGCAGGAAGAGCACGTGATAGTCCTCGGGGATTTCGCCGAGTTCACGAATTAACCTCTCTGTCTCGTCGCGAACTTCCATGAAAGGTTTGCCGCGATGCGAATGCTCCAGAATGCCGATTCCTGAACCTCGTAAGTTCAGAATGTCTTCGCGAGCTTCCTCCAATACTTCAGGTGGCAATACGGCTGGACCAGCGGAGAAGTTAAAAATGCGTTGCGTCATAACGGCGACAATTCCTCACGAGCGAGAGAAGTAAGTTTCGAAGCTGCGCTGATTTTCGCGAGCGGCATATATTGGGCCGCAGCCGGACCGTCAACGAGCGGACCAACACAACAGCACTCACCGATTTGAAATGAGTCGGCAATCCGATTGATTCTTTTATGACACGAACAGCTCTCGTTACCGGCGGTGGTGGATTCCTGGGTCTCTACATTGTCGAGCAACTCCTGGCAGCGGATTGGAAGGTCCGAGTCCTTTGTCGTGGTGACTACCCCCAGCTTCGCAAGCTCGGAGTTGAGATCCATCAAGCAGACATTCGAAACGCCGAACAGGTGCAAGCTGCGTGCCTCGATATGCAGGCCGTCTTCCATGTCGCGGCCGTGCCCGGCATCTGGGGTTCCTGGGAAATGTTTCATGGCATCAACACGCAGGGCACTCAGAACGTGATTGAAGCCTGCCATCGGCAAGGCGTGAGGAAGCTGATTTACACCAGTTCCCCTAGCGTCGTATTCGACGGGCACGACCATATCAACGCAGACGAGACTTTGCCTTACCCGCAAACGTACCCGTGCCACTACCCCCACACGAAGGCGCTGGCCGAGCAAGCGGTGCTGGCGGCGAACGGCATTCAAGGCTTGGCGACTTGTGCCCTCAGGCCACATCTCATCTGGGGACCGCGCGACAATCAGCTCATTCCGCGATTGATTCGCCGCGCGCGATCGGGTCGTCTGGTGCGAGTCGGCGATGCCACCAACGAGATCTCGATGGCTTATGTGGAGAACGTCGCGTCCGCACATTTGCAAGCTGCGAGCAAGCTGGAGATCGGGACTCCACACGCCGGGCGAGCCTACTTCATCAACGAGCCGACACCCGTCAGTTGCTGGGGTTGG
>CAYLTY010000443.1:0-3172 GCA_964386705.1 uncultured Planctomycetaceae bacterium
GGCGACCGATCGATATACAGCGTCGCCGTGACCTGCATCCCCGGACTGACCGCACCGACGCTGCGTTCTTCCGTTTGAGTCATCACGACCTGCCGGATGTTCTTCTTCTGCAGGTCATACGCGAGTTGGCCTTTGATGCTGATCTTGGTCAAAGCTCCCTGTATCGCGCCGGAGACTTTGCCTTCAAAGCTGATGACGGCATATCGCTCATCCAGCTTGTCGACCTTGCAGCTCACCTCACTCTTTTCGACAGCCTCGACGGTCGCCAGCGCTGGTAGTACCCAATCATCCGGCTTCCAGGTGCTACCCGCCTGCACTTCTCCGGCGGGCAGCAGGCCGATCAGTATCAAGTTGTCGCCCGGCGTGCGGAGGAGTTCCACACCGTCCGGAGTCATCGACGCATCGTGCGAGTAAACGCGTACGCCGTCGCGGCGGCCTTCGGCGACGATCACCTTCTGCGAACCATCCAACCGGTTCACAGTCTTGCGATCCGCAACGGTGATGTCCGCCTCTGCCAGTTCGTAGTAGCGAATGGACCGCAGCGCATCGGCATCGCGACCGCCAGCGGGCAGGCGCCGCTCCAGAAAGCTCAGCTTGCCATCCACGACCGTCTTGAGACTGCTCGTTTTCCCGTCAGTTCCGGCCGTTTGAATGGTGCCTTCGACTTTCAGTCGCGTGCGTACGGCAAAAGTCCGCGTGTCGTCGGCGGACTCGGTCAGCGTCACGCCAGCAGCGGTAGCGGACGATTCAAGACCGAGCCCCGTGAGGCAGCTCAGCAAGAGAAAGCAGCGGCGAAAGTACAGCATCTCCGTATCTCCCATTCGCGGCTCAGCCGCAAAGTTGGCGTTCATCGGGCGAATTCCGACGAACTCGCGGACGCGCCAAGTGGGGAGGTACTCACTGCCTGCCAAGTTAGACAAGACCATTTCGAGCGGCGGTGCTCAAAACAGGCACCGTCCGCCCGAGATCAGGATCTGCGAGAGCCGCCGCATTCGGGCCGCTTCATCGCCGGATTCATGCGCGCCGTCGCATTACGAATCCGCTGACACATCGCCATTCGAAGCAACCACCGCGACATCCGTCGTCAATCCAGTCACTCCAGGAATTTGCATCACAGCTGTCTGAGCCAGTTGTCGCAGGTAATACCGGGAGAGTTGACCGGCGATCGCCACGCGACCGTGATCAACATCTACTCGCAACTGCTGCAACTGGGGGTAGCCGAGGTTTGAAAACCTCTGGCGAATTGTGGCCTCAATACTGGCATCCTGGTTACGTCGGGGTTCCGCGACAAAATCCGCAGATAATGAGCTTTCCCGACGTCCCTTCTCTTGGGTCGAATCGACGATCAGCATCAGGTGGGCTCCTGTGAATGAAGACAAAGTTGTGTATCGAAGTCGTTTACCGACATCGTCGCCGATCTCGGTTAACAAGAAATGAAAGACTCAAGAAAACACATCGAGCGTCGAGCTTAAGTGGCACCGCCCGACACAGTCGGAGAGATGCGTATAGAGCGCAGCGGTCAACCGTCTTCCTGCCAGTGGTGCGCTGGTTCGTGATAGATCGGTTACCGGCGTTCCGTGAAAGGTTCGCGGAGAGTAGGCAACTGCTATGCCAGTCACGCACCTCGCACTAAGCCGCAAGACATTCGAAAGATTTGGCGCGAGTTTTGAACAGACAGTTCTGGGAACTGACAGCGGGGAGCTGTTCCCCTAATTCCATGGCCCACATGAGGTACGGACATGCTTTCTCGGTTTCGCCACATTTTTGTTCCGGTTGATATCAGTGATAAGAATCTTCCGGTGCTCGACGTCGCGTTCGAATTAGCCGTGCAGAATCGCTCTTCGGTGACATTACTGCACGTAATCGAGGCAATTCGCAGCAACGACGACGAGTTCGACACACTCGACGAGCCCGTGCAGCGACTGGCCGAAACCGAGCTGGAAACGCTGACTCAGCGTTTCGTGGACGCCGGAGTGCCCGTCGAATGGAAAACCCGACAGGGTGAGCGGGTACCCGAAATCGTGCGATTCGCCTCAGAGCGCAACGTCGATCTGGTGGTGCTCGGGACACATCGCGCGGGCGAAGAGTGCCTCGAAGAAGAGACCGAGACCCTGAATCAGCAGATCTCAGATGGATGTCGGTGCCCGATTCTGCTGGTCAAATAACGTCCTGACTGCCGTGTCCTCTGGTCGCTAACTAACATGCGCGTCGCAGCGAACTCATTGTGGCTGCGTTCTTTCCGCGCAATCGAGGATCGGGAAGCATGTCCCGCGCGACCGGATTTGTTGAGCAACTGCGCTGCACGTACCTCGTAACAACGAGCCGCCCCTGGCTGGCCATCATCCTGTGCGGAATGTTCCTGGCCGCTACCGGTAGTCCTCATCAGGCGAATGCTGCCGAGCCCGTGCGGTTCGCTCGCGACATCGCGCCGATTCTGGAGCAACGCTGTATCCGCTGCCATGCGCACGGGAAGCCGAAGGGTGGATTGTCGTTCTCCTCTAAAGCCGAATTTCTGCGCGGCGGCGAGAGTGGTCCGGTGTTGGTTCGTGACCAGCGCGGTCAAAGCCTGCTCCTGGAGATGATTTCAGGTTCAGAACCGCAAATGCCTGCCGAAGGCGTTCCATTAACGTCCGCTGAGATCAATAAGTTTCGTCAGTGGATTGCCGAGGGAGCCGACTGGCCAGACGCATTGAAGCTGCAGGAACGAGCCGCAGGAGGCCGTGACTGGTGGTCCTTTCAGCCAGTGTCGCACGCGATGCCCCCGACGGTGCAGGAACTTCGCTGGGCTCAGAATCCGATTGACCGGTTCATCTTCGCGAAACTCGCCGATCGAGGACTGACGCCTTCTCCAGAAGCGGACCCGCGGACGCTCATCCGCCGACTGTCGTTCGATCTGGTAGGACTGCCGCCAAAATTGGAAGAGGTCGAAGCGTTCGTTGGTGAGTTTGAGGCAGAACGTGCCTCAAGCTCTGCTGCGGCCGTCAGTCGCGCCTACGAACGTCTCGTTGATCGCTTCCTGAAGTCTCCGCACTATGGCGAGCGGTGGGCGCGGCACTGGCTCGATATCGCCCACTATGCCGATACGCACGGCTTCGAGCGCGACCAACGGCGCGACAATGCCTGGCCGTATCGCGACTATGTCATCCGGTCCCTGAACGCGGACAAACGCTAT
>CAYLTY010000444.1:0-3149 GCA_964386705.1 uncultured Planctomycetaceae bacterium
CGGGAGAGTATTCATCTTCGGCCGTGGTGCTCGCCGAGTGTTATTGGCGCTTAGGTTATATAACTGAAGCTAAGGCTTTGCTGGCTAAAGTGCCGGAAGGACTGCGACACGCCAAGCTGCTGGGCGACATGGGTGACACCGATCGGTCGATCAAGATGGCGTTGGCGAATCAGGACGAACAGGGCTATTCGTTTCTGACCGCTGGCGACGCCTGCCGACAAGCCGGTCGCTATCCTGAAGCTCTGCAGCACTACCAGCAGGTGCTGGCGATTAAGCTTCCTGCGCAGAATCCGCCGGGACGTATGGTCCAGAATCACAAACGCGCGAACGCCAACATCGAAGCCATCAAGTCCTTCGAGTTGTTTGATCTCAAGCAAGTTGCCGACGGGAAGTACACCGCCGCGAGCCAGGGCTACGAGGGACCAGTCGAAGTCGCCGTCACCGTGGCAAAAGGTCGCATCCAGTCCGTTAACGTGACGAACCATCGCGAAAAGCAGTTCTATTCCGCCATCAGCGACACCCCGACCAAGATCATCGCCAAGCAACACGTGAAAGGCGTGGATACCACCACCAACGCCACGATCACATCCGAAGCCATTGTGAATGCGACGGCTAAGGCGTTGGTGAAGAAGTAAGTGGCCGACTTGACCGGAAGGTGGGTCAACCGCAGGGCTACCCTCCACCAACATTGTGTTGCTCTTGTTGCAGGCATCGTCCTGCGACCGAAGATCGTGACCCATGCGACTCGACCACTTCCTGCCATTTATGAAGAAGAGCAAGTTCGGCGCAATCCGCCGAGCGCTGCAACGGCTGGGTCCGACCTGGCTTTCGTCGCCGGTCAGACGAGTGGTGCAAGCGGTTTGTCTGTGTACTTTTCTCGTACTCTTCTTCTACGTGTGCTGGCCTTATACCGCTCGGCCCGATGAGGCTACGGCGGATTGGCCATCGCATTACACGGATGAACTGGCTCGTAAGGAAAAGATTGCGGCCGAGTTCTTTCTGATTATCGATCCGCTGGTCAGTTTCTCAACGGCGATCGCGGCGCGATCGTGGGTCTGGTCACTGACCAGCGCCGCCATCATTCTGGCAGCGTGCGTGCTGATTCCTCGCGGCTTCTGCGGCTACCTGTGTCCGCTGGGAACGGTGATTGATCTGTTCGACTGGTCTGTCGGCAAGCGAGTCACCCGCTTCCGCGTGCCCGACGACGGCTGGTGGGTCCATATTAAGTATTATGTTTTATTGGGAGTTCTCATCGCGGCGGCGTGCGGAGTTCTGATCTCCGGAGTCTTCGCGGCTATCCCGGTTATCACGCGCGGGTTGTTATTCACACTCGCACCGTTGCAGACGGGTCTCTTGCGTGAATGGCATCTGGTTCCGCCCATGAGCATCGGGCACGTGGTTTCGCTGGTACTGTTTGCGACCGTCTTAGGCTTGGGATTTCTCAAGCCGCGCTTCTGGTGCCGGTATGTCTGTCCCAGCGGTGCGGTCTTCTCACTCGGGAATCTGTTTCGAGTCACCGAGCGAAAAGTCGAAAGCTCGTGTATTCATTGCAACAAGTGCGTTGAGATCTGCCCGTTCGACGCGATCAAACTCGACTTCACCACACGCACCACCGATTGCACGATGTGTCAGTCGTGCGGTGGAGTCTGCCCCACTCAAGCTATCAAGTTCGTGGATCGTTGGGAGTTGGTGCAGCTCAAGGCACCCGATGATCCGCCCACGCACGAGACTGCGTTGGGCCGCCGCGGCTTTTTGTCAGCCGCCGTCGGAGTTGCCGCAGGCGTGACTGGCGGGCTGAGCGTTGCTGGTGTCACCAAAGTCTGGGGAGCGGATCTTGATAACCCAAACGCATGGCGACCAATTCGTCCACCCGGCAGCGTCCCCGAAGCAGAATTCCTGCAGATGTGCATCCGCTGCGGTGAGTGCTTCAAAGCCTGCCCCAACGATGTGCTGCATCCCCTGAGTTTTCAACAGGGACTGGAAGGCCTCTGGACGCCGCGCGTGAACGCCGACTGGGCGGGCTGTGAATCCAGCTGTAACGCGTGCACGCAGGTGTGTCCGACCGGGGCGATTCGCGCGATTCCACTGGAAGAGAAGCGAGTCTGCCGCATCGGGCTGGCTGAGATCAACTTGCAAACGTGTTTGCCTCACGCCGGAAAAGAGGCGTGCCAGCTGTGCGTCGATGAGTGCCATCATGCGGGCTATCACGCCATTGAGTTTGCCCGCGTGCACACTGAGGTCGATGCGTCGGGGAACCCCGTTGAAGACTCAGGCTTCGTGGCCCCAGTTATCCTGGCCGACAAGTGCGTCGGTTGCGGCCTCTGCCAGACGCGCTGCTACGGTATCAATGTCGCTGATAAGCATCTGCTAACCGACTCCGCAGTCACTATCTTTGCTGGCACAGGTAAGGAAGACCGCATCATGAGCGGTTCCTACATCGCGATTCGAGAAGAAGAGCGAGCCCAAAACGCCTCTCAGCAGCAAGCGCCCGACGCCGCGAACGAAAACTACCTGCCTGACTTCCTGAAGTAAGAGCCGTCCATGGTCAGCCCATCGACGTTGTGTGCACTACTTGCAGCCGGTGATTGCGCCAAAAACAGAAGACCCACCAGCTGCAACTCTGGTGCAATGTCTGGTTATCTGAGCCTCGCTTGTAGGACATCTGCTTTCTGCGGTCGAATGATGTTCAATAGCTTGTCGCCCGCTGTTACAGATGTGCCATTGCAAACATATATTTCTGTTATGATACCGCTGTGGCCCGCCGGAATACGAAAGAACACTTTTTGTGCTTCTATGGTCCCGACAACAGTACTGCGACCGCAAAAGTCACCGAGTTGAACAAACGGAGGATCGTCAGGAGACGCAGCTGAATAGAAGATGCCCGAAACGGGAGCCCGCGTCACCATCGGGAGTACGCTGTTCAGCCACGCGAAATCTTGTGGGCGACTACCGCGAAGGCCGCCAAGATGCTGCTCTGCTTGTACGAATTGTTTCTCGGCCTCGTAGAAGTCAAGTTCTGCGGCAAGGTGCTCACCCCGCGGGTCGCCACGATCACTCAACCAGCGAGCATACTCGCGAAGAATCGCAGTATCGCCTTGACCTGCTCCCCATTTCCTGAGCCAGGCGGTATGAGAGTTTCCACAGCCCGT
>CAYLTY010000445.1:0-3149 GCA_964386705.1 uncultured Planctomycetaceae bacterium
AACCATGCTGCCGGCCTGCTGTGCGTTCTTTCGCGGTTGCCGCATGCCCAAAAACTGGGCGGCGGGCTTGGCCATCTTTCTGACGAGCCTGTTGTTCTCGGTGGCCCACTACATCGGCCCGGCTGGTGAACCGTTCTCGGTCTTCAGCTTCACGTTCCGAGTCACCGCGGGCTGCTTTTTCGCCACCGTCTTCATGTTGCGCGGCTTCGGGATTACCGTCGGATGTCACGCCCTCTATGACATCCTGGTGGGCATTCTCACGATCGCCGCGATAGGTTCTCTGTGAGCCCGGATAGCGGATGCTGCCATCCAGTCGGGCGTTGCGCCGCGGGTTTCTCTGGTAATGCCTTCTTAATTCGTCCATCGAGCGTTCCCTTTCCACGACGAAAGACCTGCTCATGTTGCCGCGAACGCTCGAACCCGAAGTCATGGATACGGTCGAAGAAGCTTCCGACTACGACTCGATGGATCACAGCGGCGTCAATCGACTGTTCATCAACGACATGCTGGCTGCTGCGGAGAACCTCGGGGCTCGCTGGCCGCAAACAGAGATTCTCGATGTAGGAACCGGTACCGCATTGATTCCCATCGAACTGTTTTCTCCGCATGTTTCGCTGAATCGAGCTATCTGCGGAGACATTCCCCGCGACACCCAACGCTCAAAGACCGCAGCGCCAACAAGCCCCTCGAATCTCCGTGTCCGCGCCATCGATCTCGCAGCGGAGATGCTGAAACTGGCTCAAGCGAATGTGGATCGGGCAGGCTTGTCCGCAGCCATTTCGCTGCAACTCGTCGACGCGAAACGCCTGCCGTTTGAGGACACCAGTTTCGATTGGGTGATGTCCAACAGCATCGTGCACCACATTCCCGAACCGTGTCATTGCTTCGCCGAGATGCTGCGCGTCCTGAAACCCGGAGGGCTGCTGTTTGTCCGTGATCTTGTGCGGTTGGAAACCGCGGAAGACATCGAGGTCATCGTCCGCACCTATGCCGGAGCAGATTCCGCTCGACAGCAGCAACTGTTCCGGCAGTCGTTGCACGCGGCGTTGTCGCTCGGTGAACTGCGGTCACTGATGAGAAGTTTCGGCGTTACGGAAGCGGCGGTTCAACAAACGAGCGACAGACATTGGACGCTGGCGACACTTAAGCCTGCGGGCAGATGACCGCTCGCGCGGACAGTGGCGGTCGTGCCGAGCGTGCCATCCACGTCAGGCTTGCCGCCGTGAACACGAGGGGACATCGGACGTCCACGTTTGATTGCATGAAGACGCTCACAACTCCAGTCGATCTTGTTCTCATTGAACCGACTCGACGAAGTGGACCTCAACATGTCTCAACTGCGACTCAACGATGTGACGGCCGAGGCCACTCCACGTTCTCCGTTAGCTGACTGCCTGCTGAAACTTGAGCAGGCAGGCACACCGTCCTTCATCGAGCCAGAAGCGGTCGAACCCAGCTTTGACTGGCACACCCAATGGGCTGCCAATCAAGACCAAATCAGTCGTCGGCTGAAGTTGATCGAGGTAGAAATGAATCGCATGCGGGTGCTGGACATCGGCCCGCACCTATCGCTCTACCCTGAGGACGTTCGGGGCTAGACCTTGTCCCCGCTAATTCGTTCCGAGCATTCATGCACGTCGCGCACATCATCACTCGCCTGATTATTGGAGGAGCACAGGAGAACACGCTCTTCAACTGCGAGGATCAGCACCGCGACTTTGGTGACGAAGTAACGCTGATCACCGGCCCCGGCCTGGGTCCGGAAGGTAGCTTAATGGAACGGGCTCGCGCCGTCGGATTTCGCATCGTTGAGATCCCGGAAATGCGCCGCAGCATCCATCCGTGGCGTGACTGGCAAAGTTATCGCGCGATCATCCACACGCTGCGTGAGCTTAAGCCTGACGTTGTGCACACTCACAGCTCGAAGGCCGGCATCATCGGTCGCGCGGCGGGCTCGAAGCTGGGCATTCCGACCGTGCATACGATTCACGGGGCCTCGTTTCATCGCGGTCAGCATCCCGTCGCGTTCGCGGCTTATCGAACACTGGAACGTATCGCCGCGCGCGGGACATCAGCCTTCATCAGCGTCGCCGATTCGCTGACCGATCAATACGTCGCCGCTGGTGTCGCCCCGCGCGAGCAGTTCACGACGATTTACAGCGGCATGGACGTTGAACCGTTCCTGCATCCGCCGAGATCCCCAGCCGAAGTGCGACAAGAGCTAGGCTTATCCCCCACGGACGTCGTGATCGCCAAGGTCGCGAGGTTGTTTCACCTCAAGGGTCACGAGTACCTGATCCGCGCCGCCAGCGATGTCGTCGCCGCTCATCCGGCGGTGAAGTTCCTGCTGATCGGTGACGGCATCCTGCGAGCCTCCTTCGAGCAGGAAATCGCGGCCCGCGGCCTGACGTCCAACTTCGTTTTCACAGGACTTGTTCAACCGGCGCGGATTCCAGAACTCGTCAACGCCGCGGACATCGTGGTTCACACGAGCGTCTGGGAAGGTCTCGCCCGGGTGCTGCCTCAGGCCTTGATCGCGGGCAAACCCGTCGTGTCTTATGACGTTGATGGAGCGCGCGAAGTCGTGATTCCCAACGAGACGGGCTACCTGTTGCCCGTCGAAAGCATTCGCGAGTTAGCAGATGCGCTGAACTTCCTGATCGCGTCACCTGACATTCGCCAACAGTATGGTGCCACCGGCCGCGCCCGCTTCACGGATCAATTCCGACACCAAACGATGACGTCGCACATACGCGAAGTTTATCAGAAGGTGATCCGCGCCCGTTAAATCGCAGCAACTCTGACAGCGACACTCTCCATCTCATTGCTTGCGAGGTGCTGCTCGTTTGGTTCGTTTTCGAGTCGCGGCTTTCTTGCGCGTGATAGTCGGAGCAAACAGTTCCTTCAAAAACTCCACGGCGCGATCGTGAATACCGGGCTGCTGTCTCTCTCTTGGTCCGGCGATGTTGATGACGCAAATCGAATGCTCAGCCAGCCAACTACGAACCGCCGTTAGATCTCGCACTGCGTTGAGATCGACGACCAGCACAGGGCGACCGTAGCGAATCGCCATCGACTTCGTGAGCGCGGTGCCGCCTGTAAGAGGCCCCGGAGCGAGGATCAGCGTGCCGTCCGACTCTTTGACATTC
>CAYLTY010000446.1:0-3149 GCA_964386705.1 uncultured Planctomycetaceae bacterium
AGCCGAGTCCGCAGTCACGGACGTCACCAGAGCCCGTTGAGCGGGGTCCAGCATCAAGCCGATTGCCTTCGGATGTGGATACGGAAACAGGACCTTCTCAGGAATACCGCCCTTCTGAGTGCGGTAATACTCCCGCTGTGCATCTCCGATCTGATGGCAGTGAATGCAACTGCGAACCACATTGCCGCTGTAGTCCAACTCCGAGCCGTATTTGCCCGCCAGCTGCGGATACTTTTCAGGAGCTTTGAAGTCCGGTGCCGGGCCAGTCTTCCCGGCCAGAGCCGTCTTCACTGCCGGGTAACGGCTGTGAAGTTCCAACGCACCTTCAAGTGCTCGGCCCAGTCCCTCAACGGAGACATCGCCCTTCCACTCGGTCCGGTCAGAGCGCGTCCCAAAGCGACCATAAATCGTGCGGTCCGCATTCAGAATGAACGCGGCGAAGGACTGGTCGGTATCATACTGAAACAACGACAGGTCGAGACCGTTCGTCGACACGATGCGCACGCAGACGAACTTGCTGAGCAGCGGCTTCACGCGCGGATTCTGATCGATGAGCTCATCATCCAGCTTCACGCACTCCTCGCAGGGAATGCACCGCAGGATGACCAACAGCGGCTTGCCGGTTTCTTTCGCCTCGGCAAAACCCTTCGCCAAGTCGTTGTAGATCCAGAAGCCTTCGCTCTCGACCTTCTTCTTGTCCGCCCGCACTTTCTCTTCGCGGGTTTGAGCCGCCATTGGCTGGTAAGGAACGAGCGACAAGACGCAGCAGACGAGTGCTAACCAGCGTTTCATGAAACACCTCTCAGGGGAAAATGAGGGGCAGCGGCGATAAAACAGACGTTCCAGTTCTACCCCGAGACAGTTCGCTTCCGCCAATCTCGGGAACCTCAGATGAGAAAATCCTCATCCGCGATTGGGGCTCCGAGCACGTGCTCCTCCAACTCTCCGCGCCACTCGTGAACCATCCGAACTGGAGTTACAAGGAGGCCGGACATTTCCATGCCATCTGTCGGACAGGCTTATCCGAACTATAGACTCGTCATCTCAACTCTTATGAACCACTGGGCAACGCCATGATCTACGACCTCGCCCCAATGGCGCGCGTCACCAGCGTCAATCGTTCCATTGAGTTCTACCGGCACTTCGGCTTTGAAGTTCAATGTTGCTTCGGTGAGCCCGAGTTGGCGTGGGCGGCGCTGCACGCCAAACAAGGCGTCCTGATGCTGTCGCGATCAGACCAGCCCATCGCCGCGGATCAGCAGGCCGTGCTGTTCTATCTCTACACTGCCGACTTGCAGAAGCTGCGACAGCAGTTGCAGTCAGCAGGGATCAATACGGGAGAGGTCACGTTTCCGTTCTACATGCCAGAAGGCGAGATGAGCGTCACCGACCCGGACGGCTACTGCCTGCTGATTGGACAAAGCGATTGCTGGCGTCGGCCTCCTGCATAGGGAATACTCAGACGGTTTGCGAATCCCGCCTCAGAGACAACGCCTCGCGTCTTTGACGATCTGACCAACCACGCCGCGACCCCACCACTGAGAATCGTGATGTTGAAACGACTCATCCTCTGCGCCTGGGCTATCGCCCTGAACCTGCTGGTGGCATCTCTCGCTGCCGCAGGTGATGCACGTTTCAGCTATGAGGTGCTGCCGATTCTGTCCGACAAGTGCTTTCACTGTCACGGGCCGGATGCCAGCCATCGCGAAGCCAATCTGCGACTCGACCTGCGTGAGTCTGCAATCGCAGATCTCGGAGGTCACGCGGCGATCGTTCCCGGAGATCCAGCACGCAGCGAACTCCTCAAGCGCATCACGACCAGCGATCCCGATGAATTGATGCCGCCGCCCAAGTCGCATCGCAAGCGGCTGACGGCCAAGGAAATGGACACTCTGAAGAACTGGATCGCGGCGGGCGCTCCCTGGGGCCAGCACTGGGCCTTCGAAAAGCCATCACGCCGCAGCGGTGCTGCCGCTCCAAACCAGATCATCGACAAGCTGGTCGGCGAACGGCTGAAGGCCGAGGGGCTGTCGTTTTCCGATCCTGCGGCGAAGCACACACTGCTGCGACGGTTGTCGTTCGACATCACCGGCTTGCCTCCCACTGCCGCCGAGTTAGCGGACTTCCTCAAGGATGATTCTCCGGAAGCCGTGCAACGAGTCGTTGATCGGCTGCTGAAATCGCCGCACTACGGCGAGCGAATGGCCATGTGGTGGCTCGACGCTGCCCGGTATTCAGACACCGACGGCTTTCAAGGCGATGCCACCCGCACCAACTGGCCGTGGCGCGATTGGGTCATCAACGCGTTCAACGCCAACATGCCGTTCGATCAATTCACCATCGAACAGTTTGCGGGTGACCTGCTGCCGGACGCCAAGCCCGAGCAGATCCTCGCCACCTGCTTCCATCGCAACCACATGACCAACGGCGAAGGCGGTCGAGATCCCGAGGAGTCGCGGATCGACTACGTCATCGACCGCGTCAACACGACCGGCACGGTCTGGCTGGGGCTGACGCTGGGCTGCACGCAGTGTCATTCCCACAAGTTCGATCCCGTTTCGCAGTCCGACTACTACAGCTTGTTCGCGTTCTTCAACAGCATTGATGAAGACGGCGGCGCTGGTCCGGGTGCGAAGCCGCTGCTGAGTTATCAACCGCCACTGGCATCGCGGGCGGTCGAGGAAGCTCAGCGCATTGTCGAAGAACGCAAGCCGCTCGAAGCCACCGCCAAACGACAGGCCGAAGCTCAATTCCCCGACTGGCTCACGCAGCAGACTGCCCGCGTGAAAGGCGGATTTCAGGCGTGGCATGCGCTGGTGCCGTCGTCCGTAACGTCGGCCGAAGGAACGGTGCTGAAACATGAATCCGATGGCATCGTCCAAGCGAGTGGACCGGTACTTCGGCAGGACGACTACCGCATCATCGCGTCGTTGCCGAAAACTTTTATGGCCTCCAATGACTCGCGAGTCACGGGCTGGAAGCTGGAAATCCTACCGCACGCGTCGCATACCGACGGCAAGCTGTCACGCGGAGCACGTGGCGAGTTCATCCTCACCGACGTCAAACTGCAGGTTCGTAAACGTGGCCGCTCGGAAGTTCGAGATATTCTGATTGGCAGCGCCGTGGCTGATGTCGAGAACGAAGCCAAG
>CAYLTY010000447.1:0-3141 GCA_964386705.1 uncultured Planctomycetaceae bacterium
TGCCGGAGCCAGCTTACGCGCCTGAAGCGTGATCGGAAAATTCCACGGACTGATCGCCGCAACCACTCCCACCGGGTGCTTCAACGTCATATGCCGTTTGCCGGGCAGCGAGTTCGGAATCACCTGTCCGTAAGCCCGCTTCCCTTCTTCTGCAAACCATTCGAACGTATCAGCCGAATGTAGGACTTCACCGCGCGATTCCGCGAGCGGTTTACCCTGCTCCAGAGTGATCGTCCGAGCAATCGCGTCACACCGCTCACGCATCAGTTCCGCAGTGCGTTTCAGAATCTTCGCGCGATCCCAAGTTGTCTGTTGGCGCGACCACCCTGGCAGCGCACGTTGCGCCGCTTCCAAGGCCCGCCGAGCCTCCTCGCGCCCACCGTATGCCACCTGCCCGATGACACCCTCAGTCGCAGGATTGATAACATCCAGAGTCCGCCCGTCAGCGGCCGTCGTCCATTGGCCGTCAATCAACATTAAACGCAGTTCCGCTGTCGCAGTCATCGTTGTCTCCTAATCGAATGAGGTGCTTGCCGTATGATGATTAATCAGACCGTATCGCAACTTGATCTGCGAATGCTCACCTTTGAGAGAACCACAAAAGTGTTGGTTGAACCCGCCCCGGTGCAACTGTAGTCTCTGATCTGTTGATGCTCTTGGCTGTTCGCTCCGGCTGAGTGCCCGTTAATCAATCGTCCGACCCCGCGTGTTTTTGAGGCGGATCAAGATGGCATCCGGAGCAATTCCTGCAGACTCTGCGGACATGGGAACGGCCGCGCTGCCTGGCCGTAATGTCCTCGACATTGAAGTCATTCGTGCCCTGAGTCACCGATCCGACGCGCGTGGCCTGGTGCGATTTGCGATCCACTTCACGGTGATGGCGTTGACCGGCCTACTGATCTGGGCGGCTCTGCCTCACTGGTGGTTGATGATTCCAGCCATGCTGCTGCACGGCTTCACCATCGTCACGATGTTCGCTCCCATGCACGAGTGCGTGCATCGCACGGTCTTCGCCACGCCAATCCTAAACGAAGCCTTTGGTTGGCTGGCCGGACTGCTGGGCTTCTACAACTTCACTTACTACCGCTACTACCACACTTGGCACCATCGCTACACGCAGGACCCTGAAAAGGACCCTGAGCTGATGACGCCCAAGCCACACAACTTCGGCGAATACCTGTGGGAGGTTAGCGCGATCTCGTTCTGGCTGATGCGACCTGTGTTGTTTCTGCGATTGTCGCTCGGCCGCACGCAGCGATATCCGTTCATTCCGGATTCCGCGCGGCGCAAGATCGCCATCTCGGCGGGAATTCAGCTTGGAATCTACATCGCGGGAATGGTGTCGATCGCCTTGGGTTATCACTACGTCTGGATGTACTGGTTCTTGCCGGCGCTGCTGGCTCAGCCGTTGCTGCGAGCCATTCTGATTACCGAGCACACGGGTTGCACGACGGACGAAAATGGCCTGACGAACACTCGAACGACGCTGACGAATCCGTTCGTCCGGCTACTGATGTGGAACATGCCGTTCCACGCAGAGCACCATCTTTACCCGTCGATTCCGTTTCATCAGTTACCGCTGGCTCATCAGAGGCTGAAGGAACAACTGGCTTATATTGCTCCCAGTTACGTCGCAGCGAGTCGCGACGTGGTCAAGTCTCTCCATCCGTCAGAACAGCCCTCCGTCACTTGAGCGGCCCCTGCCATGACGAACTACGACGTTTTCCAGTTGCCGAACTTCGCTCTGCAGGCGGGCGGTTCACTACCCGCTGCGCAGTTGGCGTACAAAACCTATGGCACGCTGAACGCCACGAAATCGAACGCGATTCTCTATCCGACGTCTTACGCGGCGCATCATTCGGACATCGAATGGCTCGTCGGGCCGGGAAATATTCTGGACTCGTCCCGCTACTTCATCGTCATCGCCAACATGTTCGGCAATGGGTTGTCGTCATCGCCGAGCAACCAACCAGACTCGCCTGGCGGCCCGCGATTTCCCGTCATCACACACATCGACAACATTACGGCCCAGCGGCGTCTGCTGAGTGAAGTGTTCGGCATTGATCGCCTCGCGCTGGCTTATGGCTGGTCGATGGGCGGTCAGCAGGCTCTGCATTGGGGTGCCGTGTTTCCTGAGCAAGTCGAACGCATCGCCGCGATCTGCACGTCCGCGAAGACTTCGGTGCACAACATCGTGTTTTTGGAAGGCCTACGAGCGGCGCTGCTGACAGATCCCGCCTGGAACGGCGAGCGCTTCACGAGCAAACCCGAGCGAGGTCTCAAGGCGTTCGGCCGAATCTATGCAGGCTGGGCGATGTCGCAAGCCTTCTATCGAGCTGATGGACACCTCGCATTGGGTTATTCATCGCTCGAAGAGTTTCTGATGCGCGATTGGGAAGCCAGCTTCCTGCGCCGCGACGCCGCAAACCTGCTGTCGATGATTGAGACCTGGATCCGATCCGACGTCAGCAACAACAACATCTACAACTGCGACCTGAAAGCCGCGCTCGGTGCGATTCAGGCCCGCACGCTGATCATGCCCGGCCAGACCGATTTGTACTTCACGCCTGAAGATGCACTCGCCGAATCACGCCAGATCCCGAATGCCGATTACCGCCCGATTCCGTCCATCTGGGGACATCGAGCGGGCAATCCCGCGAAGAACCCCGACGACCAGTTATTCCTGAAAAACGCCATCGCCGCACTGCTCAGCGCTTAAGCAGATCCGGCCCGAACTCCAACTTGAGAGATCATGCCGATGTCGCTGCGCAAGAAGGCCGAGGAACTCGGCATTCGCTACTTCCTCGTTTCTTATTCCGACCTATTTGGTACCTCGCGAGCGAAGTTGATTCCCGCGTCCGCAATCAACGACGCCTGCGAAACCGGAGCATCCTTCGCCGGATTCGCGACGTGGCTGGACATGACGCCCGCCGACCCCGACGTCTTCGCCGTTCCCGACCCCAACAGCCTGATTCAATTGCCGTGGAAGCCCGAAGTCGGCTGGCTCGCCGCTGACCTCTGGATGAACAAGCAACCGGTGGCTCACGCACCGCGGAACGTACTGAAAGCATCGCTCGCGCGGCTGGCCAATCGCGGCTACGAACTGCGTACCGGCGTTGAATGCGAGTTCTTCCTCTTGTC
>CAYLTY010000448.1:0-3138 GCA_964386705.1 uncultured Planctomycetaceae bacterium
AACTCGATCCATTAACCTTACGTCATCAAACGTTTTCCTGCTAATTCGGATCACGGGACCCGGGCGATTACCGCCACGGCAACCGCCTTGGCCCCGGCCGCCCGCAACGCCTTGGTGCACTCATTCGCCGTCGAACCGGTCGTCAGGATGTCGTCTACCAACAAGACGTTGCGTCCACGAACACGAGGCCAGCGCCGCACACCGAAAGCCGCCGTCAGATTCTTGAGGCGTTCAGAACGCGGCAGATCAGACTGATCGCGGGTGTGCCGCTTCTTGACGAGCAGCCATCGAGCCAGCGGCAGCCGCAACCGCTTCGACAGAATCTCGGCGACGGTTTCGGCCTGATGATGGTGCTGCACCAGGCGCTTGCCCCAATGCTGAGGCACGAACGTCACCAGGTCGACGTTCGCGTCCCTCAACCGTTCGGCCTGCATGCCATAGAGAAGTTCCCCCAAGGCGGCGCTCAGCGGCAATGCACCGGGAGATTTGCCGCGAATAACCGCCGTCCGCAGTTCGTCTTCGTAGAGCCCCAGACGAATCACCTGCTGAAAGCGGAAGTCGCGCGTGCGGCACTCCAGGCACTCGCTCTGAGCCGGCAGGTTCGGACCGACGGCAGCTCCACAAGCAAAGCACACTGCGGCTCCTTCATCGGCGAACTTGGCCTCGCAGTCGCGGCAGAGACGCACACCCGGCGAACGGGCAGTCGCCTGACAGAGGTCGCTGGTGCAGAAGACGCAGACTTCGGGATAAACCAAACCCGCAACGGCTTCCCAAGAAGAAACCGTCGCGCGTTGAATCTGATGCAGGAAGCGATGCACCGCGCCTCCTCCGGTGAGATCTAGCCCCAAGTCTTACGCAGGAAGTCGACAAAGTTGCGCCACATGATGCCTTGTATGTCGGCTTCTGAGTAGCCTCGCTTCCGCAGTAATCCGGGCAAAACCTGCAGGTCGGCGATGGAATTCATGTCCATCGGCGTCTGCTCGTTGCCATAGCCACCGTCGAGATCGGTACCGATCCCCACATGCTTCGCATTGCCCGCGATCTGGCAGATGTGGTCGATGTGCTCGCAGATACGCTCAATTTTCAACTGGAAATCAGCCGGTTTGCTGCGGAGATGCATCCACCCCGGCACCATCATGATCGCATCAAACGCCATACCGAGAATGCCGCCACGCTCGACGACCGCCTTGATCTGATCGTCGGCAAACTGGCGGTTCCACGGAGCCAGCGTGCGGCAGTTCTGGTGACTGGCCCACAGCGGTCCGTCATAGACATCCAGAGCGTCCCAGAAGCATTCGTCACACAGGTGAGTCACGTCCAGGATGATCCCCAGTCGCTGCATCTCCTTCAACAAGTCCTTGCCCTCGGGGGACAGCGGACCTTGAGCGTCGGTGCCGTGCGCGTAGCGTCCAGGTCCATAGTGAGCGGGTCCCAGCGCTCGCAGTCCGTCGGCGTAAGCACGTTCCAGATGCTTCAGTGTCACGATCGAGTCCGCGCCCTCAAGGCTGAGGATATAGCCGATCGGCAAATGCGCTGGCTGTTTCCTCGACTCCACGACGTACGCCGTGCCATCGTCACACGGTGATTTCATCCACAGGTCGAGGTGCTTGTTAAGCTGCTCGGTGTTGCGGATCTGCACCATCTCGCCTTGCGCTTCCATCTCGCGGTACCAGGCGAGCTGGCCCTGAGTCTGAGCCCAAGCCTGCTCGGGCGAATTCCAACCGGGCAGCCGATGGAAATACGGTGAGTACCGGCCGATCTGAGTCGCGACGCACAGCCCGATTCGTCCGCGGCGCATCTCCGGAAAGCAGACCGTGTTGTTGCCACGATCCACTTTGTCCTTCATGAACTGCTCCCAGCGCCGAATGCGTTCCTGTGACCAGCGCTGGTCGCGATTCCATTCCAGAGCATTCATGCTGAGATCGAGATGCACGTCGAAAATGAAGCTGGGCTCGGACATCAGAATTCCTTATTCCGCTGAGACCTCTGATCGCTTTGCGCTGCGATCAGAGTTGGCCCGGCACGCAGCCTTCCTGAGTTTGGCTACGGCCAGAAGCACTAATCAACAAGTGCTTATTCTTATGAGTCGGCCAGAATCTGACCAGCATCTCCAATTCGAACTACTGCAACCTCACAGGGTTTTCACCTCTTCAAACCGCCCAGAACCCCGCAATGCACCAGAGTCGGAACGACGGGCTGCGGATCGAGCCCTGCGGACTTCAGCCAGCCACGGTACTCAGCCGCGCTGTAGGCTCGGCCTTCCGTGAGTGAGAACAGCGATGCCGAATACAGCGCAACCGGCAGCGGACCGTCCAATTCATCGTTCAGGAAGACGTCGTGAATGAGGACTCGTCCACCCGCTGAAGTCGCCAAGGCAGACTTTGCGACGAGCGCCTCACATTCGGCGACATCCCAATCGTGCAACACGTTGGAAAGCAGCACGAGGTCTGCGGACGGAAACTCTGTCTGGAACATGTCACCCGGTACCAGCGAAACGCGATCCGCGACCTGCCACTCTTGAGCGCATTCGGCCGCCGTCTTCAGCACTTCCGGTCGATCGAGCACAATGGCTTTCAAGTGCGGATACTTCGCCAACAGCGCGTAGGCGTAGATTCCGGTGCCGCCCCCGACGTCCAGGATGGTCGCGGCAGTGCTGGCATCAACCGCTTCAGCGAAATACGGAGCAACGTTCTTGGCTCGACCAGCCAACGACATCGTCAAACGGCGTGCGGAGGCCTCTTGCTCCATCGCCGATGTTGTTCCTTCGCGAAAGATGAATGCCGTACCTGAATCGGACTTGGGCTCGGCGCCATAGGGACGATTCGTACGCAGTCGTTCGACCATGCCGAGCACGCTGGGATTCTCTGCGGCTAGCCCAACATAACCGCTCACGTCGAAGGCCAGGTTGGGAACAAGGTGCTCCTCAGCCAATTCGGTAAGCTGGAAGTTCCCAGTTGAGTTCTTGCGGACGAGACCCATGGCCCACAGGGCCGTGGTCAACACGACGAAGGGCCGTGGGGCGAGGCCGAGTTCATCTCGCAACTGTCGGTCCGGTTCCGGGCCGTGCCCAAGGCCTTGAAAGAGTCGGTAATGAGCTACGGCGGCCGTCCGCCGGTCGGTCGCGTGACTGCCGGGTAG
>CAYLTY010000449.1:0-3137 GCA_964386705.1 uncultured Planctomycetaceae bacterium
TGGCCCTATGCTGCGTTGCTGCTTATCGCCGCGAACTATAACGCGGATCGCTGTCGACCCAATTGGTTGTCGTTAAACCCAGAGACGCCAGATCGCGTTTCGCCTGCTCCAGACCGCTCTTGACCCAGATCAGGTCGCAACCGCAGGTTGTCCAGCGTGCTCCCATATCCAGCAACTGCTTGATTCGCTGCGGGCTGCCTGCCGGGGCACCCCATGCCTTGCTGTGCTTGTCGCAGGCCGATTTCAGGCGGAGCAAGGCGTCATGAATCTTCGGGTGATCGAATTGCCCCGGTACGCCGCTGAGAATGCTGAAGTCGGCGGGGCCGAGCATGACCACATCCACGCCGGGGACTGCGGCGATCTCTTCGACCTGCTCCAGGGCTTGCGGGTCTTCGATTTGAATGACCAGCCAGCTCTCTTCATTGGAGCGGCGGATGTATTGCGCGAAGTCCATCGTGCAGTACGGCATGTCCGGATTTCCGCCGTCGAAACCACGCGTGCCTTGCGGAGCGAACTTCATCCAGCGGACGACTTCACGAGCTTCCGCGGCGGACTCACAGCGCGGATACATGATGCCGTGAGCACCGGCTTCCAGCATGCGGCTCATCTGCATGAACTCGCCCTTAGCCGGTCGACACATGATGTCGACCGAGCCAACCCGCGCGGCACGCATCATCTGGCCAGCCGTTTCCATGCTGTAGAAATGGTGTTCCATATCCATCCAGATGAAGTCAAAGCCCATCAAGCCGACCAGTTCGAAGACCTGCTGGTCCATCAGATGGCAGGCGACGCCGACCACTGGCTCCTGCCTGGCAAGCTTGGCTTTGACGATGCTCTTACGCATAAAGCGAATCCCTTCTGCTGTGCTGTGCGATGTCCTGAAGTCTGAGCGGCCTGCTCAGACTTCCGAAGTCTTAAGAACTTCGGAAGTCTCCGCCAGCGATCGTGCGTGCAATTACTCAACTGTAATCCGGAATGGCAACACCGTCAGGCGTCGTTCCGTGTTGAGCAGCTGCATGACCGAGAGCGCACCGACGTCTTTGGCGAGCTGCGGGGAGATCTGGCGCAGTGCGGCACCAAGAGCTTCGGCGGTGGCTGAAGGCACCGGTGCCCGGGCTTCGTCGAGATCGATTGGTCCGAGCAGCGATTCGAACGGATTCGCTGCCTTGGGCAGCATCATGCGGTCAACTTTGTCACCAGCCTTCAGTCCGGCCAGTTCCTTAGCGTGGGCGACCGCGTCGTCCAGCGTGCCGAGCTTGTCGATCAACTTGAGCTTCAGGGCCTGCTGGCCCGTGTAGACGCGACCGCGAGCCAGCTTTTCGAGTTCTGCTTGAGGCATCTTGCGAGACTCAGCCGCCTTCGCCGTGAACTGATCGTAGATGTCCGCCATCAGCTTCTGCATGGCGGCTCGCTCGGTGTCGCTGAACGGAGCCAGTTCGCTCATCGCGCCACTGTTCTTGCCGCGAGAAATGACACTCGTCGTGATGCCAACTTTGTTATAGAGGCCGCCCAAGGCGATCTTGCCGCCGACGACGCCGATCGAACCCGTTAATGTTCCTGGCTCGGCGAAGATGGCATCGCAGCCCATCGAGACGTAGTAGCCACCGCTGGCCGCCGTATCACCCATGCTGGCGACGATGGGCTTGTTGCACTGCTTGATGGACCGCCACATCAGGTCGCTAGCCAGAGCACTTCCGCCGGGGCTGTCGACTCGCAGCACGATCGCTTTGACTTGTGAGTCGCCATCGGCCTTTTGGATCGCTTCGATGATGCTGTCGGAGCCAACCATTTCACCGCCGAACATATCCGCCGCACTCTTGCCAGGCATGATGACGCCGGTCACATGCACGATGGCGATCACAGGGTCCTTACCCTTGGCCTTCTTCGGCTCAACGCCCATCATCAGATTCATCATCTTGACCATGCCGCCGAAGCCGCTGAAGTCGGTGTCGATCTTCTTCTTGCCGTACTTCGTGGCCAGCTTGTCGCCGCCGGGCTGGCGCTTCACGAGTTCCTTCACTTCGTCTTCGTACGCCAGCTTGTCGATGAGTCCCAGTTCGCGGGCGGCCTTGGCGGTATGCGGGCCGTTGTCGATGATCTCAATGACCTTCTCGCGCGGCAGCTTGCGGTCCTTCGCGACGGTGTCGACGATCTGGTCGTAGTAGTCGCCGATGACCGCTTCCATTTCTTCGCGGAAGGCGGGGCTCATTTCAGTGCGGGCATAAGGCTCAGCCGCGCCCTTGTACTCTCCGACCTGCATCATGTCGGCTTTGACGCCGACCAGATCGAACAGGTTCTTGTAGAAGGTGACTTCGGCTCGCAGGCCCAGCATCATCACCGATCCCGATTCGGGCATGATGATCTGATCGCAGGCCGAAGAGAGCATGTAGCCTTGCGTGTTGGCGTCATCCAGAACGGCGTAGACCTTCTTGCCCTTCTCGCGGACGGCGCTGATCGCCGTGCGGAACTCATTAACTTTCGCCCAGCCCAGCGAGGGGCTGTTGATCCTTAGCACGATGCCGCCGAGATTCTGGTCGTTTCCGGCTTGCTCCAGACGTCCCATGATGGTGCTCATGGTTTCGCCGGCCGCACCGAACAGGCCGGGCATGGAAGCACCTTCAGGGTAGCCGCCCTTCAGTTCGACATGAGCCCACTGAGTTGGCACCTTTGCCAGAGGATTGGCGGGTTTATCTTGAGCGTGAACGAACGGGGCCAATCCATGAGTTGCTCCGGCCAGACTTACCAGAGTCGCGAGCGCGGTCTTCCAGAGAATTTTTGACGGACGCAGCATGAGAGATCTCCACGAGAATTGAAGGTGCGAGAACTGGAGTCTAGGCCGCTAATTTCCCGAGGGTCAAGAAGGTGTTTGCTGTTGCGACAGTTCTGAAGCGCGTCGGCGATCAACCGCCAATTGCTTGTCCCGGATGGGCAGACCGATAACCTTCGACCAGACGTGCTGAATCTGCCTTCAAGCCGCACTGGCGGCACGCGGATGAAATCGACTTAAGGACTCAACTGAATGACCGCTCTGAATTGGAACAGCCGACAGCTCACTCGTGGATGGCAACGCGGCATTACCGCTGTTTATTACGGTCTCGGGATGACCGAAGCCGACTTCGACAAGCCTCAAATCGGTA
>CAYLTY010000450.1:0-3135 GCA_964386705.1 uncultured Planctomycetaceae bacterium
ACAACAATCTCCCCTCGCCCCGCTCGCGGGGAGAGGGGTCGGGGGTGAGGGGCGGCGCTACCTTTCGGCCATTAATTCTCTGACGCCCTTACCCGTGGTTTGAAGGAACAGGTCCTGTTGTTGATCCTCGTCTTCGACAAGGCTGTTTACGCAATGGAAGCGACTGTGACAGTGGGTTTGAGGGGTAATAGCAGACGATGAATAAAATCGCCCCTCACCCCCAGCCCCTCTCCCCGCAAGCGGGGCGAGGGTAGCAATTGTTAGTCGTTTGCGGGCGTCTCACTGCGATGAACTCGGAACGCCGCCGAATTCGATTGATCCGGCCAAAACACAGCATGTCCTAACGAGAACCCAGCGTCACGTTGCGTTTCTTGAGTGCGTCTTCGAGCTTGGCCTGCTCCGTCTTCTTCGGATCAATCCAGGCAGTAACAAGTCCGTCCTTAAAGCTGGCCGTCGCTTGTTCGACACCTTCCAGTTTGTAGACGGCTTCATACGCGGCCAGTCCGCAGCCTTTGCAGTCCAGCCCCTGCACCGGGATCTCGACGAACTTCAGCTTGTCGCGCGGAATGGTGCACAGCGGCATGATGCCGAAGGTTGACCGTGAAATCGTCCGCAGGCGATTGTCGAAGCGTTCCACGATCTGCTCGGGCTTGGCACCGGGGAAGGCATTCGCCGACACAAAACGAAAAGTCGCTTCCGAAGTCTTGAAGTCCACACTGACCAGAGTGACTTCCGGCAGTTCTTCCATCATCTGCTTGAGATCGGGCTCGCGATCGGGAGAGAACAAGCCGGTGACCCGATACTTCACCGCAGTAGGCTCCGCCGGTTTATCCTCGGCATTGGCCAGAGTTCCAAAATTCCAGCCACAGAGCAAGCACCCAAGCAGAATCCAGTTACTGTGCAGCACGTTGGTAACTGGCCAAAACCATAATCGGGAGGGCGAAGCTCCTGCCGAGCCGGACGCCGGTAACGAGACTGATTCGCGCATGCGGCTCGGCAGGAGCCTCGCCCTCCCGACGCAAAGATCAGAGTTCGACTCTGTAAGCAGCTCACTTCTCATCGTGCATTCCTGCTGATCGCCATCGCGTTGGGGCACTAAACAAAACGAGCCACGATCATAAGACCGTGGCTCGTCGAAAATCTAATCCGCAACCATTCTGAAGTAGTCCGGACAGGATGTCCGGCCTACTTCGAATCATCCACTAGCTGCAGCCCATGCTGGCACCGCAGTTATGACACAGGTAGCAGTTACCGTTGCGAACGGTGATGGCTCCGCAGCTATCGCAGGCCGGAGCGTCCAGTTGGAACTGGGCGAACTGCTGACTGCGAATCGCGGGACCGTCGAGGTTCGCATCTTGCACGCTGGCTTCAGCTGGCTTCTTCAGGTGAGTGTTGATCATGCCAGCCACTTCATCGGACAGCTTCTTCGGCGAATCCACCTTGGTCTCAACCGCCGGAGCGTGAGACTTTCCGTTATGGCTGTGACCGTTCGGCGTGTTCTTCTCGCGGAAGCCCGGCAGGAACTGAATGCCCAGCCAACGGTAGATGTAGTCCACCACGCTCTTGGCATTCGGAATATCCGGATTGCCGGTCCAGCCTGCGGGTTCAAACCGCATGTGGCTGAACTTGGTCACGACCGCGTCCAGAGGCACACCGTACTGCAAGGCCATTGAAGTCAGCGTGCCGATAGTGTCCATCAGACCGCCGATCGTCGAACCTTCCTTGGCCATCGTGATGAACAGTTCGCCGGGCGAACCGTCTTCGTAGAGACCAACTGTAATGTAGCCATCGTGGCCAGAGACCGAGAACTTGTGCGTCAAGGACTGACGAGTCGTCGGCAAGCGGCGACGCACAGGTCCCGACTGAACGATCACTTCGCCCTTCTTCTTGCGATCGCTTTCCTTGGTCGTCGCCAGCGGCTGGCTCTGCTTCGAACCGTCGCGGTAGATGGCCAGAGCCTTCAGCCCCAGCTTCCAACCTTCGAGGTAAGCGTTCTCAACATCTTCGACCGTTGAGTCGGCCGGCATGTTGACCGTCTTGGAGATCGCGCCCGACAAGAACGGCTGAGCTGCCGCCATCATCGTCACGTGTGCTCGCCAGGCGATCGTCCGCGTTCCCTTGGCCGCCTTGAACGCACAATCGAAGACCGGCAAGTGCTCGGCCTTCAGTTGCGGAGCACCTTCGATCGTCTCTTCTTTATCGAGGTAACTGATGATGTTGCGAACCTGCTCTTCGTTGTAGCCGAGTGACTTCAACGCCAGAGGCACCGTGCGGTTCACGATCTTCATCATGCCGCCGCCAGCCAGTTGCTTGTACTTGATGAGCGCGATGTCCGGTTCGATGCCCGTGGTGTCGCAGTCCATCATGAACGCAATCGTGCCGGTCGGAGCCAACACAGTCGCCTGAGCGTTGCGGTAACCGTAACGGCGGCCGGATGCGCAGCAGTCGTCCCACACCTGGCGAGCGGCCTTGCGCAGGTATTCGGGGCACGCCGGGTGAATCTTCTCCGTTGCGTCGCGATGCATATCCATCACGCCGAGCATCGAATCGCGATTTTCCTTGTAACCCGCGAACGGTTCCAGATGACCCGCGATGCGGCTGGAGGTCAGGTAGGCCTGACCAGTCAGCAAGGCTGTCAACGCACCGGCGATCCCACGACCTGCGTCGCTGTCGTAAGGAATGCCCATCGACATCAGCAGGCTGCCCAGGTTGGCATAGCCCAGACCCAGCGGTCGATACAAATGGCTGTTCCTGGCAATGACCGCGGTCGGATAACTCGCGTTATCAACCAGAATTTCCTGAGCGGTGATAAAGATCGACGATGCGGCGCGGAACCGTTCGACATCCAGCGTTCCATCCGGTCGCTGGAACTTACGCAGGTTCAAACTGGCAAGATTGCACGCCGTGTCGTCCAGGAACATGTATTCCGAACAGGGATTCGAGGCATTGATGCGGCCCGAATTGGGACACGTATGCCACTTGTTGATCGTGGTATCGTACTGCACACCCGGATCACCGCAGGCCCAGGCCCCTTCAGCCATTTCACGCAGCACGAACTTGGCGTCGTACTCGGGACCATTCCTGGTCGCATCGGTGACCCAGCGCGTCTTCCACTTCTTGCCTTCCTCGACGGAG
>CAYLTY010000451.1:0-3074 GCA_964386705.1 uncultured Planctomycetaceae bacterium
ACGGGCTGTGGAAACTCTCATACCGCCTGGCTCAGGAAATGGGGAGCAGGTCACCATGACTCACATTCCAAGACGTCAACTAATAACGATCAGAACTCCGTCGTGCGCAAGCTTGCCCGGATAACCTTCATGATGGCAACTTGACGACCGAACGTGGCGCAAGGTCCTAAAGCGTCTTGAATGAGCGCATATCAAGCACGATGGAGTCGCGCTCCAAGTATGCTTCCGTAGATTGCCAGACGCGGCGCAAACATGATCTGGCGTTATGCGACAACCTCACCATTATGGAAAAACCAGCAACACAGCGATTGGTCGTTCTCGCTTTAGCTGCGATCGTCGTCGCGAGCTTGGCGTACTTCGCTTCCGATCATTCTCTCAAATGGGTCGGTCACACCGATCTTGAAGTTACCTTCGTCGTCTCGGATGCCACGACTGGTCAGCCCATCCCGCATGCAACGATCCACATTCGTGCCGAGCCGGGTGGGTTTTGTGCTGATCCATTCCATCCGGAATTCAGTATCACGACTGACAAGCACGGCCACGCCAGACAGCTCTCGACAAGCTGCCTGTGTTTCGGATCGAAAGGCAGATTTCAGGACACCTTTGGATCCCATCTTCCGCGCTGGTCATATCACGCCACCGCTGACGGCTACGAGGCGACCGACCGAGCCGACCTTGATGTCCCAGAGAACGAGCGGCGAGTCCAGCGTGGCGTCTCGTTCGCAACTGTATCAGTTTCAATCCAGTTGCGAAAAAGCTCCACACGATAACCGTTGCGCCGAAAGAACCTGCAGCAGGCGATCTGAATCCACGTCCAACCAAACCTGTTGTTGCGGCGCGATCTCGACAGACTGCAGCGGTCGTTCAGATCCAGCCGCACAGGCATTTTCTTAATTGGCGCTCAGGAAACATAATAGCAACGCGATCACCGGAAGAAGTGCTACGGGCATACTTCAACGAGATGCACGAATGGGAAGATAACTGCTTCTTCAAGAGTCCTTCTGTAACAGTTTTGAAGAGCAGGATACATTCTGGCGCGGTGAAGTCGCACGGCTGACAGAGACTGGAACAAGTGGTGCTATGGCCCTTGGCCTCATGGAGATCGGGGAAGATCAGCCGGAGATCCGACGGAATACGGCGATCGAGAATAAATTCATAGTTGTGAAATCTCTAAGGATAAAGCAGCTACAATCACTTCTGATCAAAACAAATGGCAATTGCCAACCTGGAAAACAGTGTATTCATTGAAGCTGGTGGATGATGAATGGCGCATCGCCACGCGTCACGAAATCAAAGAAGCTGAGAAAAAACGTAAGTTGAAACTCTGAGCTATAGGCTTTGTGTTTTTGCATAACGCGAAGGCCAGCTCATCTAGTCTGCGTTTGATAGACTGACCTCGCCAAAGGTCATGAAGACCAGCGTGGCCCCGGCGTCGCCGCGATATGCCCCTTGTGCTTTCGACAGAAAGCACGCGACGGCAGTCAGCTCCCAGCAGCGTTCTTCGATGCACAGTAGCTTGCGGGTTGTCAGGTCAGCAATGTTGTGTTGCGTGCCATACTGAAGCATCTGCTGGGCGTGTTGATCGACTGGAGGCGAGACTGACGGGTGGTCCCAGCCCCAGAGCCATGTCTCATCGTCGGTGTTGTATGTGCCAATGACCTGAACCGGGGCTGTCGCTCGCATTCCGTCGGGCGAATCAAAAGTGATGATCCCCGCGTCCAAATCGACAGCCCAGTCTGCTTCACCGATGTGCCACAAGCTGTCATGTGCAGCAGTCAGAGCCTGCAGATGAGCAATTGACTGCTCGATGAGCTGCCGAAATTCAGCAGTGTCTTCCATCTCCGAGTCGTCATCATCGAAACTGCTTTCAGGTCGGTTCATGCGTAGTCGATCCAGCTCTAGAACGCAGCGATGCAGACGCCCCGGTTGACGGTATTCAAGCTGCCGGGGCGAAGGTAGCAGGAAGAGGCTATGCGAACTGATGCTCTCACAGAAGCTAAAGCCTCTGGATGACACTAATGAATTCTGAGCGTCTAGTCGGGGTTACTCACGCTTCGCTCCACGCGGCGCGGACTCCATTTTCGGGAGCCAAAACTGGAGCGACAAATTGCCGGGCGTGGGAATGTGCCTGCTACTCTTCTGTCAGACATTTGGAACTTAATACAACTGCCCGAAATCGACGGCTTCGAAGGCGTTGCGGATGTGTTCGATTTGCGGGGGCTGTTTGTCTTCGGGCCAGACGACGCTGATGACGTCGAAACGCGTGCGGCGGCCGAGGAGGCGATGTCGCTTTAGGAAGGCCAGCGCGGCTTTGGTGCTGTGCTCGCGCTTTGTTTGGTCGACTCGTTCCAGCGGCGTGCCTTTCGCATCGGAACGCCGCGTCTTCACTTCGATAAAGACGATCGTTTCGGCATCGCAGGCGATGAGGTCGATTTCACCCCAGCGAGTGTTGAACTGCCGGGCGATGACTCGAAAGCCCTGCTGCTTGAGATACTTCTCGGCGGCGCGTTCGCCTGCGGTTCCGAACAGACGCCGCCAGAAGCCGTTCATTGCGCCGTCTCCTGCCGATCGAACATCTTTGACACGTGAGCAGCATCCGGCGGCGATGTCAGCAAGCTGCCGAAGATCCCACCGGCCGTTGATGCCGCCAGTCCCCAGAGGATCGGGTCGACACCCATCCAATAGAACGGACGCACGGAGCTCTTCGGTCCCATCATCGGGTCTGGCAGCAGGAATCCCGAGACATAGAATGCGATCAAGGTGCCGCCGCCAGCGAGCATCGCGGCGGCACAGCCGGTCGCGGTCGCTCGCCGCCAGTACGCCGCCATCAGGGCCGGGACGACGAATGTCACCGCGCCGCCGCTGCCGCTGAACACGACGAATACCTGCAGGTACTCGACGGGTTTGATGTTCATCGCCACCGCAAAGATCCCGACGCTGATCATCGCGATGAAGGTCAATCGCTAGATCTCGTGAGGTCCAGCATGCGGGTTGATGAACCGCTGATAGATCTCTCGCACCAGTCCGGACGCGATCACCACGACGGCCGCAGCCCCGAGCAGGCGTGGCAAACT
>CAYLTY010000452.1:0-3050 GCA_964386705.1 uncultured Planctomycetaceae bacterium
CTTACGCAAAATCAGCCGTCTCGTTTGCATTAGTCTGTGAGATTTCCGCGCTAGCACGTCGCCGGGCTGAGCATGACTGTTCGCAAGCACTCGATTCGGCGCCACAGTGCCCACGACAGCGAGGCCGAAGATGGGTTCTTCGGACTTGATGGTATGTCCTCCGACGATCGCGATACCGGCCTCGGCCGCTTTGTCCGTCGCACCGCGCAGAATGTCACCCAGGACCTCTCGGGGAAGCGCAGAGTCCGGGAACCCCACAATACTCAAGGCAGTCAGCGGTTTGCCGCCCATCGCGTAGACGTCGCTCAGCGCGTTTGCTGCGGCAACCGCCCCGAAGTCATAGGGCGTATCCACAACGGGAGTAAAAAAGTCCGTCGTCAGAACCAGCGCCAGATCGTCGCTCAGCTTGTAAACCGCCGCGTCATCCGCCGTGGCCGTTCCGACCAGCACATTCGGGTCAGTGATCGGCGGCAACATCTGCAATAGCGGCAACAGGAACCCCGGAGGCTGCTTGGCCGCGCATCCCGCGCGTTTAGCGAGTTGAGTCAGGCGAATCGGTTCGGTCATCAAGTGCCTCGGAGCAAGGTCTCTCTGCAGCCAGAGCCCAACCGTAACGCGCTCTGCCCAGCCTGCCAAGAACTTGACGGGCAGCAAGATGTTCGAACTCAACCGCAACCGGTCGAACAATGGTTGCACGCCATTGTGGCCTTCCGTTCTACTCGCGCGTACAAACGCTTCACGGGGAAAACCTCGCCCTGTCGCTCCACTGCATTGCGTCTGATTCGAGGTCGCTGAAAGGTCACAACGTGCAACTGACGAACTGGCTCGATCAACTGTGCAGTTTGCCCATCTTCTCGCAACGACGCCCAGCAGGCCCGTCAACGCGACGCACTCGTCAGCGCCTGCTGTCGTACGCTCAGCGACGTCTGGAACTCCTTGAGCCGCGCACGGTGTTGGCTTCCGACTTCGGTGATGCCCCCGACACCAGCACAGGAACCGGCACGGGGAACTATCAAACGCTGCTCGCCAATGGCGGTCCGAGCCACGTGATCGACGCCACACAAACGACGTTGTTTATGGGCGCTCGTGTCGATAGTGATGCGAACGGTGTCCCGGGTGCTCGAGCGAACGGCGACGACACAACGGCCTCTCCAAACGATGAAGACGGCCTGATCGAGCCCGCGCAGGATCTCGCACTCACTATCGGTACGGCGGCCACTGTGCGCGTGCGAGCGACCAACGTCACAGCCACAGCAGCAACCCTTTACGGCTGGATCGACATCAACCGAGACGGCGTGTTCGACAATGCCACCGAGCGAAGTTCGATCGCGATCCCTACGGCGACGAATAAGGGCACGTTCACGCTGACATTTCCAACCATCGCTACGAATACCACACCCGGATCAACATTCGCGAGATTCCGCCTGAGCACAGACACGGCAGCCGCAAACTCCACAGGCGTGGCAACTGGCGGTGAAGTCGAAGACTACATCGCGACGATTGCTGGAATCACAGATCTCGTTGTCGATCCATCAAAGTCCCAGAAGATAACTGACGGAACGAATGGCGGTCCGCTGCTGGCAACCTTCGATAACTTTGGGTTCTCGGTGACATCCATCGGCGACCTGGATGGCGATGGAATTGTGGATCTCGCTGCTGGGGCGATTTCTGATGACACCGGAGGCAGTGAACGCGGAGCAGTCTACATCCTACTGATGAAATCGAACGGGACCGCCAGATCGAGCATCAAGATTGCCCACAACACGAATGGAGGTCCCGCGCTTGCCAATGATGACCTCTTCGGCACTTCGATCACGCCACTCGGAGATCTCGATGGCGACGGTGTAATCGACTTAGCCGTTGGAGCGGACGTTGATGATACAGGCGGCCCCCTTCTGTCGAATCGCGGTGCGGTGCATGTTCTGTTCTTGAACGCAAATGGAACAGTGAAGAGCACTACAAAGATCGCTCACGGAACCAATGGCGGGCCGACACTCAGCAACAATGACTCCTTCGGCAATTCCACGTCCGCGATTGGTGACCTGGATGGTGACGGTGTCACTGATCTCGCCGTCGGAGCGATTGGAGATGACACAAATGGATCCGGTCGCGGAGCGGTGCATGTTCTGCTTCTGAATTCGAACGGCACCGCCAAAAGCAGCGTGAAGATTGCTAGTGGAACAAATGGCGGTCCTACGCTCACGAATGGAGACTACCTGGGAGTGGCCATCGCATCGCTGGGAGATCTCAACGGCGACGGGATTACCGATATCGCTGCGGGAGCATCAAGAGACGACACAGGCGGTACCAATCGTGGTGCCGTTCATGTATTAATGTTGAATTCGAATGGCACCGCAAAAAGTACACTGAAGATTGCGAGTGGTCTCAACGGCGGCCCTGTAACTGCCGACAACGATCGCTTTGGAGCATCTTTAGCAGCGATCAGCGACTTAGACGGCGATGGTATCACTGATTTGGCGATCGGAGCTTTCGGCGACGATACGGGCGGCAGCGCTGCGGGCGCCGTCCACTTAATGCGACTCAACGCCAATGGCACCGCGAAGAACAGCGTGAAAGTGGCCAGCGGAACCAATGGCGGTCCCACTCTCACTGCCGGTGATTACTTTGGTCGAACAGTAGCTTCGTTGGGAGACCTGGATGGCGATGGTGCCACCGATCTCGCCGTGGGAGCATTCTTGGATGATACCGGTGGTTTAAATAGTGGCGCGGTGCATGTTCTTTTTCTAAATGGTCAGAATCCCCCGCCCAGCTTGGATTATGGTGACGCAAGGGACACGGGACCTGGGACCAGCCGAGGCAACTACGAGACGCTACGGACCAGCGGAGGCCCAAGCCATACCATCACCTCAACACAGGCAACGCTATATCTCGGAGCCCGCGTAGACGGGGAAGCCAACGCTGCGCAGGACGGTGTCGCAAGTGGCGACGACAGTTCAAAGGCGCCGGACGACGAAGACGGCTTGATCGAGCCCGCGCAGGATCTGCTGCTGACAGTCGGCACGGCGCCAGCGGTCCGGGTCCGAGCGACG
>CAYLTY010000453.1:0-3024 GCA_964386705.1 uncultured Planctomycetaceae bacterium
TTACGCAAAATCAGCCGTCTCGTTTGCATTAGTCTGTGAGATTTCCGCGCTAGCTCTTCGCGAACCGGCGGCAAGGTCACTCGCGTTCTATGTGCGACCTCTGCGCGTCGTAGTAGGCCACCAGCGACGTCACGAGATACACGAGATGCCGCTTCCCAAAGATTATGAATTTGAACAGGCACTCGTACTTGATCGTGAGGAAGAAACTGCTCCCAATAGAAAAAGCTACTCTTGTAACGCCTGCATCACGACTTTTCCGTCAACCCCTTGAAAACCAATTCCGAGCAGGCGTGCAATAGTCGGAGACAAGTCAATATTCTCGACCGCTTCAAGAGTTTCGCCGCGGCGGATTCCGGCACCTGATACGACGAACGTGGCATTCATTTTGGGATTGGTCGACAGGAACCCATGTGTCCCCGGAGTTCCTTCACTGGTGATGATAAAATCCTCACCGGTAACTGCCGCAGAGATGCCATAGCCGTCCTTCGCTACCAGAATTAAATCCGCCATCTGCGGATAGTCCCTTGGCTGTGGTAATCCATATTTTGAAAACTCGGCGGGTGTCAGCACGGCTGCTACCCCTTCGCGGTCGTGGAAGAGTTCAATCACTTTTTGCCTCTGCTCATCCAGTTTGTCCGGCACCGTCAAATACAGCATGCCAATGCCACCTTCCGGAATCACCTGGGCTCGGGCCGAATTGATTTGCGTGCCTTCCACCGTCAGCAACCCGGCTTGTCGCAGCACGACGTTCGGCAGCAGCAGCTTGGGGATCGCCATGAAGCCGTGGTCAGACACGATGAAAATCGTCGTCTGGTCGCGAATGCCTGCATCGTCAATGGCCTTAACGACATCGCGGACCAGAGTGTCGGCAAACGCTACTGCGGTATATCCGGCTGGCGTCTGAGGCCCATACTTGTGATGGGTGCCATCGACGTTGAGCGGATGAAAGAGCACGAGATTCGGCTTCCGAGTCCGAATGCTATGACAAACGGCATCTGTCCAGATGCGGTCACGTGCAGGACCACTGAGCTTGGTGAAGTTCTTGATGTCGTTGTCGGTCAACAAACCGGCCTGCTTCATTTCGGTCACCAACAGCGGGGTCGTGTGATCGAAAGATTCGGGAACGTCGGGAAAGTTATCCACCAGACTGTTTGTGTTACGGGTGCAGGGCCAATTGATGGCAGCAGACGTCAGTCCTGCCTGATGGAGCACGTCGTAGATTGTGCTTACTTGCACGAGTTCGGACTTGTCTTTGCGTGGGTTTACTTTGACCGGCAAACCAAGACCGGGACGCTCCAGCACGCCGTTAAATAGAACGCCATGCTTCTCGGGCCGAACTCCTGTTGTCAGCGATGTATGATTCGGCCAAGTCACCGAAGGGTTCGAGACCGTCATGCCTTTTGCTCGCACCCCCTTTGCCGCCAATCCGCGAATCGTGGGCATCGATGCCGCAGGATCATCAAAGAGATATGCCGGCAATCCGTCGACGCAGATGACTACGACGTGCCGATCCTTCGCGGGTGCAGCGTCCAGGCTGCTGAGTGGGACGAGCATCAGGACTGCGCAGAGGGCCAACGCTGATCGAAACATGGACGGTCTCTTTGGGGCTTCAAGAGTGAGGTTCGGTCACCAGTGAAGCGAGTCCTTGGGACTTGAGCAATTCATCCAGGCATCGCGAGTGGAAGCAGAACCCAATTCTATGCAATCGACGGGCGTGTGAATGCTTGGGCGATTGGGACTCTTCGAGCTATCGCAGGTTCTTCGCTTCAGCGATCTGTCGGGGCGTTTTGATTAAGGAATCGCGTCAGCAAGCCGTAGAGGTGTCGGGTTGTGTTCTTGCGTTCGGAGATGCTGTGACTGCGGTTGGGATAAGCCAGCATCGAGAACTGCTTGTTGTGAGTGATCAGCTCGTTGATCAACGCTTCAGTGCCTTGATAGTGGCAGTTATCGTCGCCCGTACCGTGGACGAGCAGCAGGTTGCCCTGAAGTTGCGAAGCAAACGTAATTGGTGAACCGAGCCGATAACCCTCAGCGTTGTCGCCGGGCAGGCCCATGTAGCGTTCCTGGTAGATCGTGTCGTACAGGCGTTCGTTGGGAACGGGAGCGATCGACATACCGGTGCGATATAGATCGGGATAGCGAAACAGCGCATTCAACGTCATCGAACCGCCGCCACTCCAACCCCAGATGGCGACTCGTTGCGGATCAAGGTAAGGGCGTTCCTTCAGGATCGCTCGCGTGGCGGCAGCCTGATCGGCGGATGCGAGAATTCCGACCTGACGATAAATGACTTTGCGCCAGTCGCGCCCGCGCGGTGCGGGGGTTCCACGGTTGTCGACGCTGATTACAACGTATCCCTGCTGCGCCAGCAGCAAGTGCCACAGATGCCGCTTCGCGTTCCACCGATCAAGGACCGTCTGCCCGGCAGGTTCTCCGTAGACGTGAAAGAGCACCGGATAACTTTTCGTTGCGTCAAAGTCTGGTGGTTTGATGGCCCAGGCATCGAGTTGCACGTCTTCGCCGATGGTGACTCGAAAGAACTCCGTCGTCGGTTGCCTCAGCTTGGAAACCCGCTCCTTCAGTTCCTTGTTTTCAACGAGGACTCGTTGAGTCTCGTGATCCGGCAGGCTGACGAGATCTACCACTGGCGGTGTGCTGAACGTTGAAAACGTATGAATGGCCCACTTGCCATCCGGCGAAATGTTGTAAGTGTGCGTGCCTGTCTGGTCGGGTGGCGTTACTCGTTGCACTTCGGAGCCATCCAACCGCGCGCGATGCAGCGTTCGCCGTGTCGGGTTGTCGGGCGACGCCAGGAAATAGATCCACTTGCCCTGCGCATCGACGCCTTCAACGCTGACCACGTCGAACTTGCCGGGTGTCACCAGCGTGGCACGAGCTTCGGTCGGCGAGATGGAGTAGACGTGCCGCCATCCGTCGCGTTCGCTGATCCAGATCAGTTTCTTCTGATCGTCGTGCCAGCGCAGATTCGCGTTGGAGTTCTCGACCCATGCGGCGTCGGTTTCT
>CAYLTY010000454.1:0-2970 GCA_964386705.1 uncultured Planctomycetaceae bacterium
CGGATTCGTACAAGCGACCGTTGTTCACTTCGCACAACGGATGCTGAGTGTCCCCGGTGAGGTTCTGGCTCGCTTTGGGCCAGTTCGGGACGAACTCCCAATCTTCCATCTCGAAGGCGTCGCCTGTCTCGCTGAGCTTATAGCCCGTACCCGGCACCACTTGTGCCACGGCCATCGTCGGGCCGTAGAACCAGACGGCGGACATCACCACCATCCAGGCCGCGAGGACCTTCCGCTTCCATTTCATTGATCGCATGCTTGTCTCCGGTTCACATGCCGCTCCTTGTTATCGCTCTTTCGAGCGCAGTCCGTTTGCCCCCGTGATATCGGAAGAGCGGTGCGTGTGGCGTCACCCGGAAATGCGGCACCTTCGGACCTTGCGGGTCGCGGGGCTGCGCGGACTGAAGCGGTTCTCTAGCGGGCACGACCGGCCTGATCGGACTGATTGGTCCAACCGGCGGCGCACAAAACTCCGTCACGGTTTGCGCGGTCGATTCGATCCGCACGATCGTTACAGCTTGCCACTCGTGACGACGCGAGGCGTCTCCAATTTCGTGACCGGGAGACTGCGGGTTCAGGGGCTGGCCGCCGATTGCTCATCGAAAACGCGGCCTAATGTTATCTCGCGGGCAGACACGCGGATCGAGCGCGGCAAAACTCCTTTCGGACAAGAACGACTTCATGAAGATCACCCGTTGGCTGCTTCTGGCTTTAGGAGCTGTTTCTCTTACACCGACCGCTTCGCAGGCGGCTAAACCGGCGAGCGTACCGGCTATCGAACTGCGTATGGCTGACGACGAAGTGGAAGGGCGTTTGCTTCAGAAGAACTCACAAAATGTCTGGCTGTACGACAAGGCGGGACGCATTCGCGAGATCGAACTCAAGTCCGTGAAGTCTTTCCGGCAGACGTCGCCGAAGTTTTCACCTGTCACCCCGATGCGGCTCAGCAACGAACTGCTGCACGAGTTCGGTCGAGATTTTGAAGCTGCGACCTCACGGCACTACGTCGTGCTGGCCCCGAAGGGCAAGGCAAAGGGGTACGTGGAAGTCTTTGAAGAGGTGTACCGCAGCTTTCACATGCACTTCTCAGTGCGCGGCTTCGATATCGATGAGCCCGAATTTCCGCTGGTGGCGATCGTCTTTCCGAACCCCGAACAATTCATGGGTTATGCCCAGCATGAAGGCGTGAAGGTCACGAAGGGCTTGGCCGGCTACTACATGCCGACGTCCAATCGAGTCGCCCTGTTTGAACCCGGCGAGCACAAGCAGGCGGCTGGCGAAGACTCGACGCCCGTTCGCAAGCTATTCGGCAACCGGGATTTGCCGATGCGGGACATCATCGCGCCGCAAGGTCCGTTTGAGACCGTACAGGGCGACATTAAGGGGACGATGATTCACGAGGCGACCCACCAAGTGGCGTTCAACGTCGGTCTGCACGCTCGCCTGGGTGAGAACTCGAAGTGGGTTGTTGAGGGACTGGCGACCGTCTTTGAGGCTCCGGGAATTCGTGAGAACTCGAAGAGCAATCAGATTGCGAATCGAGTGAATCCGGAACGCCTGGCGTGGTTCAAGAAGTACGCCAAAGAGCGTCGCCGCAAGGATTCTTTGGAGGACTTCCTCTCCAACGACGACCTGTTCCAGCTTTCGCCGCTCGACGCTTATGCCGAAGCCTGGGCATTCTCTTTCTTCCTGATCGAAACGCGCCCGCGTCAGTATTCGGATTATCTGCATCGCATGGCGAGTCGTGAGACCGTCAAGAAGCTGAGTGCGGATGAACGCCTGGAGATTTTCCAGAAAGTGTTTGGCGACAACATGCGCATGTTGGAAGTGGACTTCCTCAGGTTTTATGAGAAGCTGAAGTAGTTCGCCGGTCTAGGCGTCGCGCGGAGTATGAAGGAGCTACGTTTCTGGCGGCGGTCTCTCGTTTCCCCGCGCGGAAGCGCGTAGGATCTTGCTTCGGGCGGCGACTTGTCTGGCTCACGACGCCCGTTGAACGACGAAGCCTCTCAGTGTCTGGAACCTTCATGCCCGAGCGAACTCAACTCGACAAGACCATCCTGCTGATCGAGGACGACCGCGAGATCTCCACGACCCTGCAGAAGGTGCTGGAATCCACCGGCTATCGAGTCATCGCGGCCAACAACGGCCTGGATGGCCGCCGTCTGGCGGACCACAACAAGCCCGATCTGGTCATTACCGACATGATGATGCCACGAATGGGCGGATTCCCCGTGCTGGAGTACCTGAAGTCGCAGCCCAATCCGCCGCGAGTCATCATGATCACCGCCAACGAAGGCGGTCGTCATCGAGCCTATGCGGAAATGCTGGGCGCCGATGACTACCTGCGGAAACCATTTCCAATGGACGTTCTGATCGACACCGTGCAGAAAGTCCTAGCTAAACCCGCCGGCAGTCGCAGCAACGCCGCAGACGCTGCACCGTCTACGAAACGCGACTCTCAATAAGCCTCCGGCCAGCGGTCCCGTAGGTCCCTCCGTCTCATTTCGTGCGATCATTCAGCTAAACAACGCCCTCACCGGCTGCCCGTCCGCAATGCGCCACGGTCGTCCTGTGATGTCATGAATCTCCGCTGAGGGATCAAAACCGAACCGCCAGTAGATGGTTGCCGCAAGATCCGCCGGTGTGACCGGATCGGTCGCCGGATAGGCGCCCAGTCGGTCGCTGGAACCGTACACCGATCCACCGCGAATGCCGCCGCCCGCCAGCAGAATCGTGTAGCAGTCCGGCCAGTGGTCTCGACCGCCATCGCCGTTGATCTTGGGAGTTCTGCCGAACTCGCCCATCGCTACAACCAGCGTCGATTCCAACAGTCCGCGATCGTCGAGGTCATCAATCAGTGCGCTCAGACTCTGATCCGCCAGTGGGAGCAAATGAGTCTTGTGCTGATTGAAGTTCTTGAAGTGCGCGTCCCAGTTCTGGCCCTGTTGACGGAAGTCAAACACGTTGACA
>CAYLTY010000455.1:0-2929 GCA_964386705.1 uncultured Planctomycetaceae bacterium
ACGGCTACCGAAAATCGACGACTCCATCGGCCTTGTGAGACATGCGGGCTAGCGCGACCAGCGGCCAACTTACCCATTTTGCCGCACCAGGATCACGCTGAGTACGCATTGTGATAGAGCCTGGCAGCGGACGATGTAGGGACCTCGACAACGAAATTATCCGAGAATATCGGCTGTGCGACTTGGGTAAGATAAGCCGTTTATCAGGGTCGACACTGATTCGCGCGAGTCGAATTACTGGGCAGAGCGGCACGATCAGTTCCACTCGACCGTTTGGGAACTCCGAGCTACCTTTTTCGCTTCGGGCATGAGGCTCACGAGTTCGCCGAGATCACAAGCTGCGTTCGGCAGGGAAGACGTTTCATGGATGGCACACGTTTTTGGCAAACGCTGATTCAAGCGGTGGTACAAGGCATCACCGAGTTTCTGCCGATCAGTTCGGATGGCCATCTGGTGATCGCGGGAAAGTTGCTGGAGCAAGCCTTCGGTACGATTTCCACCGGAGCTGAAACGATGCAGCTCATCATTGGTCTTCATCTTGGAACGCTGCTCGCGACCGCCGTCGTTTACTGGAAGGAATTGTGGTCCTTACTCCATCGCCGTCGGCTCCTGGTGGCTGTCATCCTGGGGACGATTCCAGCAGGCGTGATTGGCCTGGTGTTTAAGGATTGGTTCGAACAGACCATGTCTTCCCCGCTGTTTGCCGGTGTCGGGTTGTGCGTGACGGCAGTGCTTCTGCTGGCTGGCCAGCGAATGGAGCTGAATCTCGTAGAACTCGAAGCGATCCGCTTGCCGCATGCGTTCGCCATCGGTTGCTTTCAAGCCGTGGCCATCTTGCCGGGCGTTTCGCGCTCCGGCAGCACCATTGCCGGCGGCCTGATGTTCGGATTGACGCGACAAACCGCGACCACCTTCTCGTTTCTCCTGGCCGTCCCCGCCGTTGGGGGAGCAGTGCTGCTGGAAACGATCGACATGGTGAGAGGAAAGTCGGGCGGACTGGCCATCGGCCAATTGCTTTTCGGCGCAATCATTTCTTTTGTGGTGGGTCTGACCGCGCTCCGATTCCTGATTCGAATTGTCACCCAACGAAAACTGCACTGGTTCGCCTACTACTGCCTGATTGTCGGAGCCTGTGTCATCGGGTGGCAATTGTGCTGATTTCAATAGCCCCAAAGTAACCGGTGTTTGCATCGCATCAATGCCACCCGGTGATTGAAAGACAGCGCGAATCCACCGTATTGGAACGCGGTCTCCACGGACTTCCGTTTGAACGTGCAGTGAAGGGCGATTTGCTGGTTCGCACGGTTGTCATTACGACTCGGTTGCGTTGCATTGAGCGTTCACGAGCAGCTTCAACCTGACGACGATAAGGCATCACGGCCAGATTCGGTTTGCCGGTGTACTCAACTGACCGTCCTGAATGGTTGAGCCAGTTGCGTAATGAGCTCATCGTTAAAGCTGAACCGCCCATCACAAAGGAGTTCTTCAATGACTACCTCTCTCGACCGTCGCGACTTCCTCAAATCCACCCTGGTCGCGTCGACTGTGGCGGTGCTGCCAATGGAACTTGCACTCGCAGATGAGGCGAGGAAACCGAAGCTGCGGATTGCGGTCAAGTACGGGATGATCAAGCATGAGGGTTCGATTGAAGACAAGTTCAACCTCATCAAGAAGCTCGGCCTGCAAGGGGTCGAAGTGGATAGCCCCAGCGGGTTGAACAAGGCCGAAGCTAAGGCTGCCGCCGAGAAAACCGGGATCGTGATTCACGGCGTCATCGACAGCGTCCACTGGCGCGACACGCTGTCGAGTTCCGACGCCACGGTGCGGGCGAAAGGGTTGTCCGCTCTGAACGGAGCCATTGAGGACGCCGCGTTCTTCGGCTGCGACACCGTGTTGCTCGTCCCCGGCGTCGTGAAGGACGACGTTACGTTCGAGCAATGTTACGAACGCTCGCAAGCCGAAATTAAAAAGGCGCTGCCGCTGGCCGAGAAGCACAAGGTCAAAATCTGCATCGAGACCGTCTGGAACAATTTCATCACGAAGCCGGAGCACCTGATCTCGTTCGTGGACGATTTGAAAAGCCCGTGGGTCGGCGCGTACTTCGATTGCAGCAACATGCTCAAGTATGGAGTGTCGTCCGCCGAGTGGATTCGGAAGCTCGGCAAGCGGCTGGTGAAGTTCGACTTCAAGGGCTACAGCCACAAAAACAGTTGGTGCAAAATCGGCGAAGGCGATGAAAACTGGCCGGAAGTTCTGAAAGCCCTCGGTGAAATCGGCTACGACGGCTGGGCCACCAGCGAAGTTGGCGGCGGCGGAGAGAAAGAACTGGCCGACATTACGGCACGGATGAAGAAAGTGCTGGAGCTCACTTAATTTCGAGGATGTGAAGCCATGTCGCGAGTGGCCCGATTGAGACACTGTGGTCTGTCGGGGTCGCTCAGCGACAAGCAGCTTCAGGCAGTGCGGGCATCGAATCCACACTGCATCTTGCGGCTCTCGCGACCCCGGTAGCCCGAGTATGGGCTACCGGGTCATCCCGCGTCTTCGTGGTTAAGCCTGAAACCGCTTGACCAACAGTTGCAGTTGCTGAGCAACGGTCTGCAGTTGGCGGCCCGTCACACGAGTGCGTGACGCACCTTCGGCAGTTTGGCGAGCTCGGCGATCGACCATTTGGACGCAAGCGTCAACTTCGCGGCACTTAGCCGCCGTGTCTGTCACGCGGCTGGAAACCGTCTCGCAGGACACGGCCGACTGGTTGACGTTACGAGCGATTTCGCCAGTTGCGATGCTTTGTTCTTCGACCGAAGAAGCGATTGTCTGCGATACCTGGCGTACGCTGGCAACCGATTCACTGATGCCCTGAATGGCTTCCGTGACCTCGCGGGTTGAGAACTGCATGGCCTCAATCCGCCGGCGGATGTCTTCTGTC
>CAYLTY010000456.1:0-2917 GCA_964386705.1 uncultured Planctomycetaceae bacterium
CTCCTCAAGGTTGACCGACGAATCAGACTACTTGTGGAAGGTAACTGGCTCCGACTGACTTTCTTCCCGGCAATCCCGGCATTTTGTGGACGCCGTGCTGCGGGAGCGCCAGCATCTCGAACCGGCTCCGTCTGCACGATGCACTTTTCCGAGATTTTCGGGAAGAGAATACCAAAACGCTCGTTGCCTCTCCCGTTGGCTTTTCTTTCGCTGTCCAGACGGTAGCGTGCTAAGTGTGTTTTATCCCCCGATCTCGCAGCAAATTGGTACTCGGCCAGTTCCCGCCGAGCCCCGTACGGAGGTCTGCAATGAGCACTTTGAAGGCACGTTTTGCCGCGTGGGCGTGTTTGATGCTGGTCCTGCTGACCTCATCCGCCCGATCGGATGACGACAAAGATAAGGAAAACAAAGACAAACCGAAGGGCAATCGTTACGCCCTGCTGGTGGGCGTGAAGCAGTACGACCCGACGGAACTCAACAACCTGCAGTACGCCGAGGACGACGTCGTCAGCCTGGCCAAGGTTCTGGAAGAATCCGGCTACCGCAAAGAGAACATCATGCTGATGACTCAGGTAGACGGTGCCAAAAACGCCCGAGCCCTGCCGCTGGCCTCGAATATCCAGACGGAACTGGAACTGATTCTGAAGGGCCGCACCAAGGACGACGTGGTGCTCGTCGCGTTCGCTGGTCACGGCGTGCAGTTCAGCGGCGAAGACGAAAACTTCTTCTGTCCGCTGGGCACGAAGCTCACCGACCGCAAGACGATGGTTTCGTTGCAGGCCGTTTCAAAGACACTCGAATCCAGCGAAGCCGGACTGAAGCTGATGCTGGTCGATGCCTGCCGCAACGATCCGCAAACATCGAACTCGCGGTCACGGCCTGAAGTGAAGCTCAACAGCTCGACGCGTCCACCCGCTGATCCGCCGTCAGGTGGAGTTGCCGCATTCTATAGTTGCTCTGAACAGCAGAAGGCTTACGAGGATGGGGACCTCAAGCACGGCGTGTTCTTCCACTTCGTGATCGCCGGACTGCGTGGTGGTGCCGTCCGTCAGGGCAGCAGCGACATCTTCCTCGGCGACCTGGAACGGTATGTCAATGAGGGCGTGGAACCCTTCGTGCGTTCGAAGCTGGGTAAATCACAACTACCGCAGCTCATTACGAAGATCCGAGGCGCTCAGCAGCCGCTGGTGAGCTATCCCAAGGAGCAGGCTCCCAGCAACGAAAACGCCCTTAAGTCGTTCCAGGGAATTGACCCGCGTTACCTGCCCGGTGCGATCGGCCCGACAGATCGCGTCAATCTGCCGAACTTCGCCAGCAAGGATCACAAGATCAAGCGCGTGACTGTGCTGCGCCAGGTCACTAATCATCGGCCCGCCGAGTCAGCTCAATTGTACCCGGACATCCTGACCATCAGCCCGAACGGGCAGAAGATTGCCTGGTTTGCACCGCAGAAGGGCATTTATACCGCGAACTGGGACGGCTCAGATGAAGTGCTCGCTATACCGAACAAGCAAGGCGTCGCAACTCCGGTTGCCAACCGCCTCTTCATGAGTCCTGATGGCGGTCGTATCTATTGGCAGTCGCACGGCGGACCCATCATGCGAGCCAACGCTGACGGTTCCGATCAACGCGTGCTGGTCAAGGAAGGTGCCGAGTATGCCAACCCGCGTTTGAGGATGTGGGGTTATCGGATCTTCTACGGAACTCGCGGCGGTATTTACTCAATTGATACCGAAGGCGTCGGCGACCTGCAGCCGATTCTGACTCAGCAGGACCTGTTCAACGTCTTTAACATCCAGGGGCTGCTACTGGGCGAGTTCGACATCTCCGAGCGCGGTACCGAACTGGTTGCCCGCTTGTACGACCCGGATCTGAAGCGCTCACAGCTCTTTGCGTTCCCTGTGGGTGGCGACCCCACCAAAGACCTGCGTCTGCTGATCGAAACGAAGTATGAACCCACCAAGATCAATATCACACCGGATGGCCGACAGGTTTTCTTTGGTGAGTATGGCGCTGGCACTTACATCGCGAACTGGGACGGCACCGGGCTGCGCGAGCTGCCGCTGCCGCCATCGGATCCCAATCAACAATTCCGGTTTTCGTCGGACGGTCAATGGATTTCCTATTTCAACCCGGATGCAGGCTCAATCCTGACCCGTCTCGATGGATCGGATCGCGTGGAGCCATATCAAACAGGTATCTGGCAGAACAACAACCTGGCGATCTTCCATTCAGGCTCACCTATTGTGTTCTCCAAGGACTTCCGTCGCTTTGCGTATATTATGAATTTCTACACGGCGAGCGCTGGACCTCGACAGATTGTGGTTGGCGAAATCAATCCCGCGAAAGCCACGGGGTTGCCCGAACTGACCAATATCGAGTTCTCCAAGATCGTCGCGAAAGACCCGTCTCTGCCGAACCACACCGGCACCATTCGAGTGCAGGCGAAGAAGGGGACTCGGGACATCGAACGCATTCAGTTCGTCGTGTCACCAACCATCAATCTGAGCCCGGAAATGCCACCACGCTGGAACTCAGGTTCTGGCTGGTACTCACTGGACGGTGATCATCAACTGCGCGATGACGGCAAAACCGGTGACGAAAAGGCCGATGACGGCATCTGGAGTACGAACCTGTTCCAGCCAGGCGGCTATGCGACGCCCGGTAAGTATGCCTTGCGACTCACCGCGCATGAGAAGACGACCTTCCGTGGCTGGGAGAAAGCCTCGGCCGTGATCGTCGATGTGGATGGTTTTCAGATTAAGTAACTAAATAGCTCTGGTAGCAACTGACTGGGCTTCGCCCGGAGATGAAGATCATGTTTCGCAAAACGGTAGGCTTCTCACTAACGCTGTTGTTTGGCCTGCTGGCCGCCACGCCTGAGCGTGCTGTCGCTCAATCCAATCTGCGGATTGAG
>CAYLTY010000457.1:0-2910 GCA_964386705.1 uncultured Planctomycetaceae bacterium
TGTGACGGCTCCGGCAGTGCTGCTGATGCTCTGGGCACAAGCGCGGATCCATTCGGCGTATGCGCGTGGGATGCAGATCGACGCTCATCTGACGGGCGCCGCCGCTGCGCGCCACATTCTGGATAAGGGTGGTCTGCATGACGTGGGCATTGAGGAGACTCATGGCTTCCTGTCGGACCACTATGACCCGTCGGGGCGCGTGCTTCGCCTGAGTTCCGAGGTTTATCACACGCAGACGGCAACCGCAGTTGGCATTGCGGCTCACGAGGCTGGCCATGCGCTGCAGCACGGGCAGGGGTATCTTCCTCTGGTGGTCCGCAATGCGGCCGTTCCGGCTGCACGGTTCGGTCCTTGGGTTTTCATGATCCTGTTCACACTCGGCGCTGTGCTGTCCAAGCCAGGCTTGCTGTGGGCTGGCTTGGCCGGATTCGGCGGAGTGCTGTTCTTCCAGTTGGTGAACTTGCCCGTCGAGTTTGATGCGAGCAACCGCGCCAAGGCATTGCTGGTCGAGTACGGGATCGTCGATGGTGGTGGTTCTGAAGCCGTGCGGGATGTCCTGAACGCCGCTGGCTGGACCTACGTGGCGGGAACTCTGCAAACACTGTTGCAGTTCTTGTACTACGCCTTTCGAATACTCGGAGCGACCCGCAGTGATGACGATCGATAGGCAGAGCCCCAGCCTGATCGCTCGCCAGTGAATACCTGCCGCGCGAACTTGAGTCTGCATGTGCGAACCCCGCCTGCTGATCTCAAGTTCGCGCGGTCTTTTTTCGACTGCGGTATGTATTCGGAATTCGCATCACATCGACCTCAGGAGTGCTTGCTTCATGGAATCAGTCCTCGATCGGTTTCTGCGTTACGTGCGGATCGACACTCAGTCTGATGAGCACAGCACAACGTACCCGAGCACCGCGAAGCAGTTTGATCTTTGCCGTCTGCTGGCGGACGAATGTCGTCAGATGGGACTGAAGGACGTCAGCCTCAGCGAATTCGGCGTGGTGATGGCGACAGTGCCTGCAAATGTGCCGCACTCTGCGCCGGCTATCGCGCTGGTCGCTCACGTGGATACCTCACCCGAGACTTCCGGCACGAACGTCAAACCGATCGTGCATGCGAACTACAACGGGCAAGACATTGTGCTGCCCGGGGACCCGTCTAAGGTGATTCGCGTTGACGCCAACCCGGCGCTGAAGGATCTCATAGGTGCTTCGATCGTGACGACGGACGGAACGACGTTGCTCGGTGCTGACGACAAAGCTGGCGTGGCCGCCATCATGGCTGCAGCGGCGTACTTGATGACTCATCCAGAGATCCCGCGCGGCCCGATTCGATTGTGCTTCACGTGCGACGAAGAGATCGGTCGCGGCACCGATAAGCTCGATCTTGAGGCGTTGAATGCCGTGTGTGCCTACACGCTCGACGGAGACGGGCAGGGGCACATCGACTGCGAAACGTTCTCGGCGGATCTGGCCATCATCACGGTTGAGGGCATCAACACGCACCCGTCGGAAGGCAAAGGCAAGATGGTGAACTCCATCCGCATCTTGTCGCAGTTTCTGGCTCGCTTGCCTCAGGATCATCTCAGCCCGGAATCCACTGCCGAGCGAGAAGGCTTTCTGCATCCGTACTCGATTGAAGGCGGCGTGGCGCTGTCGACTGCTCGCATCATCCTGCGAGACTTTGATACGCCGAAGCTCGCCGAGTACGCAGCCATGCTCGAAGGCATCGCCGCCGACCTGCGCCCGAAATACCCGCGTGCGACCATTAAAGTTGAGACACGACGCCAGTACCGGAACCTCGGTGATGGTCTGAAGAGTGAGCCGCGCGCTGTCGCGAAGGCGGTTGAGGCGACTCGAGCAACCGGCATCGAACCCAAGCTGTCGATCATCCGCGGTGGCACCGACGGCTCGCTGCTCACGGAACGCGGCTTGCCGACACCCAATCTGTCGACCGGCGAGCACAATCCGCATTCACCGCTCGAATGGACCAGCCGCGAAGAACTTCAACGCGCGGTTGATGTGTTGGTCGAACTCGCTCGCGCGTGGAGCAGTGAACGCTGTTAGTAGTGCGGTGACGGTGCTGGATTAGCCCCTCACCCTCGGTCCCTCTCCCCGGCGGGGCGAGGGAAGAGTGTTCTTTCTACTTGCGAGCGACCTTGCGGGTGCGTTCGTAGACATCAACGACCCAGTTGCGGAAGTCGCGATCGATGGCGTCGATGGAGGGGGCGTTGAAGACTTCTCGTAAAGTCTGAACTCCGCTGGGGTCGAAGGCCGCGTTTGCGCGGAACTTGCGATAGAAGAGCGGCAGCAGCTCTCGCTCTTGCAGATACAGGCACAAGTAGCGGGCGTGAGCGTAGTCCGTGGCCTGCTGCTCCGATCGAATCGAACGCGATGCCAGCAAGGCTTCCAGCGACCCCAGCTTGCGATGGTGCATGGCGTGCAGCAGATGATTGAGTCGCCAGTTCGACTCACCCAGCAGACGCAGCCCGTCTTTGCTGAAGCTGCTTTCTTCGTAGAGCGACCCCAGGCCCTCATCGAACCATTCGGGCATGTTGGGGAAGTCAAAGTGTGCGAGCGAATGGGTCAATTCGTGTGACAGCGTGCCCTCACCCGTCGAAGCATTGATCATCAACCGCCGGTCGGGGCGAATGTAGTAACCGTGGTAGTTTGCCGTGGACCGACGATCCAGCCGCCGAGCCGTGTCTTGATAACTGCGCTCGGAAGCGAACAGCAGGATGGTGATGGGCTCATCGGGCTCATGATCGAACAGCATCAGCGAGAGCGCGCGGGCGGTGGGTTGAATTGTGTCTCGATAATGCCGGTCCAGCGAACTTTCTTCGTCGTCGCTGGCCAGCACGTAAGGCGGCCGCGCGATGATCTGGAAGGATGCGTCGAGGTGTTTGGTCAGTTC
>CAYLTY010000458.1:0-2910 GCA_964386705.1 uncultured Planctomycetaceae bacterium
GTTGCAAGTGACGCTGACGTTTCAGCAACTGATTCACTTCACGGACTGGGTCGTTGGTCATGCTCATCTGGTGATGTACGGCGTCTTCAGCCAGTGGATCTTCGGTATGATGACGTACCTGTATCCAAGGTTGCTGGGCGTGGACTGGTATAGCCGCAAACTTTCGGAATGGCACTATTGGTTATCGGCCGTGGGCGTAGCTGTGATGTCGCTCGACTTGATTCTGGGCGGCCTGTTTCAAGGCTGGTCGTGGGCAGCGATGCAACCTTGGGAAGCCTCTATTGAGGTGTCCTTCCCATTCTGGTCAATTCGGATCTTCGCCGGCTTGGCGATGTTTGCGAGCCTGCTGGTGTTTCTCTTCAACCTCTACAAAACCTGGCAGTTATCGCGCGGTGCCGTTGTCGCACCAGCACTGGCTCCAGCGACGTAGTCGTGGTGTCTTTCTCTGCGTGAGGTTCTCCCGGCGTCTCGCACTTTGTACGTGAACGCCGGATTGAGCTAGAGGCCGGGGCGGCTGCCCGCCTGTGAAGTCGGGTAATGCGATGGGGAGTTCGTGTTGTGTGACGCGAAGTCGCTCCGGTTCTCTTCTTACAATTCGTGAGGGATGTGTCCGCAATGTTTGAGTCGAAATCGGGTATTATGCTTATTGCCGGATTGGTGTTTTTCGGCTTTGCGTTCCTCTCAAATGCAGTTGTTCCAGCGTTGATGTATAACCAGCCGGAACAGACTGCTGAGCAACTCGTCAATGCGAACTTGCGGTATCAGTTTGAGGAACTGGCGCGACGCTACCCCGAACCTTTCGTGGAGGGCTTTGGGGAACCGCCCGAGGATGCCACGACTGCAGCCGACTGGTGGAACAAACAGTGTGCTGAGGCTCTGAGAGTCGGTCGGAACGTCTATGTCGGTGAAGGTTGTTGGCATTGCCATAGCCAGTTTGTGCGACCAGTCTCCAACGAGGAGTTGCGTTGGGGTCCGGTGTCGCGCTCGTGGGAATATCAAAACGAACTTCAGCGGCCTGTGCTGTTCGGTACGCGCCGCGTCGGCCCCGACCTCTGCCGTGAAGGCGGTCGTCGATCTAGTGATTGGCACGCAGTGCATCTCTTCAAGCCGGTGCTGACATCGCACAAGTCCCCCATGCCGGAGTACCCCTGGCTGTTTCAGGGCGAGCCCAACAAGCCCACAAAAAAGGGATTGGCGCTTCTGACGTACGTCCAATGGCTGGGCTCTTGGCTGGAGAGTTATCCGCGCTACGAAGCTTACGAGGACTCACTAGTCAAGGGGATCTCGCTTGAGCCCACTGTCACTTCGGATGCGACGGCAGCAAAGACCGAGTAGTCGTCCACGTTGTCACTCCACAGCGTATGAAGCACTGAGTTTACGTAGCAGCGAATTGCAGAATGAGGTTTGCGATGGCCAGTAGCAGTCAGGATCGAAGGATGGCACAGCGGATCACCGCGCTGATGGCATTAGTATTTCTCGTGCCAAGCCTTTTCGGGTTCGGAAGCAAGCTCATTGAGTTGTTCAAGCTGGTGCGTGGTGAAGTCGATGGAGCTTTCGCGATCGCGCCCGTGATGAATTATGTCCTTGCCAGCACGGGTTTTTTCTTCTTGTTGATGTGGGCTACGACCAACGGAATGTTTCGAGACATCGAAGAACCGAAGCGGGCACTGCTGACGCGCGAAGCGGAACTTGATCGACGCGAGTAATAGTCGCAGTCGGTCTCATCGCCTTTTGCCTTCTTATATAACCTTGCCGAGCGCGTGAATTTCTATGACTCAGTTGGACCCATCATCCGCCGAAGCAGAACATCGCTATCACCATTACACGGGCAACGTAATTCCGTGGTACGTGCGCTTGATCTGGTTGTTGTTCTGGGGCTTCACGATTTACTACACGGTTCAGTACCTGTTCCCCGCCGTGCAGACAGAAATGGTCTCGCCTCCGTAGGCTGGAAGTCATCATGTCTCACACGGAACAGACCTGCGTTTGGTGTGGCTTGCCGTTGCCCAAACGCTGGTGGACGGTTCAAGCAGACGACGTGCGGTCCCTATCGGAGAAGACGCAGGAGTCGGACGACTACTGCTGTTTCGGCTGTCGATTTGCTGCCGATGTGACAGCCGATCGCGGCGAGGCCGGCCAGGTTCGTTGGACGCTGACGCGACTGGGTATCGCGATCTTCTTCGCCATGAACGTGTCAATGTTCACGATGGCGCTCTGGAGCCATGACGTCTATGAGATTGATCCCTCAGATACATTGGCCGCGTCGCTAACCGACTTGTTCGTCTGGTTGAGCTTCTTCTGCGCTCTCCCCGTTCTATTTCTGTTAGGTGCACCGATCGCGGTCTCCGCTTGTCGAGCTTTGAAGAGCGGAAGAGTTACGACGGATCTGCTTGTCTTTGGGGGCGTACTGACGGCTTTCGCCTACTCGGTCGCGTCAATGCTAACGGGATCCAGCCATATCTACTTTGAGGTCGCCAGTCTTGTACTTGTCCTGATCACTCTTGGTCGATGGATCGAAGCGAACGGAAAGCTGCAAACGAACGAGGTGCTGGAATCGCTGGAGCGGTTACTGCCGGAGACTGCGCGCCGTTTAGTCGATGCACCCGACTCGTCGTCTCAAGCCGCTGATACTGAGAGCGAAGTGCCCACCAGCACGCTTAAGCCAGGTGATCGGATTCGAATTTTACCAGGCGAACGTATTCCGGCCGACGGCCTTGTGGAAAATCAGGCTGCGAGTATCGACGAACAAATGTTGACGGGAGAGAGTCGGCCCGTGGTGAAACAGCCAGGCGATTCCGTCTTCTCCGGAACGCTCAACATCGATGCGGATTTGGTCGTTCGAGTCAGCAGGGCCATTAACGAGAGTACAGTCGCGAGGCTCGTGCGAGCTGTGCGTGAGGCCCGACAATC
>CAYLTY010000459.1:0-2821 GCA_964386705.1 uncultured Planctomycetaceae bacterium
CGATGGCAAACATCTCATTCTTGGCTGCGTAGAGAATAGCTCCCGTTTTCGGCGGCTGGAAGCCGCCGCTACGAAATACAGCGAACTGCGTGAGGCGGCTGCGATAAATTGCTCGGGGGAGCAGTCCGCGGTCGTGAGGCGACTACTTTCGGGGGCGATCGGGAATCTCACAGAATCTGCAAAGCTGCGGAGACCTGTGAGTGCAGATGTCGTCATCTCACGCGGTAAAAATGGCCGGCTCGCGCCGGCCATTCGCCTTCTTTGCGACACCTTGGAGTGCGGCGGCTCGACACCGCTTTAAATCGGTCGGGTAATCGACGTGAAAGGAATTGAAAAGGCTGTCGAGCCAGAGCAATCCAAAGTGGCGGAGCATACGCGACGTGAAGAGGTTGCACGCGGCCACTTCGTGCATCAATCGTCTGACAAATCCAAGCCTGAAATAGCCTTGCACAAGTCCTCTTTTGCTGACTCGGAAACCTGAGTGTTGCTCAGCGAGATTCTCTTCAGCTTAGGCAGCCCGTGAAGCTGCCGCAGATCCTTGTCCTTGATACTGGATCCATCCAGGATCAGCAATTGCAGCGTCTTCAATCGGCCAAGTTCCGCGAACGCCTCGGAGTCAAACGTGCACTTGGTCAGGCACAGCCCTGTCAGGGCAGAGGCATTTCTCAGGCGGCTGAGGGCCGCTCCGCTGATTTCGCGATCGTCGGCCTCAACATTGAACACCTTGCTCTCCGAAAGTCGTTCGACATCTCGGACGAGGTCGTCTGACCCCGTCAAATCAATTGAAAGCGATCCACCAATCGCGCGGATGTCTCGCAATAACTGGGGCAACCTGGCGGCCTCGTCTTTGCTGCTGATCTTCGCCATCACGATATGCACTGGCACTCGAAAGTGCTCGAGACCCGGAAGCGTCTGAAGCCAGTTCGGATGCCCGGGGGGGAGGTTGAAAAGGACTCCCGTTCCTTGAGCTTCGAGGCGTCGGATGATTGCTTCACGCAGCAAATGCGGTCCGAAACAGGCGAGCAATATCGTTATCAACAACACCGGGGTTACGACGAACCACACCCAGCGCAACGGCTTCTTCACGGTTCGAGTTGCGGGTGTGTTCATGAGCTACTTGTCGTCAACGTTTCGCGATTTATCTGGAATGAGGACCGTGTGGGGCGCACAATCTCGCGCAATCGGACAGTCCCGTCAGGAACGACAGATCATAGCCCACCGTTTCAACGGTGGGAATCTGAGGCAGAAGTCGCACGAAGTCCCGATAGGGACGACAGGATGCATCAATTTCATTACGACGCATCAGCCTCGCACGGAAATTCTCTGTCGTCCCAGCCGGGACTAATTCCCACGTGGCTGTTTGAAAGTATTGACGCACGTAGCGTTTACTTCTAGAGTTCCGCAGACCTGTCAACGCCCGACCCCTGAAACTCTAGAGGACGCACGGATGCCGACTCGAATCATCGACGAAAGGTGGAGCACCACGCGCTACCGCACAGCGGGGCTGATCGGCGTGTGCCTGTTGCTGTTCTTCTTTTGCCTGGGGTCGAATCGCGCCCTGACTTATCACGAAGTCCTGATGGCGGCCACTGCCAAGCAGATGGTTCTCAGCGGCAATTGGATCGTGCCGTGGATCGGCGATCATTCGTGGGTCGAAAAGCCGCCGCTGCCGCAGTGGCTCGCGGCGATCTGTGCCCTGGTGGGCGGCAGGTTCAACGAATGGACCATGCGGTTGCCGTTCGCCATCTCTGGCGTGGTCGTCGTTCTACTCACCGTTCGCTTGATGACCCGGCTGTTTGATTCACGCATTGGCTGGTTGTCGGGTCTGGTGCAAGCGACCTCGGTCTACATGGTGATGTATGCCCGGCTCGCCGAGGCTGACATGTTGTTGCTGGCCTTTGTGATGGGTGCCATCACCCTGTTTCAGGAAGTCGAGACACGATATCTCACGCTGAACCTGACGCAGTTGCAGCGCCGTCGCCTGGCGTTCTGGATCCTGCTTGGGCTGATGAATCTCGCCAAGGGCGTCGCCTTCGGTTCCGTGTTGGTGCTCTTTACCTGTGTCGGCTGGCTGCTGTTAAAACGCGATTGGAACGCGTTACGGCGCTGGTGGTCTCCGCTGGGGATGTCCCTCGCATTGTGTATCGCGCTGGCTTGGCCGGCGGCGGTGGCATTCTACGAGCCGTCGGCTCTGGAATTGTGGCAGCGGCATCTGTTTGGCCGCGCAGCCGGATCGTTGGGGTACACTCAGCCCTTCTGGTATTACCTGGTGCAGTGGCCGTTGCAACTGATGCCGTGGACGCCGTTTTTCTTGCTGGCCGCAGGTGGCTCGTTTCAGGCTGCTCGACGAGAAGCCGGCAGCGACCGGTTCTGCTGGTGGTGGTTTGGCGGACAATTGGGCCTGCTCTCGTGTTCGTCGGGGAAGCATCACCACTACCTGATTTATGCGCTTCCGGCTCTGTCACCGATTGTGGCTCAAGGCCTGATCCAGTGTGCTGCGTGGTTGCGAAATCCGAGTGTCTCGGTCAGGCCACTTGCTCAGAGTCTGCGCATAATTGCAGCGGCAATTCTGCTCGCGGGACTCGCTTTCGGCTCATTGCGTAATGAATCGCGCCTCGAAGGCTGGATGCTGGCACCCGTACTCTGCACGGGCTTGATCATTGTTGCCTGGTCTCTGGCTCGGCGAAACGTGCTGCAGTCTGGCTCGGCTTTCTTGAGTCTGATTCTGCTGGGGCATGTCTATGCTCAAGTGGTGGTCATGCCCCGTGTTGATGCTTCGGCGGCCGACAAACAATTCCTTGCGGAAGTCGAGCGCTCGATG
>CAYLTY010000460.1:0-2816 GCA_964386705.1 uncultured Planctomycetaceae bacterium
ACGGCCGCGGACAGTCGCGTCTCGCAAATGCCGGCGTTCGGGACCGACGGGCTGGTTCTATAAAATCGATACCCGTCTCGTGCAGGTCACGCAGCTGAGGCCTTTGATGGTGGAACCCGTCGAACGCACCAGCGATTGGGAACAACCTGAACCCGAGGTTCAGTCGCTCGGCAAGGGCTTTGCGCTGCGAATGCAGGAGACCGAAGGGCGTTACGAAAGCGTCTATCTGGAGCTGTTCCGCAGACCATCATCGGCTCGAGTTCGTGATGGTCGCGGTCGCACCATCAGCGATCTGCCGCCCAGCGGTGACGGCTTGCGCATCGAATTCAGCCCGTTCGCGATTATTGATGTCGAAGTGAAGTTCGACTGACCTGCGCGGCGGGCGAGAGCATGTTATGTTCGCCGCCTTCAGTCTTTCTTGTAGTCTCGAAGCTGCGGCGCAAAGACGGCGGTGAAAGCGACTACCCCCAGGGTGCCAATGCCTCCACTGACAACGGCCGCGACCGGACCGAAGAACTCGGCGACCAGCCCGGACTCAAAGCCTCCCAGTTCGTTCGATGCGCCGATGAACAGGCTGTTGACGGAGGAAACTCTGCCTCGCAGCTCATTGGGAGTGAGACGTTGCACCAGTGTGTGGCGGATCACGACGCTCACATTGTCAAAGACTCCGGTGAGGAACAGCATCAGAGTGGCCACCCACATCGAAGTCGCCAGGCCAAAGCCGATCGTCGCGAAACCAAAACCGACGACGGACCAGAGCAGTACCCGGCCTGAATGTTCGAACTTCGGAATGTGGGCAATCGCCAGTCCCATCAGGCACGCACCGGCAGCAGGAGCCAGGCGCATGATGCCTAGGCCCGATGCGCCGCATTTCAAGATGTCGCCCGCGAAGACCGGTAACAACGCAGTTGCTCCGCCGAGAAGCACGGCGAACATGTCTAATGCGATCGCGGCCAGGATGGTCTGTCGCTGCCAAAGAAACTTGAAGCCCGCAAGCAAATCTTGCAGCGTGGCGCGGTTACTGGCTCCCGTCGAGAGCAACGCTTGAGGGTGCTGCTTGACAATGGAAATCGCTCCCACAAAGACCATCGCGCAGGCGAAATCCAGCAGATAAACCAGAGCCGGCTGGTCGTGCCACGCCAGGAATACTCCACCGGCAGCGGGTCCGAGAACGCACGAGAGGTGGAAGCCCGTTGTGTTCCAGGTGACCGCGTTCGAGAACTGTTCGGCTGGGACGATGTTCGGGACCAGAGACGTCTTGGCAGGCTGCTGGAAAGCCTTGCACGCGCCCGTGATCAGCAGGCACAGATACATCCAGCGGTAGTCGAGCTTCCAATGTGAGATCGCCGCCAAGCCCAACGATGAGCACGCAATCAGCGAAGCCGTAATCCGGACGATGGTCTGCCGATTAAAGCGGTCGGCGACGTGTCCTGTAACGAGGGCTAAACACAAGACGGGCAGGAACTGAACCAAGCCCACGAATCCGAGGACCAGCTTCGAATCTGTGCGCTGATACAACTCCCAGCCGACTGCTGTGGACTGCATCTGAACGCCGAAGACCGAGGTTACGTTCCCGAGGAAGAACGCGCGATAGCTGGGGATGCGAAACGCGGAATAAGGATCATGTGGAACCTCCGGCGGCGGTTGCTCGCTGGCGGGTTCAGTCGGTTCACTCATGATGTGCTCGTCGTCGAATCAGTGCTCACAGACTCGCGCAGCAGAGTGAGCAGACGGTCAAACGCCTCAGACAATGTGGTTTCTGGATCCTGCAGAAGTTCGTGTGTGAAGCGTTGCACGAGATCCGTTTGCCACGGTTCGGTCAGATAATCGACGCGGCTCTTGCCTGCGACTCGCGCGAGCATGCACGCGGCGAGATGCTGCACGCATTGCGACTCAAAGTTCGGACTGCGATCCAGATCTACCGCCCACGCGGGAAACTGGTTCTGACCATACAGCCCGCTGAAGTAGTTCGAGCAGAACTCTTCGGACAGTTTGATGAACTCGGCGGCACGTGTGGCATGCTTCACGGTCTTGAGCAACAGATGCGACAGGAAGAAACCGATGTCGAAACCTGGATCTCCGTAGTGAGCGGTTTCGAAGTCGACAACGACCGGTCCGTACGAGGTCAGCAAAATGTTCTTGGGGCTGAAGTCCGCCAGCACGAGGCAATCGCGCCGCTGCATCGTCCGTTCAATGAGTTGTCGTAAGGGGGCAATCGCTTCTGCATCGTGCTGAGCCACGTAGCGATAGAACGGGTCCAGTCGGAGTTCATCGAAGACCTCACGGTCGGCGAATCGAGTAGCTAGATCTTCGTTGAGGCTGGAATCGCGGTGGACCTGAGCCAGCCATGCTCCCAGCGTTTTGGCGATCTCAATGTCGACGTCACCAGCCAGCAGTTCCGCTTTCCAGACCTTGTGGTCGGCCTCAATCGCCTCCATGCCGAAGAGGTAGTTCGTGCGATCCTCGAACAGCACGCGTGGCACAGTTCCGGCAGCGGTCAGCGTTTCCAAGGCACGCAGGGTATCAACTTCGCGCCACACGCGTTCCAGGCGGCTGAACCAGTCGATCTGAGTGCGCAACTGCTTGCGAGACTGCTTGACGACAAAGCTCACCGCGGGCGTGTCGACTCGCAGAACGAGGTTGGAAACTCCCCAGGCGAGAGCACTCGCTTTCGACTTTGCCATCGCGGTGAAGTTCAGGCCCAGCTCTGTCCAGGCGTCTTTGCCGGGACCTCGAAAGTAGTCCCAGATCGTCCGTTCGTTGACTTCAAACATAAGGGTTCCGTCCGCTGAGCTGGTTCGTTCCGTAGAGAATCA
>CAYLTY010000461.1:0-2672 GCA_964386705.1 uncultured Planctomycetaceae bacterium
AGTCGAGTGATTGCCAAGGAAGAAGACCCGGCAGCCGTTGCTCGCCGTTCAGCCACCGCTGTTGAACGCTTCTTCAATCAGGACGGCCTGACCGCAGAAGAGTTGATCAACGTCTCCGTGTATGAGCGCATACACAAAGGTGTCGTGAACATCACCACCAAGAGCAGCCGTACCGACGCGCTCTTCCTGATCGAGCACCAGTCGGAAGGCATGGGCTCGGGCTCCGTCATCGACAAGACGGGCCACATTCTCACGAACTATCATGTGATCGCCAAATCCCAGAACGTCTCGGTGACATTGTTCAATGGCGATGTCTTCGAGGCCAAACCGATCGGTGTAGACCCGCAGAACGACATCGCGATCATCAAGATCGAAGCCCCGGAGGCGGATCTCTATCCAATTCCGATGGGTGATTCGAGCAAGCTCAAAGTCGGCATGCGGGTGCTCGCGATCGGCAATCCGTTTGAACTCGAACGCACTCTGACAACCGGTATAGTTTCCAGCCTGAATCGGTCGCTGCAGGTACAGGACGACTGGACGATCAAGTCGATCATTCAGATCGACGCAGCGATCAACCCCGGCAACTCGGGTGGTCCACTGCTCGATCTGCACGGTCAACTGATCGGCATGAACACGGCGATTGCGAGCGTATCGGGACAGAGTTCCGGCGTTGGCTTCGCGATCCCGGTGAATCTGGTATCGCGTGTCGTGCCGGACCTGATTGCTCACGGCAAAGTCTACCGGCCCGAAGTCGGCATTCAGCGAGTGTTCGAAACGGAAGACGGTCTCGTCGTGGAACGTCTGACGCCTGGTGGCCCTGCAGAACAAGCGGGAATTCGCGGTCCGACACTGGTCAAGAAGCGTCGCGGACCGTTTACAGTCGAGCGTATGGACCGCAGCACTGCGGACATCATCATTGCAGTCGACAGCAAGGACGTGAAAACTGTCGCCGACTTCCGCGAAGCCATCGAAAGCAAGAAGCCCGGGGAGATCTGTACGCTCAGCCTGAAGCGTGGCGATCGCAAGATGGAAGTCAGAATGCGGCTCGGTGGAGGTCCCCCGGAGCAAGGTTCCGGAAAGTAGTGGCTCAGCCGGCAAGCACATCGGCCGTATCGTTAACTCGTCAACGTCTCCAACCATCGCGTTTCAGCCCACAGAGGCCCCAGTGACAACGTCCGCTCCCACCCATGATCGAGTCCTGGCGATTATGGGAGTGGGCTTGCTGGGAGGTTCCGTCGCCGCTGCGGCCAGAGCGCGCGGTGTCGCCAGCCGCATCATCGGTATCGGACGTAACGCGGATCGGCTGAAGTCAGCGGTGGACGCCGGGATTATCGATGCGTACCTGACAGACGTTCGCACTGGAGAGGCCGATTGGAACTTCGTCGTCGTGGGCACGCCGGTTGACCAGATTGCGGCGGATGTCCGAAGCATCGCCGCAGTCAGCCGTCCGGGAACGATCATCACCGACGTTGGCAGCGTGAAAGCACCGATCTGCCGCGACGTCGGTCACCTCCCAGACGGGCAGGTGCACTTCGTCGGCTCGCATCCGATGGCCGGGTCTGAGAAACGCGGCTACGAAGCATCTCGCGCCGACCTGTTCGTGGGGCGAGTCACCGTCGTGACGCCGGAAGCACCTACACCAGCCTCGGCAGTTGATTCCGTACGTCGGTTTTGGGAGTCGCTGGGCTCACTGGTCGTCACGATGAACGCGGAAGCTCACGATCTCGCGGTCGCGACCACCAGCCATGTTCCACATGTGGCTGCAGCCGCAGTGGCCTCCATTCTCAAGCCCGAACAGCGTCAACTCGCCGCCACCGGGTTCCGGGATACCACTCGCATTGCCTCTGGCGATCCTGAAATCTGGGTGCCGATTTTGCTCGGCAACTCCGCAGCAGTTTTGGCGGGCCTCAGCGAGCTGACCGATTCGCTGCAGAGCTTCAAAAAAGCATTGCAAGAGGGCGACGCTGAGCGACTCAGAGACCTCCTGCAGAACGGCAAAACGAGTCGCGACGCCCTCTGAAGAAGTGGCATTGACCCGATTGTCGAAAACGTCCTGTAATCGGATCGCCTTCTTCTCTCAAAGAGAGAAAACGGGCGGGAAATCAGTCGAACGACAGCGGGCGGAGCCCGCGTTAGGCCAGTTCATGACGATCTACGATCGATATCTGCTGAGACGCTTCTGGCACGTATTTGCCATTGGCTTCTTTGCCACGTTCGGCCTGTTCGTCGTGTTCGACGCCTTCACCAACGCGGACGAGTTTCAAGATCGCTCGGCTGGCGTACCGGCCATGCTCGCGCGTATGACACAGCACTATTTCTTTCAGTCGTTCGGATTTCTGGACCTGCTCGGACCAACGCTGGCGGTTGTCTCCGTCATTGCCGTGTTTGCCATGCTGCAACGACAGCGTGAAGTTTACCCAGTCTTGTCCGCAGGCGTGCCGACGTATCGCATCGCGTTCCCGGTTCTCGTCGGGGTTCTCAGCGTCGTGGTGCTAATGACGGTGAATCAAGAACTCATCCTGCCCGAGATCGCTCCGCGTCTGCAGGTCGCCCGAGGGACCGACAAGGCGATGATCTCCGATGTGCAAACCAGCCGCGACTTCGTGACCAATGTCGAAATCACGGGGAGCGGGTTGGACCTGGAATCGCGATCCATCGATCGGGCCGAGTTC
>CAYLTY010000462.1:0-2628 GCA_964386705.1 uncultured Planctomycetaceae bacterium
AATCTCGGTCGTCTTCTACGATCAACAGCAGGGGCTGTTCTGCGGCCTCAGAGATCAGCGGCAGCAGGGCTGGAACATCCACGGGTTTGGAGAGAATCTTCCACACTCCCAGTTGTCCCGCGCGCCGACGCGTCTCGATGTCAGCGAAGCCCGTGATGAGAATGGCAACCGTCGCTGGCGAGCGTCGCTTTAACTCACTGTAAAGTTGCAATCCATCCATCCCAGGCATCTTCAAGTCGAGCAGAACTACATCGAAGTCGCGATCATCGAGTAATTGCAGAGCACTGGTCGCGTCGGCAGCCGTTTGGACCTCGTAGCCGTAGACGGACAAGATATCGGCCAAATTGGCTCGCGTGTCGAAGTCGTCATCGACTACCAGAATGTGGGCTGGCGGCTTGGGTGTCATGATGAAAACGGACTGGGATGAGAGCCGTGGTCCAAGTGTGCGGCAACCCTCCGACTGTTCTCGACGCTGTGCGACACCGCGCACACCGAGACTGAGGATGGCCCTTTTGATCCGGGCATTTTGCAGAACACTAGCGAGTCCTCAACGAGTTCAGAGGTGAATTCGCAAAAAAAAACGCAGCATTTCTCAGGCATGGCGATCCTTCGACCTTTGCTCGGCCCCGGCGGAGCTCTGCGTTTTTGCCTCCCCCGAGTGTTTGGCGCAGTCTTCGCTCTGAGTCGAGTGCCACCTGTGAACCGGGTGGGAAGGTTGAATGAACACCGCACAGACGTTCAATGCCCAATTCAAACCTGGTGAGGTCTGAGTCATGAAAAGCATTCTACTGAGTTCACTCTTCGTCGTTGCGTTCTTTATGCTCGTCGGCTGCATCATCAACGACGAACTGACGACCCTTACGATTCGGTCCGATGGATCCGCCGATTGGGTCCGTTTTCAGTCCAACGTGCGTTCGACGGAGAAAGGTGAGAAGGGGATACTGCAACTCAAGAGCTTTGTCGCGGCATTTGATGCGCGGGAAGACTCCGACTGCCGGCGAATCACTGCAGCTGGTGGCAAGGTGCTGGACGCAACCTGGGTGCGACGCGAGGAGCCCTATGCGACCCTCACCACCGCGAAGTTTCCCTCGGCTGCTGCACTGGAAAAGTTCTGCACGTTCAAAGATGAAAACGGCCAGATCATCGCGCAGGGACGGTTCATCCAAACCGGCAATCGCAGGAAGCTGTCGCTCAATCTCCCGGCCAATCAGAAGGCTTCATTGAAACCGACACTGTCGTTGAAGGAATTCCGGGAACAGCAGGCCAACGTCATTTCTGAGACTCGAGTGGTTGTCGCGGGTGGCACGATCATCGCTTCACAAGGTTTCGTGATCGCAGCGGACAAGCGCTCGGCCTTGCTGGACCCATGCCAGATCGACGAATTGCTTGCCACTGACGCAGAAAGCTTTGAGCTCTTCCTGGAGTGGGAGCTTGAAGACAGTTAGTCAACGTGCGGTGGCCGTCTCGGCGTGTTTACTGCATGAATCTTCGAAGGAATTTAGACAGAATTATCCATCGGAATGCTTAGGTGGGAAAGCTACAGTGATCCTACTTGATCGGTCCTAAGTTGCTTCCCAAAGAGGTCGGCTGTGGCGCTTGATGTACGTGTCGATGAGCTCTTCCAGCGGTATCAAGACATTCAAAAATACGTTGGATGGACACCGCGCGACGCCGACTTGGTGATGCGAGCTGGTAAACTCGTCGAGCCCTCCTTCGCAGAGTTGGTCGACGACTTCTATCGCGAGTTGGGCGAACACGAGGAGACCCGTCGCGTCATTACAGGTGGAGAGGCACAAGTCCAAAGACTGAAGTTGACGCTGATTGCATGGCTGAAAGAACTCGTCACCGGACCTTACGATTTAGCTTACGTCGAGCGGCGGTTTCGCGTCGGCTATCGCCATGTGGAGATCGGCTTGAAGCAGGTGTATGTTGAAGCTGCAGTCTCTCGCTTACGGAAAGGACTGGTGCAAGCTCTTCGACTGAACTGGCCTGCGGAAGCCGATCCCGAAGAACTGGCGGTGACAATACAGGCAGTAAATTCTTTGATGGACCTCGATCTTGCCATCATACAAGATGCCTATGAAACAGCCTTAAATGATCGCTTGATGCGAGTCGAACGCTTGGCCGCTATTGGCCGCGTCGCAGGCGGAGTTGCTCATGAATTACGAAACCCGCTCAACGTCATGCGAACGTCGGTGTATTATCTACAAAATGCGAAGAACGCGACTCCCGAAAAAGTTGCCGAACACCTTGAGCGCATCGAACGACAAGTGACGGCTTCAGACTCCGTGATCTCAGCCTTGTCAGAATTCGCAAAACTGCCCACTGCGAACCTGCAGGCCACTTCAGTTCTGGAGTGCCTTCGAAAATCAGTGCCGACGGACTCGTGGCCAGAGAACGTCCAATTGGTCTGGGATATTCCGGACCAACTCCCTTGTGCATTGGCCGATGAGAAGCAACTCGCGATTGCATTCAGCAACTTGATCCGCAACGGCTGCGAATCCATGAGCAATGGTGGTACGCTGACGCTCTCTGCTCGGCTTGTAAGAGATCGCATCGAAGTGGCTGTTACTGACACCGGATGCTGAATCAAAGCGGAAGTCTTGCCGCGCATCAGAGAACCCTTTC
>CAYLTY010000463.1:0-1061 GCA_964386705.1 uncultured Planctomycetaceae bacterium
AGAAATCATAACGACGGAAATTCTGCCCAAAGGATCAATGGCCAAATCAAAACAATCAGAACGAAGCTGACCGTGATTCCCAATGGTATGGCATTCAGCCCGCGAGTTCGCCAAAGCGGGAAAATGACAAGTCCAAGAAATAGAGCTTTGTAGATGACCTGAAGCAGCAGAATTCCCACCATCTGCTTCGGCAGGACCAGCCCGCCAGCAGAACAAAGTAAGATCCCAGTCCACAAACAGCCGACAAGGATTCGGAACGGTGAATCGACCGGAAACTTGGACTGCACGACCAGCATCGCACATCTGTTTGAGCTCATCGTCGCAAGTGCAGCGGGAACCAGAATGAGAATGTTGACGGCGTATGCGATCTGAAGAAGCATGATGAACGCCAATGTTGGTCAATCGCGCCTCGAGACTGAGTTCATTTACACAACGCGAAGAACACCTGAGCCGAACGACGGCTAAAGTGTTCTCGCGGAGTCGACTGGAGCTCCGAAAAGCCCCAGCACAGGGCATCTCACGTAATGGGCATCACTGTCGGTAAGCTGGCTGAGCCAAGGCATACGTCACTTGACCGGAGGTCGGGCAGACGTGAGCCACATACTGAGGCTTAGCCGGAGTCACATGAGATGTTTTGGCCGTCGCGGCTGGTGGCAACATCACGCTGTCGATCACATGGATGACTCCGTTCGACGCGTCGATGTCGGTCGCGACGAGTCCGGCACCGTTGATGGTCGGAGCACCATTTTTCATCGCGACAGTCAACATGCCCCCTTGAACAGTCTTCAGTTCCTTCTTGACGAGCACGTCGTTCGAGAACACGCGGCCGGCGACAACATGAAACTTAAGGATCGCCGCCAGCTTCTCTTTGTTCTCTGGCTTGAGCAGACTCTCAACCGTACCGGCCGGCAGCTTCGCAAACGCCTCGTCCGTCGGAGCGAACACGGTCAGTGGCTTGTCACCCGACAGCACCTCGACCAGCCCAGCCGCCTTCGCGGCCGCGAGCAACGTCTTGAACGTCCCCGCCTTCGCGGCCGTCGCCGGAATGTTGTCGCCAGAGG
>CAYLTY010000463.1:1071-2583 GCA_964386705.1 uncultured Planctomycetaceae bacterium
ATGAATGTCAGCCTTTACGACAGTCGCTTGATCGACTCGCACATTGCCCTCTTCGACCTTGATGTTGACTCGCTGACCATTCACTGTCGCGGCCGCATCCAGCTTCACGACTTGAGCCGCCGCCACCTTGCCAGCCACGACATGATACGTCAGCACCGACACGAGCTGAGCTTTGTTCTCCGGCTTCAGCAACGTCTCGACCGTTCCGGCTGGCAGCTTGGCAAACGCTTCATCCGTCGGAGCAAAGACCGTGAACGGGCCCTTACCTTGTAGCGTCTCGATCAATCCACCAGCCTTCAACGCGGCTGCCAACGTCTTAAACGAACCGGCCTCGACCGCGGTCGTGACGATATCCTTTTCGGCTGCAGACGCCGTCGAGACCGGTCCTTGAACAACACCAATCGCGGCCATCGCCGCGACACTTAGGAAAAACCTTCGATTCAACATGACACTCTCTCCGTGTGGGGGATTCTTGACTTGCCGATGCCAATCGACCCTCGATTGTTCACTCAGCAAATCGTTCAAATCGTTCATGTCAGAGAGACCGGTAAGACTTCAAAGGCTTAACTCAGAATCTTTACTGATTCCGATTTTCGTGTCGTATTCGGCGAATTCGCGTCAATCTGGATCGCGCTCCGAGGCACAGACACCTCGGCTCGTCTGCAACCGGGCGGCTGAGGCGATCTAGACGGGCGACCGTTCGTGATTTGGGGAAACGGCAAGCACATCCCGGTGTGCGGACGAGTCAAAAGCGATCGTGCCCGTTCCCGACTCCAGCAGGTGCTTTATCGTCTGCTGGCGATAGTCAAAGATCGTTTTCAGGTCGCGCCGGACGATCAACGAGTGCATCGCTCGGCCTATCCAGCCGAGCGGCAGCCGGTAGTTGACTTCGTCGATCATCCGCGTGGAGCTTCCGACCGCCTCAAAAGTATGACGGTGGTGCCACAGGACATACGGGCCGCGCAGTTGGACATCCACGAATTCATGCGGCGGATTCCAGACTGTGATGGCGGTCGTCCAATGGACCGGGAGGCCGTGAACTCGCAGCGCGTACTGAATGATCGAGCCGACTCGCATTTCGATTTCGCCGGGACTCAGGATTTCAAACTGCAACCACGGCGGAGTCAGCGTTTGCAGGTTCCGCGCATCAGCGAAGAACGCGAAGACTTCGTCCAAGGGGCGCGAGATGATTTGCTCGCGGATCAATCGGAAAGTGCTCATCTCATCGCTCATTTCTGTAACGGCAGCTTGCGATCCAAGACCGCTCGCAGGGCGGTTTCCAATTCGGGATGTTCAAACTCGAAATGGCTTTTCTGAAGTCGTTCGGGAACAACTCGAATGCTCGCCAGCAACAACTCGTTGGCCATTTCGCCGAGAACTAGACGAGCCATGAAACCGGGCAGCGGAAACAACGTCGGTCGCCGCAGGACTCGGCCTAACACGCGAGTGAATTCCACGTTCGTGACCGCAGTCGGAGCGACTGCATTCACCGGCCCGACCAGCGATTCTTCT
>CAYLTY010000464.1:0-2518 GCA_964386705.1 uncultured Planctomycetaceae bacterium
GGCACGTTCGAATCGATAAAAGCCGGAACCGTTTCGCGGAGTGGCAAGTCACCACCGATTTCCTTCTCGAAACGCACCGAATTCGTGCGTTCGGTCGCCGTCATCTTCGGCTTGTTGGGGTCAAGCCAATCCGGGACAACCAATAGCGGAGAATCGCCACTGGACGGGTCCATCATGCGACGATCGCGCACTGAAATCGAAGTCCACGTCTGAGCCTTGAAAGATTGATTCCCGCCGAGCGTGCCGACGAACTTCACGTCGCCTTCAACCACGGCGAGGTTACCTTGATAAGTATCATCCTTCAGATCAGCTTCAAACGAGTTGGGCTCGCGCGGAGTGATTTCAACACCACACAGCGACTTCGAACTCAGCAACGTCAACTGGCAGGGTTCGTTGTGGAGAACCAGACCGATCGTCAGCGGTTCATCGTCTGTGCGTGCCGCACGCTTGAAGGCTACACGACCTCTAAGAATCCGCAGCGTGAGGGCCTCTTTGGAAGTAGCTCCCAGAACATCGATCGCCGTGCCAGGAGCAAGTTCAACCGTCAGTCCCAGAACTGGAGCTTCCAGCGTCGAAGTAAACGGAACCGGAGTTGCCAGTCGGTCGCCGGAACGAACCGTGGCACGCTTGGGCATGATCAGCCAGCCCTTGTTAGAAGACTGAGCCATCAGGCCGGTACGGGATGAATAGAACATCTCCGGCAGTGGCACGACGGGTTCAGCCGGTGCTGCTGGAGTCGGCACCACCTTGGGTTCAAATGCGGGCTCGACCTTGTTTTCATTCACCGGAGTTAGAGGTAGCGGGTCAACCGTGGGCTTGCTGGTTGTCGCTGACGCCACCTGAGTATCGGTTGGCATCGGACGCGTGGTTGTCGCGGCCACGGTGGTGGACGGCTCGGTCGTCCGAGATGTGGTCTCAGCAACAGTTGCAGGATCAGTAGCGCCGTTCGCTGGCTTGCGCACGAATGGAGCGATCGGCTCGGTGGATGTTGAATCCACAGTAGGTGTCGTTGCAGCAACTGCAGTAGACTCGCCGGGCTTTTCGGTCGTCGCGTCCGAAGTTACTTCCGTTGAAGGCTCTTTACTCTCTGAGGCGGACCGGGAAGCGACGTCGGACTCAGCTGGCTTCTTGGGAGCGACCTCGCGATACATCATGGCAGCCCAGCCGCCGAGCACAATTACGGCCAACGCGAGCGGTGCGAAGCGCTGCCAGAACGGCGCGGGACGTAAATAGTCCGGAACGGTGGTATCAATATCGTCTCGCGCGACGCGCGTTGCCGGATGGACCTGAGCTGCGGGTTTCACAACAACCGGTTCGGCGACTACGGCCGCGGCAGTAGTTTGCGCCGACGGGCCATCCGCGACGGTCACAGACGTAGACCCGCGAGGCCCCAACGCGTAGATGCGTTCGCGAGTGCGAGCCGGAACATCAACCGGCTCGCCCAGCACCAGCGTCAGGATCTGATGCGTCGCCGCGACCTCGGCCAAGTGCATGTCCGAATCCAGGCAGACCTTCTCGACGTCCGCCACGAACTCCGCACCAAGCGTACTGTCGAGGTATTCCGCCACCGTGTTCGGATCAAGGCCCATCTGCGGCCCCGTTAGATCCGGAGCCAGCAGGCGGCGCCGGCGAGTCACTTCGCGGATGCGGTTCATCAGCATCGACGCATAGCCGCTCTCGTTCACCTTGTTGCCGATCTCGCGGGCATGCTCAGGTTCGAGCACATCATCCAGATAGGCCAGCAATGTCCGTAAAGTAAGTCTCATGGCCGAACTCCTCGAAAGCGTCGTTTCGCGTTACGCGATTGTTTCACGCTCTATTAGTGGGAGTTCGGTCGCTGCCCCGTACAAGAATTTCTGGAAAAGCCGTAAGTCCTGCAAAGATCGACTTTAGACCATCACCGCTTTTCAACACGTTTGAGCATCAGCGTTCGGATTCGACCAGATTCCTCGATCTGAACCTCAACGGGACTGGCTGCCGTAAAGAGCGCGGCAGCCGAATCGGGCTTCGACATCGGCTCTCCGGCGATCTGCCAGATGCGCTGACCGACTCGCAGGCCAGCCACATCCGCCGGAGTTCCTGCCGTGACCTCGGTGACGATCGCACATCCCGGCTCGGCCTCGTCGGTTTGAGTCTTACATCCAACGCGAATCGGCTCGCCCCGCAGCTTGAGCTTCACCGTCATCATTTCATCACCGCGTTTCAAGACGGCGTCCGTCTCGGAGTCTGCGGTGACGACCAGCGTGCGAAAGTCCGGCCAGTCTTTCACCACCTGACCTGCGAACTCCAGGATCTCGTCGCCACTCTCGATGCCGCCCAACGCGCTGGGACTGCCAGGCTCGACGCGAGTAATTCGCACGAGGCCTTTCTCGGCAAGCTCAGGATCGTAGGACACACCCAATCGTGCGGGAGCCGGGCGAATCAACCTCGGCGCGCGCATCCAGCCCGGTCGCAGACTGAGGTTGTTGATTTCGGATTTGTACAGTTCGCGAAAGGCGGGCGTTTCCTCCGCGTTGGC
>CAYLTY010000465.1:0-2507 GCA_964386705.1 uncultured Planctomycetaceae bacterium
AAGGTCAAAGCCCGGAACAACCGGAGCCGACTTCGGGAAGAGCGCCTGTTGAACGTGTCGCGCTGCGCTCAACTCGTCGCGCATGCGTTTCTGCTCGGTGACATCCAGAGAGATGCCAATTGTGCCGATCACTCGAGTCACTGAATCGCGCAGCGGCTCGACGTGCAACAGCAGCGTACGCCGCGACCAGCGGACCTCGATTGAGCTCGATTGGCCCGCCAAGGCTTGTTGATGAGCCTGCAGGATGTCTTTACTTGCAAAGCTGCTGGTGAGCACATCTCTCAGGTTCAGACCGAGTACATCGCCCCTTGCGGAATCGCGGGTGAGGAACTGCGACGTCGGTGCCACGAACGTGAGCGCCGCGTCTGTCGTCCAGATGACCGCCGGGAGTTGCGAAGTCACCAGACGCACGCGCTCGTCGGCCTGTCTTTGCAAATCTTGAGATCGCTGACGCTCGATCGCGTAGCGAATAGAGCGCGTCAACAGCTTGCCGTCGATCGTGCCCTTCACGAGGTAGTCTTGAGCGCCCACTTTCATCGCCGCGAGAGCGCCCTCCTCGTCGTCCAGTCCGGTGAGCACAATGATTGGCACGGATGGCGATTGATTGTGGGCTTTCGCACACGTATCGAGGCCGTAGCTATCCGGCAGGTTCAGATCGAGCAGCACGACATCAAAGGCAGACTCATACGTGCTGAGTTGCTGCAGTCCATCCGCGAGTGACTCAACCCAGGTGATGGCGAAGGCTGCCGACGCGACCTCATTGAGTGAGATGCTGAGGATGTCCGCGTCCGTCGGACTATCTTCGATCAACAAGACGCGGATCGTCGGTCGGGTAGTCATGGCTTGGCCCACTGTGTTCCGAACGCAGACGTCAGGTCATCGCGAGCCCTGAGGTGTCGTCTTCCAGCTGATGACGACAGCCGATGGGGGCTTCATGGTTCGCAAGCATACTCCTGCTACAGTTCATCGAATACGTCCTGTTTTCAATTTGGTGTTTGGCCAGAATGGCCCAAATTCCCGTTCTGGAAAGGTTTGCGAGTTCGTGATTACGCAGTTTGCGATTCGGCTGATTTGCGGCTTGAGTGTGGTGTGGTGCGTGATGCCGCGAGCCCAGGTGACATCCGGGTTCTTTCGCATTCAGATGCTTGTCACTTTGGGTTTGTCCGTGTTGGCAACTGTCGCCGCAGGCAAACTGACAGCCACGCTCGCGGACGCCGCGCCGGTGTTGTCGACGACGGCTCTGCAAGTGCTGACGGGAGCCATTGCCGTCGGGTCTTTTCTGGGCTCCGTGATGTGGACGCTCGAACGGAGACGGGCCGGAGCAGCCTGCGCGTTCGCTATCGCTGGTCTATCGATGGCGGCCGTCGCGCTCTCCAGCTTGTCGCTCGAACAACTTCAAACACTGACGGGCACGCTCTACTGGATTTCGGAGATTTCGCTAGGACTGCTTTCCGGCAGCGCGGTCGCAGGAATGCTCCTGGGTCACTGGTATCTGACTGCGCCGACGATGTCGATTTCGCCCCTCAACCGCGTGAACCAGTTTCTCGGCTGGTCTGCCGGGCTGCGATTGCTGCTGGCCAGTGCGGCGCTCGTGTTGTTCGGCCCCTGGAGTTCCGGATTGCAAACGACTCCTTGGACATCAACGCATTTTGTCTGGCTCAGTCTGGAATGGCTGGCGGGAATTCTCGGACAGTTCGTGGTGGTGTGGATGGTCTGGAAGATCATGAAGCTGCGGAACACTCAGGCGGCGACTGGCGTGTTGTTCGTGGGCGTGATTCTCGCGTTTCTGGGTGAGATGACGGCGGCGCTGCTGCGTCGCGAACTTGATCTGCCGCTGTGATCATCGGAGCTTCTGGACACTCACATCAGGCACCCTTGGCTATGGCTCCCGAACAATCGTCATCCGCTGATTCCGGTCGTTTGATCGGCTTCCCGTTCGACCTCGCCGCCGAAGCGATCACCGTTCGTATTCGCTGGTTTGGAGTCCTCGCAGGCTTCGCGCTCGTGAATCTGATTGCGCGGGATGAACTGCCTCACTCTAGCGCGCGCGACGTGTTCCTGCTGAACATCATTCTGGGCATCGGTGCGATCTACACGCTGTTCGATTCCTACTGGAGCTTGCGTGGCCGCGTCTTCCTCAGCGAATGGCCGCTGGCGGTTTCTGCGCTGGAGTCGGTTTTCGTGGGATTGCTGTGCCACTTCGACCTCGGTGAGGAAAGCGCGTTCCGGTTTTATTACTTCCTGTCGCTGATGGTCTGCGCGATCCGTTATCCGCCGCTGATTACCGCGATAACCTTTTGTTTTCACGGACTCAGCTTCAGTGTCCTGTTGCTCTCTCATCCGGGCCGTTCGTTAGTCAGTTGGGTGATTTTTCTTGTGCTGCTGGGTTGGCTGACCTGGGCCATTACACGATTGGCCGGCCTGTTCCGCGCGGGCGACCAGGCGTCGCGCCACCTCTCGGGCGCCCTCGAGCGCGGTACGGACTTCCTCTACATCTGCTACGACAA
>CAYLTY010000466.1:0-2488 GCA_964386705.1 uncultured Planctomycetaceae bacterium
GAGGACTACTTCTTTCATGTCCGGCTTGCGGAGAGTTCGCGGAATTCGTTGCTGCCACTGTTCATCGACGACAACCGCCTGATGGTGGCCTGCGCGGATGAGCCGACTCATCAGTGCGAAGACGAATTGCGGTTGCGGTTCGGCGTGCCGATGCGGCGCGTGATGGCAACTCCGACTGCTGTAAACGCTGCCATTGCGAAGTTCTACGCGCCCGGACTGCGAGACGACGCTGGATCGAAACCGGCTGCCGCGAAGGCGACCAAGCCCCCGAAAGCGGAATCCAAGAAGGGGACAACCGAAAAGGAAGCTCCCGCAGAGGCTGCGAAGCCGGCCCCCGCTGCTGCTAAGAGCTTGCGATTCAAGGATTTGCCGCCGGATCAACAGGCTCAGCGTAAGCAAGTCGGCATGATCCTGATGATGTGGGCGTTCATTGGCGGCGTCGTGATCGATTCGTTCTGGCTGTCGCCGCTGCTGATCAAGCTGAAGTGGGGATTGCTGGTGCCAATCGCGTTCTTACCCTCGCTGCCGACGATCGCAGTGATCAGCTTAGTTGTGATGTTTGTTTTGCTCGTCTACTGGAAATAACCGAAGAATTCGCGGTAAGTCATTGGCGCCGGTGCCTTTTGATATTCACACTTGTTGATCCTTTCCGTTTTGCGACGAGAACGGCGGGAGTGTTCGGGAAGTGTTCGCCAGTTGGCGCGCTTCACGAGCGCTGGCAAGTACTCACCGGAACGTGTTGTTATGAGCGGGCCCCTCAACGATATTTCGACCAGTAATGATCGGACGCCGCCGACCAATCTGTTCGCCGACCGCGAGCGTACCCTGATGAAGTCGCCCGGAGTTTTGCGGTTCATTGACTCGCAGAACCGCACGTCGCACGCCCCTGTCGCCGCATTGGAGTACGTTCAGCAGCAGGCACAGATTTCTGTCGAAGATTGCGTTGGTATCTTCCTGCATGACCAGGCCGAACGCTGGGTGCGTGGTTTAGGATTACCGGCTGAAGTCTACTTGCGGGTGCTGTCCGAACGGCTGGCCGTGGTTCCTGAGAAATGGTCGTGGGAGATCGTGGCGAATGAGTTCGCGCTGCGGCAGACCTGCGGCAACATTGCTCCACCTCCGGAAGTAGAAGAGTTCGCTGCCCGGTTCCCTGGATTGCGGGATCGATTGGAATCGGAGTTCCCGGAAAGGATTTCGCTGTCGGATATGGACTCGACCAAGGATTTTGGCAAACAGGGAGCGGCCGATCCCGTCATGGACACCTACATTACGCCGCATTCGGATCACGAAGTCACGACGATTGAGCTGGATGACGACAGCTCGATGCACATTCTGGATGGCGGCTACAAACAAGCTCAGCACTCGTTGCTGGGGCAGACGCGCCCGTTCTCACTGCTACCGCCCTCGCTGGTCAGCAAAATCGAATCGCGGCTGGAGTCCGTCAGCTTTCAGCCCGGCGAATACTTGATGCGACAGGGTGATCCCGGCACCGGTTTGTTCATCATTGAAAAAGGTGAAGCCGAAATTCATGCGAGTGATGGCGGTGGTGAGCCGCATCTGCTGGGAGTAAGCACTAGCAAAGAAATCCTCGGTGAGATGGCACTCCTCACGGACGAGCCTCGCACCGCGGATGTGAAGGCGCGCGGCATCGTCCAGGCAAAGTTTTTGCCGGCACGCGTGTTTGAAGAACTCGCATCGAGTTATCCGGTCGTCAGTCGAGTGCTGACGCAACTGCTGGCGGATCGTCTCGGGCAGCGCGGACGTGATGCGCTCACGGGCAAGACCCTTAGTCAGTACCGCATCCTGAAGCGACTGGGCCGGGGCGGAATGGCCATCGTCTATCAGGCGGAAGACATTCACTCGGGGCAGATCGTCGCCTTGAAGATGATGAGTCATCGTCTGGTCTACGACGCGCAGGCGCTGCGGCTGTTCCAGCGCGAGGCTCGGCTGATTGAATCTTTTGACCATCCGAACATCGTGCGGATGCTGGGGCGTTTTCAGGCGTTCCGGTCATTTTTCATCGTCATGGAGTTCTGCTGCGGAACGAGTCTGGACGAGGTCCTGCGCTCGAAGGGGCCGCTCTCAGATGCCGAGTTCCGATCTGCGTTCGCTCAACTGGTGGATGGTCTGACTTATGCGCACTCGCGACAGGTGGTGCATCGAGACATCAAGCCTTCGAATGTGATGCGGCTTTCGGACGGCACGATTCGGCTGATGGATTTTGGTCTGGCGAATCCGATCGAGGACATGCCCGCGGGGCGTCAGGCCATTGCCGGAACGCCTGCCTACATGGCGCCGGAGCAGCTTCGCGGGCAGGTTGTGGATGAACGGGCAGATTTGTTCAGCCTAGGCTGCACTGCCTACCGCCTTTTGACTGGCAAACCGGCATTTCCGCAGACGACACTGGCTCGGATCCGCGCTGCACACGCACGCTGGGAGCCGCCGGAGTTGGCCGACGTTGCTCCTGATATCCGCGACTTCGTTCGTG
>CAYLTY010000467.1:0-2457 GCA_964386705.1 uncultured Planctomycetaceae bacterium
GTGGGCCGGCGCTGCGCTGGTCCCACCCTACAATTTCACTATGCCGACGAATTGGATCACCTTGATCGGAGGCTTAGTGAGTATCTGTAACCGCAAGAAACCACCGACAACGCTGCAACGACTCTGCTCAACTGGCCTCAAAGATTCCTGGGAACCTATTGACGTTTGAGTTGTATTACTTCCGTTGGCCGAAAAGTTCTGACTGGCGAGACCGGATGGATGCGGAACGGATACTGATTGAGCGGGTTCTGGCCGGGGACGTGGAGGCGTTTCGGGAGTTGGTCGAGCAGCATCAGCGGCGGGTGTTTCTGTTTGTCCGAAACATGGTGCGGCTCGCGCCGGATGCGGAAGACATCGTGCAAGAGGTATTTGTCGCGGCGTTTCGGAAGTTGAACTCGTTCGATGCCGGGCGGTCGCAGTTCTCGACGTGGTTGCTGACGATCGCGCGGAACCGATGTCTGAATCATCTCAAGCGGTCGTCCGCAACGACGATGCTTGGTTCTGAGTTCGACGTCGAAGCCCGGACAGCTCAGCCGGTGGACGTGGTGTTGAGCCGCGAGATGCACGCTCGGCTGGATGCGGCGTTGGACCTGCTGCCGCTCGAACAGCGCACGGCGTTCGTACTGGCGGAGATTCAACAACTGCCGTATGCCGAGATCGCGCTCATCGAGGAAGTCGAATTGGGAACGATCAAATCCCGCGTCAGCCGAGCCAAACAGCGCTTGCGTGAAGTGCTGAGTGACCTCAATCCCGCCAGCCAACACGAACTCAATCCATCAACTCATCTGGAACGACCATGAATTCTGACGACGAATATCAAACGTGGCTCGACGCGCGGCGCGGCGAATCGCCGCCGACTGAGTTGACCGATCGGGTCATGTCGGCAGTGCGAGAGTCGGCTCGTCAGGCAACGAGCTCGTCGCACGTTGAGTCCGCGCGGAAGACGGCCTGGCAGCGAGCGGTTCCCTATTTGGTTTGCTCGGCAGCGGCGCTGGTGCTCGCGGTGCGGCTCTACAGCATCGTGAGCGTTTTTGTGGTTGCGTCTCCGGATGCCGAGATGGCCATGATCGAGCCGGTTGAGGAGATTTCCGATGAGCGCTGAATCATCTCGAACCCGCATTCCCTGGTTGGCGATGTCGCTGACGATGTGCTGTCCGGGGCTGGGACAGCTTTACTGCGGACGGGCGGCGCGAGGACTGATCCTCTTCGGCTCGTTCGCGCTGTTTGGCCCGCTTGTGGTCGGCATGTCGTTTTTCGCGACGTCGACCGCATCGCTGTTTCTGTTTGGCGGCTGCCTGCTGATTTACTTGGGAGCGGCAATCTGGGCGGCGGTCGATGCCAGACACATCGCGCAGGCTCTGAGCGGCCAGAACTACACGTTGCGGGACTACAACCATCTCGCGGTCTATGTGTTGTTGTTGCTGACGAGCGTCCCGTACAGCATTGGGCTGGCGTTCTTCCTGCGAGCCAACGTGACTGAAGCGTTCCTCATTCCCTCGTCGAGCATGTCTCCGACGCTGGTTCCCGGCGATCGCATTCTGACGAACAAGCTCAACATCTCGACACATACGTTTCATCGCGGCGAGGTCATCGTCTTTCGCAATCCAGAGAACCGTCACCAAAACTTCGTCAAACGGATCGTAGGGCTACCAGGCGACTCGGTGGAGATTAAGGACGGAGAGTTGCTCATTAACGACGAGCCCCAGCAGCAAGGCTCCGATGCCGACAACGGCGCACGGGGAAAGCCGTTGACTCTCTCGGCGCAGACGGTTCCGGCCGGCTCGTATTTCGTACTCGGTGATAACCGCAACCTGTCCCACGACAGCCGCAACTTCGGATTCTTGTCACACGGCGAAATCACGGGTGTTGTGACATACCTTTATTGGCCCGCCAACTCGTGGTCGAGATTCGGAGCAGTGAAGTAAACCGAACCATGACACGAGTCACTGCCCAATAGACTGCAGGAGTTACCCCTTATTATGAAGATAATGATATTACTTGGCGCCATCGTCGTGCCCTGTTGTCTGGCCGGCGTCGCCGGTTGTCATTCGCGGTCGCAAAGCGAGAGTCCTCCTGCATCACAACAAGCTGGCGACGCCGTTGAAACGTCTTCGCCTGCGGATTCCGCCCTCAAGGTCACCAATACAGCTTCGACTGTCGACACTCTGCCTGAAGCAAAGGAAACCGCGAAAGCCAAGCCTGACAATCCGCGCGTCGGCAAGTTTGCGGAACTCGACACCGACCAGGACGGCCAGTTGACCTTGGCCGAGTTCGGCCGCGATCGAAAAGACAAAGAAGCCAGGAAGTGGTTTGAGCGCCGGGACGCGGACCGCGATGGCTTTCTCAGTTTGGCAGAGTTCGTCCCGCAGTCGGCTTCATCACCAGGCGGCAAGCAACCTGATGAGAAACCGAGCGACAAAAGTCTTCAGGCTGTCCCAAGCGGTGTGAATGCGACTC
>CAYLTY010000468.1:0-2454 GCA_964386705.1 uncultured Planctomycetaceae bacterium
GATCACAAAACGGAACTTGAGCTCGGATTCGCCATCCACGATCAGCAGCGAATCGACCATCCGCATGCCCGTCTTGCGATGGAACGGCAGGCCACACGGCACAATCGTGGTACGTTCGGCGTCGCTGGCGATCTCCAGGAAATCCAGGCTCTCAATACGTTCCATCTTCAGCGGTTGAGCAACCCCGTACAGCGATCCGGAGAACGCCGCTCCGCTGTCATGCCATGCGAAGCGGGATCCAAAATAGTTGCTCCACGGATCACCTTCAGGCATCTTCAACGGATTGATCGAAATCTCGATTTCCAGCAGCGGACGCCCCAGCCAAACGCGGAAGGTTTGCTCGAAATCGGCCAGCTTCGACCCATCGGACGGATCGACGATGTCGCCTGCTGTGACGATCTCGCCCAGCAGCGGCCCGCTGCTCGTCACGCGTGACGACCGATAACGCATCTCCGAATACCAGGTCTTGATCTCTTCCGCATTGTCGCCAGATCCACGCTTGAAGACCTTCTCGCGAGGGAAACGGAAAGCCAGTTGCTGGCTCAATCGATTGGGATGCCGGCCGTGATGCTTGAGCCGCTGCAGGCCGCCGGTCACGTCGCTGAGCTGCACTTCGAATAGCTCGTTCTGCAGCATCAATCCATTCGCCAGTGGAGAGCCAGCCTGCGGTTTTGTAGTAGCTCCTCCCTGCCCATCAGCAAGCCAGGCAAAGCCCGCAGGGGGAACGTCTACCATCACCAGCTTGCGAGTGCCGTCGAACTGCACCGCCTTAACCGGCCCGTCCACCTTCGGCGGCCCACCGGATTCTGGAAGTTCAACAACGACGCGGCGCGGAAACGACAAAGGGTTCGTCACCAGAAAGCCACGTTCTGTTCCAGCGCCAGAAAGTATGAGTTTACTGACCGAAGAAGATGCCCTGGATTGATACTCAGCGAGCATTTCCTCAGCCGCTTCACGTGCGGTAGCACCATCAGTTCGGTCGATGCCGTAAGTATCGGGCCCAGCAGCTTCCAGTTTGTCCCGACGCTGAAAAGCCGCTTCGCCATCAATCGCACGACTGTATAAAGCCTGAGTCACATGGGCTTGCCATTCAGCCACTTCATACCGAGCACAATTACTCGCATGTTGCACATAACGACTGAGCGGTCTTTCCTCGCGTCTGGCAACAGCCTGCGTCAAGAACGGGGCGAGATAATTCTTGTCGTCCAGCCCCCAACCGCCTGTCGAACTGGAGTGCTGGAAGTACTCGTCGAACGTGACCGCTCGCCCTAGAACCGGCGCGTATTTCTGAATTCGCCGCAGATCATCCACCAGCGGACATTTCACGTCCGGCCATCTCGCCAACACGAGAGCCGCAACCTGATCGCTCTGCATGGTCTCGGCCATACGCTGCGGGAGACGCAAATATGTCGTTGCCGAGTCAGCAGCCAGCGGAATGCGCGTATAAGCATCCACCGAACTGCTATCACATCCGTCCCAGCGCAATTTACTCTGCTCGCGATCCGGGTAGATACCGTCGTCTAACAAGACATGCAGTCCGGAATGATACCCATACTTCTGCAAGATCTGCGGTATTAGCGTCGACAATCCATATCGTCGCCGCGCCCAAGTTGTTGGCACTCGATCAAATAGCCGTCGGAACGTCTCGCGACCTTTCTCCAAGTCATGCAGCGTTGATTCGAGCGGCACCAGCGGGCTGGCGACTTCGCGATGATCGCCACCGACTATATCCGCCGCACCGCGAGCCCAGGCTTCTTTGAGCAGTGTCTGCAATTCGGGTTGCGCGGCCACGATCTGCTCGGCGTCCTCACCTTTCAGCAAGTAATTCACCGGCAGCGTTCCGCGCAACAGGTCTTTCAGCGACTCTTTCGCCTGATCGGGAGTCAACAGACAAAGCTCAATCAAGTAACAATCGACGGGGTAAAAGCGTTCGCGAGCCTCGGCCATGAGATCGAAGCACGCTCGCAGCCGGTCCTTGGCATAGTCCGTCCTACCCTCGATGGCGGCATAAGCCGCCTCAACCGAGGTCTTGCTCAGAAATGTTTCGTCGTAGCTGTTGAAGTGGTGCATATGGCGCGTCAGCAGCTCAAGCAGCAGCCAGCACGTGCCCAATGCGTGAAAGTCGGCCACCAGATCCGCATCGAGTTCAACTGGTTCTGTGTTCGGTTGAAGCGCTCCATCATCGCCGCTCGCAGTTTCATTTGGCGGAGCCGCAGTCACTGCTGGCAAATTGGCAATCGCTGCGGCCGTCATTTTCGCGCGATCTTCCAGACCGCTGACGACCGTCGCCCCTTGTTCGCGAGCCTTGTCTTTCCAACCGCCGGGAACCACGGCATCGCTCGGCAGCGGAATGAAGAAGATCCGGCCCGCGCAATCCTCCGGGGCGTCTTCCGCACGTCGCCAGCCGGGCAGCTTTCCCGACGCCGCCAACAAGCGGGGATGAAACGCCACAGC
>CAYLTY010000469.1:0-2382 GCA_964386705.1 uncultured Planctomycetaceae bacterium
CACCCTACAAACCTGACTCTCATTACGACTGGTACAGAAACCACCAGCAGGCCAGACCACCAGCAAGTGCGCCAGTGAATCGTAGAGATCGCGATTAACCTCGCGGCCTTCCGAGAGATAGATGCTCCCATAACGCCGCAGCGTCCGCCCCACCCAAACGGCGATGGAGACGCAAAGAACCGCATACGCCAGATACGTCGCAACAGTCGTTGTCATGATTGTCCTCGTTTTCACATCCTGTGCCGCAGCACGAACTCAACGAGGAATGCAACCGACAACGACCTGCGACGTTAACACCTCAAACTATTGACCACCGACGATTTCGTAGTTGGCCGACGAATCGGCGGGAGTCTTCAGTTCAACTCGCAGTTCGGGTACTTCGCGGCCAGAGATCTCAACGCGGACCGTCACCGTGTGCTTGCCGGGTGTGAGTTCAACGTCGAACTGCTTCTTGGTGTCGAAAGCTTCCGCGTCGAACCAGGTCTGGACCGTTTCCGTGGATGTCACGTGAACGGTCGCCTTTCCAGCGGCGCTGACGTTGATCTCGCCCTGCAGGATCAGCGTCACTGGTTTACCCTCAGGACGCAGTTCATCCAACGGCAACACGCCAGCCAGGCGAGCATACGCGGATTCCCAGTCAGTCGGCTGGCTACCGAGGACATACTGCCGGATGTGCTCCAGGTGCGGCACTTCGCTGGTCAGTTCCGGCGGCGCATTTCGCAGAATTCGCCAGCGTTGGATGACCTTGCCCTGCTGCACTGCATAAGGACCGGGCTTGCCGAGTTCTGAAATGAACTTCGCCAGATCGAGCAGTTCATCTCGCGTCAGGAATTTGGTAATTCCCTGCGGCATCAACGATTTGCCTTCAACTTCTTCGTCGATGTCGGCTGTCGGGATCTTCACAATCTGACCGGTCGCGTCGCGCATGTTGACGCGCACATCATCACGGTCGATGACCACTCCGGTGAGAACTCGCCCGGTCGTGAGCACGAAGATGCGCGTGACGTATTGTTCCTTGACCGCCAAGTTCGGATTCAGAATCGAGTTCACCACGTAATCCACCGGCGACGAACCACCAACGGCACTCAAGTCAGGACCAACTTGCCCCCCCGCTCGCGTGACGCTGTGACACTTCATGCAGTTGAGATCCTTCCGACGAAAGATCTTTTCACCGCGAACAGGATCACCCTTAGAGATGACGTCGGCGGCGATCTGAGATACCTCTTCCGGCGTCGGTGGCGGAGCGTCTGCCGCAATGCCCGCAGCCTTGCTCAACACATCTGATAGCGAAGCATCGCTACGACCAACCGAATACATGTAACGCAGCGACCGCTTCGCCACGTCGGTCGACAACTTCTGTTTGGCGATTGCCTTCGCGAGATCATCGGCCCCAGTCTTGCGATCCAGGAACGCAGCCAACATCTCGTCGGGATCATCCTTCGGAGTTGCGTCGGCCAGAATTGCCGCTGCGGCTTCGCAAGCCGCGGGCAAGTCCATGCCTGATAACCCCGCCGCCGCCTGCATACGAATCCGCAGCGAGTTGTTCTTCGAGACCAGCTTCTGCAGCGTGGCTTTGCTGGCGGGGTCTCCAATGGCGACCAATCCCTCAATTGCAACTTTCTGCAGATCAGGTTTCGTCTTGGGATCAGTCGCGAGTGCCTGCAACGCGGAAGAAATTGATGCGTCTTTCCAAGTCGACGCCAGTTTGATCGCCGCCTGCTGCACCGCCGGAGCCTTCGCCGCAGCGTCACCCACGACCAGCTTCTCCAACGCAACAAGTTCACCCGTCGGCTTCACCTTGCGAGTGACCGCCGCGTCCGTCAGCCATTGCATGGCCTTGAGGCGCAAGTCAGGAGCAAATCCATCCGCTTGGACGACCTTATCGAAGACGACCTTCAAATCGTGCTCGTTGCCGCGATTGCAGATCATCTCCACAACCGTGCCCTGCCGCTCAGCCGGCAATCGCCCGCTCTGAAACAATTTCATCAACGGCCCAACCGCACTCGGCGGATCTTCGGCCAAGACAGGATGCGCACCAGCCAACGATGCCAACAAAACGGCAGCCAGACACCTACTCAGCCACACCTGACGACGAGACGCAAACAACATAGCTCACCCAAAGCAATTCGAGATAATTTCGTAATGCGAGCTCTCAGCCCACAGCGTTTTTGACAAGTTGATCCAAGGTTTCAACGAGAGAAAGTCCTTCGAGACTCTCATCTCGCGACTACAATTCTTCCTGCGAGCTTGACCGCTGTTCCTTCTGCAGTTTCTCGACATCCGCCAAGTCTTGTGGCCTCCCGACAGCCAGTTTATTCGACTTGAGACTCACTCGATCAATCACTTTCACGGAAACCGAATCAATGTCGATGGTCGTCCGCC
>CAYLTY010000470.1:0-2380 GCA_964386705.1 uncultured Planctomycetaceae bacterium
CTCTTTCGTAACGAGGTTCAACGTGCGCGAGATCGGAAATGATCCGTTCGCGACGTTCTTGGTTGATGCTTCAATTCCCTTAATGGGGAGTAGCTTGATGGACACACCGCTGTGGCGGTCGTACTCAGCCGTGCCGATCGAGACATAGCCAATCGCATTCGGGTTGCCTGCGACGGTCTTCACGCCTTGTTCGTTGTCGCCGATAACGACATCCGCCTGAATGTCCGGATTCTTGAGCTTGAAGTAGCCCGCGAAGACCTCGAGCGTGGATCGGCCTTCCGCCTTGTTGACGACGGTGATTGGAGCGTCGGACCCGCCCACTTGCTTCCAGTTCTTCGTTTTGCCGGTGTAGATCTCGATGATCTGTTCGTCGCTCAGTTCGGAAATCGGGTTGGTCTCGTGCAGGATGATACAGACACCGTCGCGAGCGATCTTGAACCGCTGCAGGTCGTTCTCGTCGTCCTTGAGATCACGCGACGCCATACCAATGTCCGCCAAGCCCTTTCGAGCGTCGGCGATGCCGCGCGAAGTCCCTCCCATCTGTACGTTGACCCGAACTTTGGGATGCTGTGATTCGAATCGCTTGGCGATCTCTGACATCAGGGGACCGATTGTGCTCGCGCCGGTAACCTCAATGGTTCCCGAAAGCTGTGAGTCCGCTGCGCCAGCGTCGGCTTTACTGGTCGGTGGCGGATTCTCAACACCTTTAGCGCATCCACCGATCAACAGCACAAGACTCCACAGCATCAACACGTAGCGGCGTCTGTCTGTCATCTTCTAGCGATCCTCTGCTCGCGGAGCGAAGAGCGGCTGACGGTAACTGAGGTCGTCAGCCTTACCGAAGGCTTCGCGGCAATGCCCTAAGCCATGCGATCTTACAAGCATGTCGCTCAAATGTATGTCTAACTGTTTTGAACCACAATCGCACGGAAGCAGTGCTTAGCGAGCGGTCCGAGGCTTGGCGTCAGGCTCGCAGCACGTCGCGCACGACGTTGCCGTGCACGTCGGTCAGGCGATAGTCGCGGCCCAGGAAGCGGTAGATGAGCTTCGTGTGGTCGATGCCCAGGCAATGCAGCAGCGTCGCGTGCAGGTCGTGCACATGCACCGGCTTGTCGACGATGTTGTAAGAGAAATCATCCGTCGTGCCGTAAGTCGTTCCACCCTTGATGCCGCCACCTGCCAGCCACAAGGTGAAACAGCGTGGATGATGGTCGCGACCGTAATCCTTCGCGGTGAGTCGCCCCTGGCAGTAGACAGTGCGACCAAACTCGCCGCCCCAGACGACTAGTGTGTCGTCCAGCAGCCCGCGTTGCTTGAGGTCGCGAATCAATGCCGCGGAAGCGCGATCGGTGATCTTGGTCTGAGTTTCGATGCCTTTGGGCAGTTGCAGGTGATGGTCCCAATCGCGGTGGAACAACTGCATGAACCGCACGCCGCGCTCGGCCATACGTCGCGCCAGCAGGCAGTTGTAGGCATAGGTGCCGGGCTTGCGAGCGTCCTCACCGTACAGTTCAAAGGTGCTGGCCGGCTCCTGGCTGAGATCGGTGAGTTCCGGCACAGATGTCTGCATTCGGAACGCCATTTCGTACTGAGCAATCCGAGTGTTGATTTCGGGATCGCCCGCGGATTCAAACTTGAGCTGATTCAGTGCCGCGATGTCGTCCAGTTGTTGTCGTCGAATGTCGGACGTGATGCCTTCAGGATTTGACAGGAACAATACGGGATCGCCGACCGAGCGGAACTTCACGCCTTGATACTTCGACGGCAGGAACCCGCTGCCCCACAAGCGATCGTACAGCGGCTGGCCTCCGGAACCCGAGATCATTGCCACAAACGCGGGTAGGTCGTCATTGTCACTGCCTAGTCCGTAAGCCAGCCAGGCACCGATGCTGGGACGTCCCGCCAATTGAAAGCCGCTCTGGAAAAACGTGACCGCCGGGTCGTGATTGATCGCGGTGGTGTGCAGCGTCCGAATGAAGCATAGATCATCGACCACGCTCGCGGTGTGAGGCAGCAACTCGCTGATGTTCGCTCCGCACTCGCCGTGCTTTGCGAACTTGTAGATCGACGGTGCAATCGGAAAACGCTCTTGAGTCGCCGTCATGCCTGTCAGCCGCTGGCCCATGCGAATTGAATCTGGCAGGTCCGTGTTGCCTAGCGACTTGAGCTGCGGCTTCTCGTCGAACAGGTCGAGTTGCGACGGGGCTCCACTTTGGAACAGGTAGATAATCCGCTTCGCAGTCGCTGTCTGGTTGGGGAAACCCTTGAGTCCGGGCGCGTTGGCCCGTTCAGCGGCGAACGTACTCGATGGATTGAGCAACGAGGCGAGAGCGATCGTGCCCAGGCCACCCGCCGAATGTTGGAGAAACTCACGGCGAGC
>CAYLTY010000471.1:0-2364 GCA_964386705.1 uncultured Planctomycetaceae bacterium
AAATTCGTGCTTGAAGTTCGATAATCTGCGACCCGCCTGACAAACTCTCCTTCCTCACCAACGACCATCTATGAAGACAATTTTAGTAACCGGCGGCTGCGGGTTTATTGGGTCGAACTTCGTGCGCTGGCAGTTGGCGACATATCCCGATGTGTCGGTCATCAACGTCGATAAGCTCACGTACGCGGGCAATCTTGAGAACCTCGCGGATCTGGAAGGCAGCCCGCGTTATCAGTTTGCGAAGGGTGACATCTGCGATCGGGAGTTCATCGATCGCACGCTGGCTTCGCGGTCGATTGACGCGGTGATCAACTTCGCCGCCGAGAGTCACGTGGATCGCAGCATCCTCGATTCGGGGCCATTCATTCAGACGAATATCGTCGGCACGCAGGTGCTGCTCGACGCCTGCCGCAAAGCGAACATTCAACGCTACGTGCAGGTCTCGACAGACGAGGTTTATGGCAGTCTCGGTTCGGATGGTTTCTTCACAGAAGAGACCCCGCTGGCTCCGAATAGTCCTTATTCCGCCTCGAAAACCGCGGCGGATCTGCTCGTTCGAGCTTACTTTCACACGTTCCACTTCCCGGTCATCACAACGCGCTGCTCGAACAACTACGGCCCTTACCAATTTCCCGAGAAGCTGATTCCGCTGTTCATCTCGAACCTGCTCAACGATCAGCAGGTACCCGTCTACGGCGCGGGCACGAACGTGCGGGACTGGATTCACGTTATCGATCACTGCAGGGGAATTGATGCCGCTCTTCGCCGAGGCACGCCGGGCGAGGTCTACAACTTCGGCGGTCACTCCGAATTGCAGAACATTGAACTCACCAAGAAGCTGCTGGACGCGCTGAAGAAGCCGCATTCGTTGATCAAGTATGTCACCGACCGCGCGGGTCATGACTTTCGCTACGCGATTGATACATCTAAAGCCGAACGCGAACTCGGTTGGCGCCCGCAGGTCACGTTTGAAGAAGGTCTCAAGGACACCATCGAGTGGTACTTGGGCCACCGCGACTGGGTCGATCGCATCAAGAGCGGCGCGTATCGCGATTACTATCAGACTCAGTATGGGCAACGACTCAGTTGAGCGAACAGGCGGGGCTGTAGGGCGGACAATCCTGTCCGCGATCATCTCAGCACGCGTAGAGGCGGACCGGATTGTCTGCCCTACCTGTACGGATCACAGAAATTAACTGCGATCCGACCGCAGTTCGAACTTGCCGCAGTAGTCCCGAAGTCGGTGCCAACTCGACGGCGAAGCGAGGATGAGCCTCCCTCTCGCGCGCTAAGGAACTCCATCAAGCCAGAGCATCCCTGGTTGAGACTGAGCTTAAACGCGCAGGCTATTGTCTGTGATGATTATTATTAGGTCAGCAGCTGGCGCAATTGATCGACGAGTTGGGCCTCCGGCACGGTCAGTGGTTGACCTTGAACTTTCAGGTTCTTGATTTGCCAGACGCCTGCGTTGAACTCGTTCTCGCCAGCGATGATGGCCAGCTTGTGGCCTTTCTTGTCGGCGTACTTCAGCTGTTTGCCGAGCTTGGTCGCTTCCGGATAAACCTCCACGCGGAAACCAGCTTCGCGCAGTTGGCGGCTGAGTCGCAGGTAGTCTCCCAATCTCGGTGCATCGAACTGCGGAATGAAGATTTCCGCAGGTGTTGATGCGGTCTGCACCATGCCCAGCAGTTCCATCGCCGCGAGCAGACGGTCGAGACCGAGGCTCGCACCAACACCCGGCAGACGATCCTTTGTGAACAGTCCGGCCAGATTGTCGTAACGGCCACCCGAGCAGACGCTGCCGATGTCGCGTTTGTCGGTCAGGAAGGTCTCGTAGATCGTACCAGTGTAGTAGTCAAGCCCGCGCGCGATTGTGAGATCCAGTTCGATACGGTCCGAGGCGATACCCGCTTTCGAACAGGCATCGAACAACTCCTTCAGCCGCGCGGCCCCCAGGCTGCCGACTTCGTTGCCGACGAACAGCGCTTCAAGCTGCTGGAGAATTTCTGAAGGCGTGCCGGTCAGGCCGACCAGATCCAGCACGCGTTCTGCCTGCTGTTGCGTGGTGCCGACTTTCGATGTCATCTCTTCAATGACGCCGTCGCGGCCAATCTTCGCCAGCTTGTCGATCGCGCGCAAGACTCCGACGGACTTCTCCGTCAGTCCTTGTTGTTCGAGCAAGCCGTTGAGGACCAGCCGGTTGTTGACTCGAATTGTGAACCGCTCGAAACCGATCTTCGACATCAAATCGTGAATGACCAGCAGCGTTTCAACGTCGGACGCGTTGGATTCGGTGCCGATCGTGTCGAAGTCGCACTGCATGAATTCGCGATAGCGGCCCGCCTGAGTGTTCTCGCCACGCCA
>CAYLTY010000472.1:0-2326 GCA_964386705.1 uncultured Planctomycetaceae bacterium
CCCTGCAGCGAATCGTTGCCGATACCACCGCTCAGAGTATCAACGCCCTGACCACCATCGACGGTATCATTGCCATCGCCCGCGATGACAGTGTCATTACCATCTCCTGCATTGATATTGTCATTGCCGACTCCGCCATCAACGGTGTCATTACCGTCGCCGGAGTTAACGAGGTCGTTACCCACTCCGCTGGTAATCGAGTCGTTGCCGTTCCCGCCATCGATCGAATCATTGCCTCCATTGGTGACAATGATATCGGCGCCGTCACCGGCGTTGATGGATTCTCCAAAGCTGTCCGACCCGGTGATGGTGTCAACTCCGTTGCCAGCATTGATCATGATGCTGGTCAGTGCCGAGAATTGAGCGGCTGTCATCGTGTTGACGCTGATCGCGTTGTCGCCATCGCCAGCGTTGATGGTCAGCTTCGTCAGGGCGTTCGACTGAATGGACGGCACGCTGTTTACGACGACACCGTTGTTTGACGTGACTTCGACACGTCCGTTGGCACCTTGTCGAACAGCGACGGCATCATTCGCATCAGCGAAGACCGTCAGCTCGGTACCGATCAATACGCTGGTGACTGTCAGCAGCGTGCGGGATTCCATTTGTTCGAGCGAGCGATCCTGAGTTTGCCGACGCAGTCGGGTGGACTTACGAACGCGATTCTGAAAGCGACTCATCCAAGACGAGAGATGCACGGCGAAACTCCTGTGAGCGAACTCTGGCCCGCAAATGACAGATTGCGGACACGCTAGATGTGTTCACGCCCACAGAATTCGGTCACGGTGCATTGCACGAGACAACGATGTCCCGACGGCTCCAAGCCGCAAGTTGGGTGCAACAATTCCATCCACTGGTTTGTCGTGAAGTTTTTCCGGCCATCAGGACATGCAATCCTGAGCCCAGGCCGCGAGTATCAACTTCGTACGACGGGATCTCCGTGAGAATTCAGCCCGCATTGGGCGTGAAATTCATCAACTGACGGCCGCTTTGGACGCGGTCGCAGAGTGTCCAGTTCCACATTTCGTTACAGGTGGCGCAGTTTCCCCGACGGGTTCGCTTATGAAATGCTCATTAGCGCGTCGCATTCGCGACAATGGATCACTGAGAGGATAGATGCCTCAGGATAGTGGAGCAGAGAGAAAGCAATCACCGGTTTGGATGTGATGTCCGCGGAGCAGATCAGCAGGGGACATGGCGCGCTTACCGTCAGGTTGCAGCGAGAGAATCTCAACGCAGCCATCGCCGGTCTTCACAAACATCTGGCTTCGATTGATGACTTCAATCGTGCCGGGATCACCTGAGAGAGCGCGATCGCGGGCTTCGACTTCGAGAATTAAGAGTCGCAGTTCTCGCCCGTCCTTTAACCGCAGGATGGCGGAAGGCTTTGGCCACGGTTGCACGCCGCGAATGTGAGCGTTCACCAGATACGATGATTTGTGCCAAGGCACGAATCCATCCGTTTTCTTCAAGCGCCCGGCTTTGGTGACCTGGCTGGCGTCTTGAACGAGCGGCTGAGCCGTTCCGTTGGCGAGTGCATCAACGACCTTTTGAGTGAGCGGCACCGCCAGTTGTGCCAGGCGAACTTCCAACTCGCCGTAAGTCTCCTTGGGGCCGATCGCGATCTTCTCGATACCCAGGATCGGGCCGGCATCGAGTTTCGGTTCGATCTGGAAGATGGTGATGCCGGTTTCTGTTTCTCCGTTGATCACCGCAAATTGAATCGGCGCCGCGCCGCGATACTTCGGCAGCAACGACGCATGCACGTTGATTGCTCCGAGTCGCGGAATGCCAAGCAGCTCTGCGGACAGAATCTGCCCATAAGCCGCGACCACAAACAGGTCAGCCTGAAACTCACGCAACCGGGCGATCGAATCTGGCAGATTGGCCTTCACCGGCTGAAAGACGGGAGTTCCTCGTTCCTGCGCTGATTCCTTCAGCGGATTTCGATGTTCGTGGTGACCCTGTCCACTTCGTTCGGGTTGCGTCACCAGCCCGACAACTTCGTGCCGTGTTTCGTACAAACCTCGGAAGGTCGGCAGTGCGAAGCCGCCGGTGCCGAACATCACAAGTCGCAGTGGCAAGTCTTTGATCTCCGCGTCGATGGGCAACCTCTATTTCTGGCCTTCAGCTCTTCGATCCACATGAGTCGCATGGGGATTGATGGATGATTTGACGAAGTGCGGTTCTCGCACGGATTGAGGACGCGCGGTGCCAGCCGCAGGTTCGCTCTCGGCCGGTTGTTGAGATTGCGGTTGCGCTGCAATCGTGCCAGCGATCACAGGCGCGTCGTCTTTGAGTTCGGGCGTCGAACTGATCATCGGCT
>CAYLTY010000473.1:0-2253 GCA_964386705.1 uncultured Planctomycetaceae bacterium
CATTTCAAGATCTTCCAGTTCCAGGATGGGTTCACCCGATTCGGTCGTGATCCGCACGTCGAACGAGTGCGTGTGCAGTCCGATGCGTTTCGCGAGGACTTCACACTTCATCATGGGTTCGTGGTCTTTGGATGACAGCAACCGTACCGCCTTGACGCTGGTCGGCAGTGACGAACGGCCGGTCCGACGCAGGCTCCAGAGCAGTGCCAGTTGCATCGCTCCATCAATTGCCGGGGCATCCGTATGCCACGGTCCATCATGCCAGAGCTTCGAACGAATGCCTGTCAATTTTGCCTGAGCACCTTGATCGCTGACGCCATCCAGCGATCGCAGGACCTGAAAATCAGGACCATGGAACAACCGATCGTAGGCTTCTTCGATCGACCATGGCCACGGTTCGCCCTTGGCCATGCCACCCTTCAACTTGGCCTGTGCTTTGCGGTCGGCTCCAGCCATCTCCACCGTGCAGCGATAGTGCTTTGTGCCATCCAGGCTGCGCAGCTCCATCTGCATTTCGATGGTGTTGTCGACCTCAATCTCCTGGCATTCGATGCGGAAGCGGCGACCGTTCTCGAAGTCCGTCAGCGGTACTCCACGCAGCACCTGCAGATCGCGGCAGCGCAGGAGTGTCATGTCTGCATGACGTGAGTGGGCGGCTCGCACGAACCATTCCAACGCCAGAACCATTGGCAGGACGGGCACGTCCTTTACTCGATGGTCGTCGAGAAACGGATGACGTGACGGCGAGACGATCACTTGCAGGTCGTTGTCGCAGGCTTGCAACGGCAACACCGCACGCAGTTGGCTGTCGCCACCAATGACGACTTCCACCTGGCTCGGATCGCCACGCAGCACCTCTTCCACGAACATGCGAGCACCGATGTCGAGCGGAATCGGCTCGATGCCACGCTTCTGGAAGAGAGCCTTCAGAGCGGGCGTCACCATGCCGCCGTCCCACGGACCCCAGTTGATCGACTTCACCTGGCAGGCGCCGCCGCGACGAGTTCGTTCGGCTTGCGCCATCTTGTTGAGGATCTCGTTGCCAGCGGCGTAGTCGCACTGCCCGGCGTTGCCGTACCGACCGGCGACGGACGAGAAGAAGGCGATGAGCTGCAGCGGCTCTTCACGTGTGGCTTCGAGCATCGCCTGCATGCCTTCGACCTTGGTCTCCAGCACGCGGTCGAACTGCTCCTGCGTCTTGTCGACAATGCGTTTGTCGGCCAGCACGCCAGCACCGTGAATGACTCCCTTGATCGGACCCCATTCGCGACCAATCTGCTTGACCAACTGTGAGACGGCTTGCTGATCGCGGATGTCGACGGCGATGTAACACACCTGCGCGCCGGCAGCCTTGATCTGCTTGAGCGTCTCACGAATCTCACGCTGGCCGACGATCTCGTTGACCTGCTTGTCGATGCGAGCCAGGACTGGCTTTTCACCGCGCGAAGTCATTTCGGCGATGACAGCTTGCTTCAAAGCCGCATCCGTTCTGGCTTGCGGGAACGGGTCGCCGATGTCGCTGAGTTCGGTTCGGCCCAGCAGCACGAACTTGGCGCGGGTGGCCTTGGCCAGCTCGATCACCGTACGAGCGGTTACTCCGCGAGCACCGCCGGAAACGAGGATGACGTCGTTCGGCGTAAGTTGCAGTGTCGGAGTACGTCCAACCCGCGCGTCGATGGCTCGCAACGTCCAGCGCGTTCCGTCGGAGGGCAGACCAACTTCGAGTTCCGCACCACCTGAAAACAGCTCTTGTTCGATGGCTTCAGCGACTTGAGCGGGCGAGCGGTGAGTACGTTCGACGTCCAGTGCCTTCACGGCGGCTTGCGGCCATTCCTGAGCGGCTGTTTTGGCGACGCCGGTGACTCCCGCCACCCAGGCTCGCTGAGCGGAAAGACCGTTGATTCCGAATCGGCCACCGGTGTCCTGCACCGTCACGAGAGCGACTCGCTCCTGGTCGGCAACCTTGGCCAGCACTTGAGCGGCACGCAGCAAGTTACGCAGCAGGTCGGCACCGTCTTTCCATGAAGATGCTTCGCGCAGACCACCCAGATGGATGACGGCGCGAGCTTCCGCAGGAACCGTGGTGGCGAAGATCGCGGGCAAGCCGTGATCGGCCAGGCGCGTCGTCAGTTCCACGGCGACTTCTTCCACGAACTTGTCTGCGGCATCTCCCACCACAATGGCGAGCGGCACACCACTCGTCAGCACCGGCAAGGCGAAGCCAGACGCTTTCGTTCGTTCCAGCCGAACCGC
>CAYLTY010000474.1:0-2253 GCA_964386705.1 uncultured Planctomycetaceae bacterium
GACATCACCTGTGATTCGATTCAAACACCTGATAACCCAAGTTGCCGGTGCAACTTCAGGACGCATCCGTCGCGTCCGACTTCACTGGCGCAAGGGAAACCTCGTGCCAGAAGCGGGCAAGATAACTGCTCATTTTCCCGTTTGCGAGTCACCCGGCAACGGAATCCTTGTGTGGTGTCCAGCAGCGTCCACCCGCTCGATAACCACGTGGTTCGGGTTCACGTCCGCGCGACCACGAATGCTGATCGTGATCTTGACCGCATCTTCTAAACCGTTGATTTCACGACGTTTAGCATTGGCCAAGTAGTGGGCCACGTCGTGCTCGACTTCCACAATCAACTGCTCAACGTCTGTTTGAGAGCTGGCGGTAATCAACACGCGCATGACTTCGATGGCCACACTTTCCGCCGTCTTGACCAGACCGGTACCCGCGCAGCTCGGGCATTCCCGATAAATGCTGCGGCGCAACGAGGGTCGAATTCGCTGCCGAGTCATCTCGATCAGGCCAAACGGGCTCATCCGCAGGACCTTTGAACGTGCCCGGTCACGCTGCATCGCATTGTGCAGGGCTCGTTCGACACCACGACGATGCTTTTCTTCCCGCATGTCGATGAAGTCACAGACGATCACGCCGCCGATATCGCGCAGGCGAACTTGACGGCAGATTTCCTCAGCCGCCCGCAAGTTAACCTGATACGCGGTTTCTTCCGCGTTGTCGTCCACACGGCAATTGCCGCTGTTAACGTCGATCGCCACCAGAGCTTCCGTCTGGTCGATAACAATCGAACCGCCGCCCTTCAGCGGCACCTTGCGGTGCTGAATGCGAGTGATTTCGTCTTCGATCTTGTACTTGTGGAAGATCGATTCCTGGCCTTCGTAGAAGTTCACGCGGTTCACGTGATTCGGCATGATCACGTTCATGAACTCGCGGGCACGTTCAAAAGCGGCCGGTTCGTCGAGGTAGATCGCGTCGATATCGCCCGTGTAGATGTCGCGGATTGTGCGGATGACCATGTCGCTGTCTTGATAGACATCGCCCGGCCCGGACGGCTTCTGCAGCCGACGCACAATGACCTTCCACAAGCGAATCAGGTAGTTGAGATCGCGTTCCAGATCCTCTTTCGGACGATCCAGTCCCGCGGTGCGGATGATGAAACCCAGACCCGGTGGTGGAGCCAGTTCATTCAGCAGCTTGCGCAGGCGGAAGCGCGAATCGTCGTCATCAATCTTACGGCTGACGCCCACTCGCTGCAGACCGGGCATCAGCACCAGGTAGCGTCCCGGAATGCTGATATAGGTCGAGAGCGTCGGGCCTTTGGCTCCGATGCCTTCCTTGATGCACTGCACGAGCACTTCACTGCCGCGGCGGAAAATCTCCTGAATCGGCGGCTTGTTTCGGACGCTGCGCTCGTTGAAACGCTTGCCAGCCTTGCGGGCCTTCGATTCGGCATCCGGGTCAACCAGATGCTTGTAGTACTGATACTCAACGTCGCTCACATGGAGGAAACCGTTGCGTCCGACCCCGAAGTCCACAAACGCCGCCTGAATACTCGGCTCAAGGTTAACTACGCGGCCTCGATAGATGTTGCCGACGTAGCTTTCGAGGCTATTTCGTTCGACATAGAGTTCTTCGAGAACCCCATCTTCGATGACCCCAATGCGCGTCTCTTCGGGCTGACGCGCATTGATCAGCATTTCTTTCTTCATGAACAATCCCTTTCGTAGGGAGAGTTCGTCCCAATTCCACACCGGTGAGAACACTGGGCCGTTCGACAGCAACAGCGAACAAAGGAGCCACTCCAGGCGGGAAGACTGATTTGTGTACGAGTGGGGCTTGCGAGCCAGCCTCGACCCTGGAACTGCAGCGACTTATTTCCAAGAGCCAATCGCTCCAGGAAAAACTGAGAGAACTTCCCACATTGGGCAAATTCAGCAGTTGGTCGCACAGTTGGGGGCGGCGATCAGCAAGCCTGAGCGATGTGCTTCGATGACAGGTCCCAATCGAGCAGTTTCGGCGTCGATTCGCGCTTTCGGCGGAGGACTTCAGGCACATCCCAGACACTAGTCGGCCTTCCGGACTTGGTCTTTCACCAGGCAAAATAGGGTTGAACACCCCGAGTGTAAGTAGTTTGATCGGTCGAAATTGTCTCAGCAAAAGCGGCCGTGAACCTGTGGTTATTCCGCAATGCTGCCATCGGGATAGATCCGATCCACTTCACCTCGAAGATAGTTTTCGACGTCGCGAGCGATCTC
>CAYLTY010000475.1:0-2246 GCA_964386705.1 uncultured Planctomycetaceae bacterium
GGCCGGGTAGGGCCCTTCCATCCGCATGGACTGAATGCCGTGAGGTTGCCGACCCGTAAGCAACGAAGCTCGCGACGGCATGCACCACGCGCCGAGATACGCCCCGTGAAACCGCATGCCGGACTTCGCCAACGCGTCGATGTTGGGAGTCTTCACCCACGGCCACGATTCCGGATAGCAACCCACGGTCTTGAACGACTGGTCGTCGGCATAGATCAGTAGGATGTTCGGTCTTTTTGCCTGGTCCGCTCCATGAACCACCGCAGCCGACAACAGACACGCGAGTAGTAGAAACAATCGCATGGCGAGCTCCTGAATCGTGATGGCTACTTCATCCGCGAGACGGTGACGAAAAATGCGCCGCACAAGTCTGTCCCATCGGCGTCGGCAAACCATGCCTTCACCTGCGCTTTTCCAGCGGGCAACTTAACTGACAGAATCGCTCCGCTGGCCTTCGCGTCAGCTTTGATGGATGACTTAGTCTCACCAATGCTCAGATTCGCGACCGCGATGGTTGGAAAGTCCTTGGTCACCAACTTCGGTTTATTGGCTGGAGACTTGGCTGATGGTTCATACTTGTCGCCCAGTGCCGCGTTGGTCTGCTCAGGCCAGCGGCGGAGCGTGAACTCGTAATCGCCGGGTTCTTCCACAAGCACGTTCCAGTGACCTCCGGTTGGGCCACCAACCGCCTCGCGGACATAGCCCGTGTTGTCGGCATAGATGCCTTCCCAGTCGCCACTGTTCAGTTCGACCACAGGCTGCTGTTTCGCTCCGAGACTGATGGGCACGAAGTCGTTGATCAGCGGTTCCAGTCCCTTCCACCAAGCTTCGTAATGATCACGTATGGCCTGCAAGACTTCCGGTTGCTTGTCGGCAACATTGGTCGTTTGAGCGCGGTCCGCTTCGATGTCATACAGCTCTTCGCCTTTCACTAGTCGCCACTTCTGCCAGATCACGCATGACTCAAACTTCTTCGGGATCTGCCCGTACTGCACGACGAGCTTTCGGTCGGGAAGTTGTTGCTCCGCCCCGCGTAGAAGGCCGGTTAGATCGGCTCCACGGTAGAGATCGTCCGTCGCTGCCCACTTCGGTGGTTGTACGCCGCACAAGCTGCACAGCGTCGGAAACAGATCTGTATTCTGGGTAGGAGTGGCGATGTCACGCGACTGACCAAGTTTCCCGTTAGGCCAACGAATCCAGCACGGAACGCGGTGCCCGCCGTCGTAGTACGTCGTCTTCCCGGCTCGTAGTCCGGCATTGAAGGTCTGCACTCCCGAAGTTCCACCGTTGTCCGTCATGAAGATGACGATCGTGTCGTCTTTCAACTTCTGTTCGATGAGGAACTTCTCCAAGTCGCCGAAGCGCCGATCGATGTGGGCGATCATGCCGAAGAACGCCGCTGGCCCTTTGCCTTGGTACGGTTTGATGAACTCTTCCAGGTCGATGTGAGGGGCGTGTGGTGCGTTGGTGGGGATGTAAGCGAGGAACGGTTCGCTGTTCGCTTTGCGCTCCTTCATCCAGGCCATCGCCGATTCGAACCAGAAGTCGGTGCAGTGACCTTTGTAGCGCTTCTCAACTCCACTCTGGAAATATCGACCGTCGATCAGTGGCCAGTCGAACTCGGGCGTCGAGTTCAGTTGCCCCCAACCGAGGTGGTAGATGCTCTCCTGAAAACCCTTGTCGACTGGCCGATGGGGATAGGAGTCACCGAGGTGCCACTTCCCGAATAGCCCCGTCTTGTATCCGGCTTTCGCGAACACTTCGGCCAATGTCGGGATGCCGGGCCTGAGGAATGTTCGTCCTGCTGTGACGGATGTCGCGCCGTTGCGTAGCGCTGTGAGGCCAGTCATCAACTGCCCGCGAGTGGGGCTGCACATCGGGCAGACATGGAAGTCAGTAAGTCGCACCGATTCCTTGGCAAACGCATCGAGGCTCGGTGTCTTCAGCACCGGGTTGCCGGTGTAGGAAAAATCGCCGAGTCCCTGATCATCGGTCATCACGATGATGATGTTCGGCTTCTTCGCGGATTCAGCAGCCAGGGCTGGAACGGCGAACGCGAGGATGATTGGCAGCAGCAGTCGATACATGACGACCTCGACAGGTTGAGCGCTTCGCAAGTGGTGGGTCAGGCTTGAGTCGTTCACTCAAAGTTGTATGCGGTGGATCGCCAGAATCGCGAGCGTCGCGGAGTGGTCAGAACGATCGTCGCCTTTCGATCCGCGAAAGAGCGATCTTTCGCGGAGCCC
>CAYLTY010000476.1:0-2224 GCA_964386705.1 uncultured Planctomycetaceae bacterium
CCTGCCGAGCCGTTTCGAGTGGCTGGTGCGGCTCGGCAGGAGCCTCGCCCTCCCTGACGCACCTGAGCACTCCAAGGGGCTCAGCGTGCAGTCGCCGGGTTCCACCAGGCGTCGAGTTTCTGGTGCAGAGACTTGGCCTGATCGGGTTGAGCGGCGATCTGGTTGCGTTCTTCCAACGGATCGGCCTGCAGATCGAACAGTTCGGCCTGCTTCGGCTGAGTGGCTTCGGAACCGGGGACGATCAGCTTCCAGCGGCCGTCGATGATCCAGCGATGTTCCACGTTCTGGCGCGGATCGTTCAGGTCGACCGCGTTGTGTGTGAAGCACGCACCTTGAATGGTGGTCCGCGCAGCTCGAGCAGCCGGGTCCAGCAGGTTCAGGCCGGGCAGCCCGGCGGGCGGCTTGATCTGCAAGGCGTGGCACAGCGTCGGCAGGATGTCGATCGACATCGCGAGCTCGTCGCTCATCTGCGGAGCAACTCGACCCGGCCAGCGGATCATGAGTGGCGTGCGCAAGCCGCCATCATACGGCGAACGTTTTGACTTAGGCCCGAAGCCGGGCTTGTCCGGATTCTGAATCCAGCCGTTGTCCGTGACATAGATCACGATGGTGTTGTCGCTCAGCTTCTGATCGTCCAGGTGCTGCATCAACTGGCCGCAGGTTTCATCGAACCAGTCCACCATCGCCCAGTACTTGGCCACGTGGAGGGACGGCGTCTTGTCCTTGTACTTGTTGAGCAATCGTTCCGGCGGCGTATGCGGGTCGTGAGGCAGCAGCGGCGCGTACCACACGAAGAACGGCTTCTGCTCCTGCCGGGCTGTTGAGATGAAGTCATAGATCGGCTGCATCGTCTTGCGGCCGATCTCCAGTCCTTCGTCACCATGACGCAGCCCCTTGGTCATGCCATGAGTAAACCCGCCGCGTTTGAAGTTGCCTTGCCACCACTTGCCTGTCTGCAGGCTGAGGTACCCCTTGTCCGCCACCAGACGCGGCAGGGTCGGCACGGCTTCCATGTGCCGGTTCATGACTTCGCGACCTTCCGCGAACGCCGCCGACTTCTGGAACTCACCCGCCTTCAGACCGGCGGGAATCGGAGGATCGTTGCTCGTGACTTTATGCTGGTGCGGGTACAGGCCCGTGATGATGGTGGCCAGACTGGGACAGCACAGGCTGGAAGGCACATAGCCACGTCGAAAGGTGAGGCTCTGCTTCGCCAGCTGATCCAGATGCGGAGTCTGCACCTGCGGATGACCCATGAAGCCATAGTCAGTCCAGCCATGGTCGTCCGAAATGATGAGCACCACGTTCGGTGTTTTGGGTTCGGCCGCAGAGGCCCACAGTGACCAGAACAGCACGAGGCAAACACTGCACAACGACAGACATGGACTCAGGAATCGCACGGAGCACCTCGTGAAGATTGCGTGGCCTTTGTGTTACGGATCACCGCAGAAATTTCTGCGACCCCCAGATACGACTTTTGGACCCATCGTAGGGCCTTACAGCAGCGGACTTTGCATCATTTTTAGAAACGCATCAACTTTCGCTTTTCCCAGACTTGGGATTCTGATAGGACTCTGCCACGTTTGAGGTGAGGTGAGAGTCGGTCGAGACCGATTCACCACGAGTTCAACAACGGCGGCATCCGGAAGCTTCTTGAGTTCGATCTGCTCTCCTCGTTCGACCCGAATCCGGCAGACAAGCGTGTGTACGATTGGTCGGATTCAAAGCCGCGATGAAGTTTCTCAGGACTTTTCATCGTGGTTCTCAGATAGTCCTGTGAGTGCGTGAGGACAGTCAGATGGCTCAAGGCACCATCAAGAAGCTTGCTGAAAAAGGTTTTGGATTTATTGCCAGTGATCGTGGCGATGTGTTTTTCCACATGTCGTGTCTCGACAACACACGATTCGAAGATCTCCAAGTCGGCCAGAAGGTTGAGTACGAGATCGGACAAGGTCCTAAGGGCCCGCGCGCTGAAAACGTTCGAATCGTTGGCTAATTACCAACGGCTCGCAACGCTTGCTTAAGACTAAAGTGCCGACGATCCGGAACGTCGGCACTTTTTCTTTTTGTAGTTGATCTGCAAACCACACCTGAGCCGCAACGCGCTAGCGGCGGGTTCCAATATGCATTCCAGATGAAACCCGCACTGAGCAGACTTCCGAAGTCTTGATCGTGTGTTGGCATTTGCGCGGCACCAGATCGGGAGGGCGAAGCTCCTGCTGAG
>CAYLTY010000477.1:0-2163 GCA_964386705.1 uncultured Planctomycetaceae bacterium
TGCGCATCGTCAACGCAGGGCACATGTCCCCGATGATTCGCAAGCCGGATGGTACGATCGAAGAGTTTTCCGAAGAACTCACCGGGTTACCCATCGGTGTGATGGAAGGCTACCCCTACGATGTCGCGGAGCGCGACATCAACCCGGGCGAACTGTTCGTGCTCTTCACCGATGGTGTCGATGAAGCCATGGACCCCAACAGCAATCTCTACACGCTCGAGCGCATGCGTGAGGTGATCCTCAACGGTCCCAAAACCGCTGATGAACTGGGCAAAGCACTGCTGGCCGACGTGCGTCGTCACGCGAACGGGCGCCCCCAGAACGATGACATCACGATCATGACGTTCAGCCGTAACGAGTAAGAACGGTACCGATCAGCAACTCGCCGCCGCGGACAGGATGGCCGCGCAAACGCGGCAAGTTGCTTGGATGCTGATAGCCACAAGCGAAATTCAAGAGGGAGTTTGAAATGTCAGCATGGCCCATTGTCGCTGATTGCTCCGCAATCAGAACGCTGTCGCGGTGGTTGTGCCTCTGCCTGATTCTGGTCAGTAGCCTCGCCGCGCGAAGGCCGATCCTCGCTGAAGACAAGCTCATCGCGACCGTGAACGGCCAGAAGCTCACCGATCGCGATCTCGAATTCCTGTTTCTCTCACGCCGCATCCCCGACGCGCAACGTGAAGCCGTGCGAGCCCGCTTCGTTGACGATCTCATCGACCGCGCGCTGCTCAAACAGTACCTCACCAAACGCAAGGTCGAGCACAGCAAGATTCTCGTCGATCAACAGATGACCCGCCTCGATGCACTCTTCAAGGAAGAGGGCAAGAGCCTTGATGAAGCTTTGAAAGTTCGCGGCTACACGCGCGAAACATTCCGCGAGGAAGTCGCACTCTCGTTCCGCTGGCGCACGCATGCACTGCAGGTGCTTTCCGAAGAAGCCATTCGGGAATACTGGACGAAACATCGCACCGAATACGACGGCACCGAAGTCCGCGCGGCGCAGATTGTGAAACGCGTCAAAGAGAATGCCGACATCGAAGCGATCCGCTCCGAGCTGACCGCTCTGCGGCAACAGATCCTCAAGAAAGAACTCACCTTCGCGGATGCTGCCAAGCAGCATTCCGACAGTCCCAGCGCCAGTGATGGCGGAGACCTCGGCAGCTTTCCCTATCGCGGCCAGATGCCGGTTGAGATCAGTCAGGCTGCGTTTCGCCTGAAGCCGGGCGAGCTCAGCGAACCGTTCCAGACGCGCTTCGGCTGGCACTTGATCACCGTGACGGAAATCAGCCCCGGTGACCTGAGCCTCGAAGATGCTCGGCCCGAAATCGTCGAGACATTGTCGATGGAACTGCAACGCCGCTTGCTCAAGCAACTGCGTTCCGAAGGCAAGATCGAGAAGCGGTCTTAGGCACGATCACTGCGGGTCGGAGGCATTCTCTACTTGCCTTTCAGCTCCGCGGGAACGTCCGGCAACGGCGTCAGTTCCAGAATGTCGGTCTGATACCACTGCTTGTCGCCGGTTGTGCGGGTCGTCTTGTTGGTGAAGCGATAACCGGCGACGTGAGTTGGGTAGCTGAAGCCACCCTCGGTTTTCTTCCAGTCGCTGAAGATGTGCCGTGTGTCGGTGTAGTCGATGGCGACCAACTGCTTCTGGTCCTTATCGAAATACAGCTCGATCGGCTCCTTGATGGACTCGGTCACGCGCAGTCCCAGAACGGGCTTACCGTCGATGGTCGAGTCCTCAATCGCTTCGACCTTCGACTTTGGGTCCAGCAGAATCTGCAAACTCCAGGCCCATGCCAGCACGCGGACCTTGTCTTTGCCCCGCTTGGTCGTGCCAAGCCACCATTCTCCAGCCACCTGCACTACCGACGTGCGATTCCCCTTTTCGTCGGCAGTCACGGGAGCGGCCGGAGTCGATGTGATCAGCACGCGCTCACGGAACTTGAACACCTTCAGCAGCTTCTCTTCGCCGCCCGCACTCGCCACGACCTGTTCGACGAGCTTCTTCGCATCGCCTTCAGCGGCGTGAGCGACTTGCATCTGCATCACGGCCAACATCACGAGGCCGGCGGAAATCATGAGTTTCAACATTGTTTGGTCCCTTGAGCGGTAGTGGCGAACCGGATCAGCTCACTCGTACTGAATCGGACAGCCAACGGG
>CAYLTY010000478.1:0-2139 GCA_964386705.1 uncultured Planctomycetaceae bacterium
GTGAGCGGCAAGGCGCTAGCCGCCGGTTCTCATCGCGCTTATTACCCGCCGCTAGCGCGTTGCGGCTCACTCAGACGGCCCATCTCTAAGATTCGAAGGCGTCTTTGGGGTCCACTTCGGCCGGTGGCGCATCGGGAACAAGTTTTTCGATGGCAGATGGTGGCGCCGCAGCAGCAGCTTGAGCGATGCGCACCTGAAGATCCACGAGCAGCTGGCCGTCAGTCTTGAGCCAGGGCGTAACCATCTTCGTTTCGAAGCCGTCGCCGTCCGCCTTGGGCTTCACGCGATCGACCTTGAGATAGTGCATGTCGCAGTTCTCGCAGCCGTTCACCGTAACAACCAGATGCTCGGCATCAACGACGGGCTGGCTGCAGTTCGCCAGGAACGGTTCGTAGTTCTCGGTTTCGAGGTCCTCGTTGAGAGTAGTGGCTTCCATCAACGGAACGTGCACGTTGGTCAGCTTGGATGTCGTCCACTCGTTGCAGTCCTCGCAGTAGGGAATCTCGTTATCCAGAGCGGCATTGTAGGCAAAGAACAGTACCACCCCCGCTTCGATCGCCCAGATCGAATACAGCGCCATCCCCAAAGGACGGGTTCCCTTCATTTCCCAGGCACCCACTTGCGCGACGCCATTAATGAAGTGAAACATCTGAATGGGATCAACGACAATGATATCCCACTCGAACAAGGCGGTGAGATACGCACCCCAAGCGCAATAAAGGCTCGCAAACCCGGCTGCGACTGCCATCAGGCGAGCGATCGCGCGGCTTCTGATTTTGCCCTGGCTGACACGCCAGCGGACGACACCGCCGGACACCGCACCCAGCATCAGAGCTCCGAGGAAGTTGATGTAGATGAAGGGGTTGTAGTGATCGATGATGCCGTACAGGCCACCGAGCACGAAGGCCACAGCCAAGGCCGTGACCATGCCCGAAATGATGCCACCCACGGGCGCGGTTCCGGACGGTTGGTAATAGCGGCTCTTGTCCATGCTGGCCTTTGCTGTGTTGGAGGGCGCTGCTCAACCCGCGAGGGCAGATTAGACACTTCTCAGGCCAGATTTCCAGAACGCGATTACTGCTTCGTCTTAACTTCCGGTTTGGACTCGGCCGTCTTCTTGACCGACTTCGCGGCCGGCATCAGTTTGGCCAGTTCCACTTCCAGTTGCTTCGGTTCGACGTGCGTCGAAACCACGGTGCCTTCCGCGTTCACCAGCCATAACTGAGGAATCGTCGGCACGCCGTAGTAGGTCACAATCGGGTTGTTCCAGCCACGCTTGGCGGCATCGGTCTGGAAAATGTTCCGCCAGCCCATACCACTCTTCTCGGCAAAGGCATCGATGGCGGACTCATCGGTATCCAGGTTCACTCCGATGACGGCCAGACCTTTCGACTCGTACTTAGCCGTCGTGGCGATCAGGTCCGGTGCGATCTCCACAAACGGCTGGGCTTGAGTCGACCAGAACACGACCAGCACGGGCGAGCCCTTGAATTCTTCGACGGTGGTGAAGCCGCCATCGATCGTCGGGCCACCGAGATCCACGGTATTGCCCACGAGTTCCAGGCGTCGCAGCGGAGCGACGGACTGTTCGGCTTGCGGAGTGTCGGCGAACTTCTGGCGAATCGCGGTGTAGCACTGAATCGCATCGTTACGCTGGCCGTAGAAGTCGCAGGTCACGGCGGCGTCGATGAGCAGCATCACGGAGCGCTGGCTATCCAGTTCGGAATACCGATCGGCGAACGACCGCGCCTGCTTGGCGAACTCATTCACCCAGCGCGGTTCCTGATTGGCGTAGTGCTGAGCGTTCTCATTCGCAAACTTGGCGAGGAACCAACCGGCTTCCGCAGCCGCCTTGGACTTCGGATCGCGACCATGGAACACCTTCGCGTGTTCGTAGAGTGCGTCCACGCTTTCCTTGTGTCCTGACAGAGCCAACTGCAAGGTGGCTTCCAGCATGCGATGCACGGCCAGATTAAAGAGATGTTCTTTCTCTTTGGACTTGTGCGTCTTCGCAATGACTTCGGTGGCCAGCTCAATGATCTTCTCATTGCGTTCCTGGCGTGCGGCTCGCTGCTTGGCGATGTCGTCGGTATCAGGGACCGGCTTCAGCCACAGCTGAGTCATTTCATAGATGGTGGC
>CAYLTY010000479.1:0-2136 GCA_964386705.1 uncultured Planctomycetaceae bacterium
TCTCCGAGTAGGTTGCGAATCCTTCGCGACCTGCTTCTCGGACACACTCCTAGAAATTACGGCGTTCCCCTGCGGTCCGCGGATCCGCATTGCTGCTTTTTGCGGGGCGGGCGTATAACTCGCGTTCGAGTTTTAGCCTCGGGTTTTAAGGGATACTGCGCCCAGGCTAGGAGTCGAACGGCTTCCGCAGAACGATGGATCTGTTCTGCGGACCGCACGCTGGCTCATTAGACAGGGACGTCGATCATGGGTGCCTCGCCGGTCAAGCAGGCTATTCCCTTTACGCAGTTCGATCAGCTTCGCGAAGCGCGAGACATCGTGCGGCAGGAAGCCGATGCGCTGACAGAACTTGCGAAGCGGCTCGACACGCGGTTCTGCGATGCCGTCGAGTTGATCATGTCCTGTTGTGGTCGAGTGGTCGTCACTGGCATTGGCAAGGCTGGACACATCGGCCAGAAGCTGACAGCGACGCTCAGTTCTACCGGCACGCCCGCCCATTTTCTCCATCCCGCCGAAGCCATGCACGGTGACTTCGGCAGTCTCGGCGCGGGCGATGTCGTGCTCGCCCTGTCGAACAGCGGTGAGACGCCCGAGATCTGCTCGCTGCTGGGTACCTTTCATCATCTGCGAGTGCCGATCATCGCCATCACCGCGACCGCGACGAACTCGCTGGCGCGTCAGGCTGATGTGGTGCTCGAAATCGGCCGCCAGCCGGAAGCGGGTATCCTGGGACTCGCACCTTCAACCAGCACCACCATGATGCTGGCGCTGGGCGATGCCCTGGCACTCGTCGTCAGCCGGTTGAAGGGGTTCACGGCTCAAGACTTTGGAATCTTCCATCCGGGCGGCAACCTCGGGCGGCAACTGACTTCGATTCGCGATGTCATGCGCTGCGGCTCGGAGCTCCGCATTGCCCAGGAACACGAGACTGTCCGCGAGACATTGCGTCGCTTGAGTTCGTCCGGCCGACGGACGGGAGCCATCCTGATTGTCGATGCGGAAGGGCAACTCACCGGACTGTTCACCGACAGTGATCTGGCTCGCCTGCTGGAACGCCATCGCGATGAACAACTCGACCGCCCGATTCAAGAAGTGATGACCCGCGGCCCGACGACCATTCGCGATACGGCGTTCCTCAGCCACGCGGTCACGCTGCTGACCGAGCGGAAGATCAGCGAACTGCCAGTGGTTGATGGGAGCGGAGTCCCGATCGGCCTGATCGACATCACCGACGTCATTGGACTGACAGCGAGCCCCGACCCTCGAACCAGCAAGTAACCCGGAGAGTCTTTCGGCCTGAATTTCGGAACCTGAATCTGAACCACCTGACCCTTACGATCACCGTCGTGCTGATGCTCGCCGCTGCGTATTTTCCATACGCGTGGGGAGTCGGGGTCCTGGTGCGCAATCAGCAGGTCGAACAGCAGCAGCCGGAAGACGAACCATCAACTCCGGAACCCAAAGCTCCACGACAACTGGTTGAAGCCGAGCGGATCGCATTGCAGCACCTCAGCAGCCAGCCGTGGGCGCAGAACGCGAACATTCAATTCCGCGACGGTAATGAATTCTTCTTCTATGCGGAAAAGTTTGAGCAGACAGAAACCAAAGAAGCCATTCGCTTCGAGCCGATCGCACTGGTCATGTTCTCAAAAGACGGACCACTGACCATTGTGGCTGAATCTGCGCTGGTGCAGTTTCAGGGTGAACTGAGGCTCAATAATCCAAAGCCCGGTCGAGTCATCAACGCACGTTTGGAAGGCGCGGTCGAGATTCGTGGCGAACGCAATCTGGCCATCAACGGCAGGCAGTTCTTCTATTCGGAAAAGGCCGCCCGGATCTGGTCCGACAATCCGGCACAGTTCAGTTACGAAGATCATCGCGGCGAGTCCGATCAGGGCATTCAGATCGACCTGAGCATCTCCGAAGTCGATCTCCCCGGCCGTCAGCTAAACATTGAAGGCGTGCAGCGCGTGCAGTTGTTCCAGCACGTCTTCATGGAGCTGGCATTACCGGGTGAGCAAGGTCGGGAACCGAAACCGCTCTCCGTGCAATGCGAAGGCAGCTTCAGGTTTGAATGGAAAGACAAAGGTCAGTCAGCGCTCGCGATCTTCGAGGACAAAGTCAAAGTCCGGCAAC
>CAYLTY010000480.1:0-2130 GCA_964386705.1 uncultured Planctomycetaceae bacterium
TTGTCCGACCTACGTCTCATTCGAGTTCCAGCGATTCCGTAAGCCTCATGGTCTTGCGGGATCACTATCTGTGGACGATGTTTTCCACTGCCGTCGTTTTGCACGTTTGATCGCTGTTCGATGTCAGGAGTTCGGACATGAAATGCGTCGTCGCTCGAATGCCCGGTAACACGCGTAGTTGGACGTTGGCCGTTGCCGTTGTGATCGCGGTGATCTCGCTCTCGGCAAAGAGAGCCAGCGCGGTGGAGCCCACTTGGTCCAGCTTTCGTGGACCACAAGGAATGGGTGCCAGTGCCGCCAAGGATCTGCCGCTGAAATGGAGCGACTCCGACAACATCGCCTGGAAGGTACCGCTGCCGGGGCCCGGAGCATCGAGCCCGATTGTATTTGGCGACCGCATCTATCTGACCTGCTACACGGGCTTCTTCATACCCGGAGAGGACGCCGGTCGACAGGAAGATCTCAAACGCCACCTGCTGGCTCTGAATCGAAAAGATGGCAAGACCATCTGGGACACTGCAATTGCTGCGAAGCTCCCGGAAGAGGACCGTATCCGTGATCACGGGTTTGCTGCGAATACTCCGGCAGCAGACACAGAACGGCTCTACGTCTTCTTTGGCAAGTCAGGTGTGTTCGCTTTTGACCACAGCGGCAAGCAGCTCTGGCAGACGGACGTCGGATCGCGCACGCATAACTGGGGAACGTCCGCTTCGCCGGTGCTCTACAAGGATCTGGTGTTCATCAACGCCAGTGTCGAAAGCGATTCGCTCTACGCCCTGGACCGCAAGACCGGTCGTGAAAAGTGGCGCGCGAAGGGGATTAAAGAAGCGTGGAACACACCGGTGATTGTCACGGCGAAGTCTGGCCGCAAAGAGCTGGTGGTCGCGACGCAGGGCAGTGTGCTCGCCTTTGATCCTGACACGGGCGAGCAGTTGTGGTCGTGTAAAACTGACATCGGCTGGTACATGGTCCCGAGCGTTGTTGAGGCGGACGGTGTCGTGTACTGCCTGGGTGGTCGTTCGGGCGTGGCCGCGCTGGCAGTACGAGCGGGCGGAAGTGGCGATGTCACGGAGACTCATCGCATCTGGAAGAGCATGAAGGGGTCGAATGTTTCATCACCGGTTTATCTCGACGGTCACGTTTATTGGATGCACGAGCAACGTGGCGTGGCCTACTGTGCCAAAGCCGACAGTGGTGAAGTCGTTTACGAGAAGCGTCTGGAGCGGGCGGGTCAGGTCTATTCATCCGCTCTGCTGGCGGGGGGCAATCTCTACTACCTGACGCGCGACGGTCGCATGTTCGTGCTGGCCGCCAAACCGGAATTTGAACAGCTCGCGGTCAACGACCTGCGGGACGGCAGCCTGTTCAACGGCTCGCCCGCCGTGGACGGCAATCGCTTGCTCATCCGGTCCGACAAGTTCTTGTATAGCATCGGGCGGTAGGCTTGCCGCTCGGCACGTTTGAGGTGGAAGAAGTCGTGCAGCTCATTCTGCTGATGGGGTATCAGGCCACCGGCAAATCGACGTTCTGCCGCGAGCGGCTGTTTCACAGCCATTTGCGCATCAACCTCGACATGCTGAAGACGCGGCATCGCGAGTGGGAGCTGGCGACGACCTGCCTGCGAACTCAGACCCCTTTTGTCGTGGATAACACGAACCTCACCCGGGGTGAGCGTGGTCGATACATCGACGCCGCGCGCGCGGCGGGATTTCGAGTTGTCGGATACTTCTTTGAATCTCGGAAGGCGGACGCAATTCACCGCAATGCATCGCGACCTGAGGAACAGCGCGTTCCCGAGGGTGCGATTGCAGGCAGCAGCGGGCGCATGGAGTTGCCCAGCTTCGACGAAGGGTTTGACGAGTTGAAATTCGTGCGGATTGCCCCAGATGGTGGATTCTCGGTGGAAGACTGGCAGCCATGAAGTTTGATGATCTGGACCAGCGCATGCGGGTCTTTGAGACGGCTCACGACCTGTGTGTATTGCCGGGACTGTGGATGGTGGCGCGGATTGATGGCCGGAGCTTCACGCGGCTGACCAAAGACGTGCACAAGTTCGAGGCGCCGTTTGACGTTCGATTCCGCGATCACATGGTGGCTACCGTCGAGCACTTGATGCTGAACACCGGCTTT
>CAYLTY010000481.1:0-2117 GCA_964386705.1 uncultured Planctomycetaceae bacterium
TCGATACGCTGCTCGCGCGCGTTGAACTCCGTCTGATAAGCGAACTCAATGATGACCAGATCGAGGTCTAGCAATCGATGCAGCGACGCTACCGCCGCCTCCAGTTCGCGAGATGGCAATGTGGATCGCGCATAGGCGGCTTCGGCCAGCTTCGCGCGAATCCGGCAGAGAGCCGCGTTGACGAAGTAAGGAGCCAGGCCGATTTCCACATGCCGGTGCCCGACCCGAAACCGCTGGGCCACGAAACGCTCGTCGTAGGGCCCCCGAAACAGTTCTTCGATCCAGAATTTCAGAGTCTGCTTGAGAGTGGCGATCTGCGCATCGCCGCCGGAAATCGTCTTCATCGCGGCGGGATGACGCCGCAGTTCCTCGTAGAAGGCATCCACGATCTCACCGATCGCCGGTGCGACGTCGCGATGGAGTTGTTGCAGGTGCCGCCCGTCTTCGTCGGTCCAACCGACGTAGCTCTGAAGCTCGCGATAGAGTTCGAGAACCGCCGATGACTGCATTGAGACCTTTCACCTGACTGGCACTCAACTTCATGAGTGACTCCGGTCATGGCTGCGATGCGACATTCTGAACGACGTTTGAAGAAGTCTCCACGAAGGCAATTCCTGTGCCCCGAACGGTTCGCACGCGTCTCCGAGCAGCATTTGCATTTCATGTGTTCCGAATGGTCGATCCTGCGCCCGAGAAACTGAATTCCCTGCTGAAAATGAGCTGGCTTCTTTAATTGGATTTTGGCATCCTATTTGCGAATTTGACCGCCAGTAGTCGTTGTGAGCCAGCAACCGTGCGGTAGTGCTCAGTTTTGGACCTCAGCCGCACGGCCCGGTAAGTGTGCACCACCGCGATGCTCGCTCACTCATCGTACATGTCCGGAAACCTCACTTTCAGGAGTTACCATGAAGTTCTCTCGTCGTACCACAGTGCTGGGAACAGTGTTCGCGTCAGTGGCCGTGCTGGCCGGTTTGTTGTCCGCCGCCGATGTCAGTCGTGCGCCCGCTCCCGAAGCGGTCGCCCGCACTCGCAAGCAGGTCAAGATGCTGGACGACCTCTACAAGACGGCGGTTGTGCTGATCACCAAACACTACGTTGAAGGCAAGCAGTCGGCTTCTGCAGGCACTGCAGCCAAGCTGATCTTCAAAGAAATGAAGGCCAAGGGCCATCACGATGTGGAGATCCTGGATGCGACTGGTCAGCCCTACAACGACGAGAATGTCGCGAACGACGACTTCGAGAAGGAAGCCATCAAGCAACTGAAGGCGGGCAAGAGCTTCGTCGAGCAAGTGGTCTCGAAGGACGGCAAGGACTACTTCCGAGCCGCCACCCCCATCCCGGTAGTTTTGGACAAGTGCATTCAATGCCACGAAAACTACCGCGACGTCAAACCCGGCGCACCGATCGGAGCGTTGATCTACACGCTGCCGATTGAGTAACCCATAGTCGCTGATAGCTCCGCGATCAGAACGGGTTGCTACGTGTCATCCAGTGACAGGTGCGGTTTACTTCGCTCCGGTCACCCGTTTCACGACGATGGTCGCATACGACCCGCGCGGCAGGGAGAAGTTCAGCTTCACCTTGTGACAGCGCGGGTACAGATCATCGTCTTCGAGCTGCGTTTGCAGATCGCTGAACGTCACAAATGCGGCGCGCGAGCCTTTCGAAAAGAAGCTGTCTCGCGGGTACTTCACACGCAGTTCTCGCAGTTCGAGTCCTTCTGTGGCGACAGCTTGATTGACGAGGTCCAGCATCGGACCGGGTTCGAGTTTCAAGCGTGCAGAGGGCAGCGGTAGTTGCAAATCTCGGAGTGATTGCGCTTCTTCGTCGCTGACATCACGCACGAACCAGCACGGGCCACTTTCCAGTTCGACCGGCACGCGACGCGACTCGGGAACGGCGCCGGTCACATACTGCGACAGCATGCGATTCCAGATCGCGCTCTGAAACGCGGACAGGTACAAGCCGCGCAGATCGATGCTCAGACAAGCGAACGCCCCGCGAAAGTCCGGCGTCTTGCCGCTGCTTTCTTTGTCGGCCAGATAGGTGACGACGCTGCGACGATGCGAACGGCTCAACGCGGCCTTGCATTCTGCCCAGCGGCCCCAATGGTCGCG
>CAYLTY010000482.1:0-2113 GCA_964386705.1 uncultured Planctomycetaceae bacterium
ATTCTGACAGATGCCAAGAGCAAGATGGGCAGCCAACCCGCGCCGCCCATTCCGCTGCTCCAAAGCCTGATGGACGTCGGCAAGGAAACCATGAATTCCATGTCGGCAACTCAGAGCGGTTCGATGGTCACCGTGAATGGTCGAGTTCCCGCCAAGCTGGGTGACGTCATCAAGGAGGGCATGGCGAATCCCATGTTCCAGGGAATGATGGGTGCAGCGGCAGCGGCCAACCCGGCTCCGACGATTCCGCAGACTACGCCCGGACTGATTCCACCGCAGGCGGGTGCCCCGGTACGTCTGCAGTTCAACACGGCGGGAGTGCAGGGCTCGAATCACCAGCAGATCGCGATGGAAGTCCTCAACCGAGTGAACCCTCGCCCGACAGACATCAAGGTCTATCAAGTCGGTGGCCCGAACGTGCTGTTCGTCGAAGTTCCCGCCGGCAGCAACGTAGACGCCATCAAACAGGAGATGCAGAAATCCGGGTTTCAGCCCCTGCCTTGAGGCAAGCAACACTTGGAATCAGCGATTAGAACACCTGTTCTATCCATGAGTCGCATGGTGGTGGCGCGGTCAAATCGGTCTTACCTTAGTCGCCAAATTGAGCGATGATTCGCCGTGGGCCTGGAGCCGACGTCGGCATCAATTCTTGCCAGTATTGATGCGTATGCTTCGACAGAAAGCATCATCCGATGTTCTGCGACGGCTTGCGCCGTTCGTTAGGCTGGCCCGCAACGAGATTGACCGAGGTTCGCGCTCGATGTCCTCAGGCAGAACCGTTCTTCAAGGATGAAGGATTCAGGACGCAGGCATGGAAGAAACCACTTTTAGCCAGCCCGAGATCGTCGACGTCGCGTGTCGTTCCTGCGGAAACAGCAGGCTCCATAAGGTGCTCTCGCTCGGCAACGCCCCTGCGGTCAACACTCTGTTAAATCAAGCTCAAGTGCGGCAATCAGAACCCACCTGGCCGCTGGACCTGATGTGGTGCTCCGAATGCTCGCTGGTGCAGATCATCGACGCATTGCCGGCCGACACAGCGTGTCGCGATGTCGCCTACTTCGCATCGTTTTCGGAAACACTGGTGCGGCACGCTCAGGAAATCGCCGCTGACCTGATGGGCGCCTTGAAGCTGAATTCACAGAGCCTCGTCGTCGAAATCGGCAGCAACGATGGCTACCTGTTGCAGTGGTACCAGCGGGCTGGCGTACCGGTCCTGGGCATTGAATCTGCCAAGAACATCGCTCGCATGGCCGAAGTCCAGAAGGGCATTCCGACGATCACGGAATCCTTCGCAGTCGCCCTGACAAGACGCCTGAAGAAAGAGAACCGGCAGGCGGATGTGGTGCACATCAACAACGTGCTGACTCGCGAAGCCAACCTGAACGAAGTCGCTGCCGGTTTGAAACTGTTGATCAAGCCCGATGGCGTCGTTATCGCCGAGGTCCCCTACCTGAAGGACCTGATTGATCGCTTCGAGTTCGACACCATCAATCACGGCACTCTGAACTACTTCTCATTGACGGCGCTGGATCGTCTGTTTCGCCGACATGGTTTGATGGTCTCTGAAGTCGAGACTCTGAATATTCACGGCGGATCGTTGCGACTCTATGTGCGTCATCTCGCGAGTGGCCGTCCTGCGATGTCGGTGGTACGCATGCTCGCCCATGAAGACGAATGGGCCTATCGCGCTGCGTATTACCGAGAATTCGGTCAGCGCGTGGAACATGTGCGAGCCGACCTGGTGGCCATGCTGACGAAGCTGAAAGCTCAGCGGAAACGCATCGCTGTGTACGGAGCCTCGGCCAAAGGCAGCGCTCTGCTGAATTACCTGGGCATCGGCCCCGAAACGCTCGACTATGTAGTTGATCGCAACACCCTGAAGCACGGTCAGTTCATTCCGGGAACTCACCTGAAGATCTGCAGCCCGGATCAACTGCTGAAGGACAAGCCGGACTATTGCCTGCTGCTCAGTTGGTTTGCCGCCGACGAAATCCTCGCGCAACAGCAGACCTACCGTGAGCAAGGCGGCAAGTTCATCATTCCCATGCCGATCATCCGAGTGGCCTAGGAGTGTGTCCGAGTAGTCGTAGGTTGCGATTCCAATCGCGACCTG
>CAYLTY010000483.1:0-2110 GCA_964386705.1 uncultured Planctomycetaceae bacterium
GACGCGCTTCGCAGCCGTAGACAAACTTCTTCCAACCGCGAGACGCCGTCGCGTAGTCCGCCCACTTCTGGCTATCGACATCAATGAGATCTACGTACGCCGGAGCGTCTCGCAGTTCAGGCAGTTGCTGATAAGTAGCCATCACCGACGACGACGAGAGAGTTGCTGAGAACTCAACGCTGCGTCCCCACTGTTTCAGCACCTGCGTCAGCTGAGGCGATGCAAAGGCACCCGCGGAAATCGCACGACCGCTCAAGAACGAGACGCCCGCCCGTACCCAGCGCAGTCGCGGTTGCACCGGAATCAAAGCCACGTCCCGGCAGAGATGATTCAAGACCCGCAACGACTCTTTCTCAACTGGTTCGTCCGCAATCGCCGCCAGCCAGACATCGGCATGCTGAGCCAGATGCCGCAGAAAATGAAACGTGCGGATCCGATCTCCGCGATTCGGCGGATGCGGTACTCGGTGAGTGAGGAACAGGAGCTTGGGTCGAGTCACAATAGCGATCTGTCTTCAATTACTGGCTGATAACTAAGACTAATGAGCCGCGGCCAATGGTCGAGTATGAGCACGATCGACGCCCGCGTAGAGCCCTTGCTCCAGCGAGTATTCGCGCATCAGCGGTTCGCATTCCGTCAGTGCCTGCCCCATCGTTCCAAACGTGAACTTGGGCAGCAGCCAGTCCAGTTTGAGTTCCGTCGTTGCGAGGTTCTGATAGTGCCGGAACCGCGACTTCCACGACCCCGGCATGCGGGGCTGATCGGGATCAACCTCCCACGGATGAATGTAGAACATGAACGGCCGCTGCATCCGGCGTTGAAAGCGGCTTAAGCACTGCTGAGTAAACCAGCCCGGATACAGCCGAAAATAACCGCCGCCAGAGATGGGCAGTCGGAATCCACACAACCGCAAGGCCGAACCAGGAAACTGCGTAATCAGCCCGCTGGGTGTAAGCACTCGGTGCGGATCAGGGTCCGCTTCTGGAAAGCCATACCGATCGTGATAAACGGGATAGATGCTGCTGTCGCCCGTGAAGCCTTCATCGGCCAGTACATCCAAGGCCCAAGTGGAAGCTCGCGTGATCGAAAAGCTGGGGGCTCGATAGAGCGTAACGGGCTCGCCTGTGATCTCCTGCAGAACGTCCCGAGCCTGCACCAGATCAGCACGGAACTCATCCGGAGTCAGATCGTAAACCAGACGATGCCAATGGCTGTGACAGCCGATCTCATGACCGTCGCGCTGGATGTCGCGCACCAGTTCAGGATGACGCTCCGCAACCCATCCCAGAATGAAGAACGTGGCTTGCGTGTTGTGACGTTCGAGCAGTTTCAACAAGCGCTGCGTGTTCGCGACCACTCGACTCGGAAAATGTTCCCAGTCGCGAGGCCGCACTCGGTCCGCAAATGCAGATACGTGGAAGTAGTCTTCCACGTCGATCGTCATAGGGTTGATGGACATGAGCCCTTGGTTCATGGATTCGAATCGGTCGAGTGAGTTGTTGAATTGTTCTGAGTGGTCTTAGTAGTAGATGACGCGCCGAAGACACGCTGTTGCAGCACCGGCAGAGCGGCATCCAGAAACGCTGCGGCGGGTGATTGATGAACCGACTTCACGCCAGAATCGGATTCGAACGCGACATAGATTTTGAACAGCACCGGCGAGCCAACGAATGCCAGACGAGGCGATTCAGGAGTTTGCCAGCGTCCATCGGTTGACCAGGCCCAGTAGATATGCGGCTGAACGGTGTCGCCGCGACGAGGACTCTCGAAACGCGCCGTTTGAAACACGTAGCTGACGGCTTCAGCACCATCTGCCGCACTGCAGCGATGCGGCACCGTTTCACCCACCTGTTGATAGCCTAATCCTGTGTAGCACGCTGTCGGCGGATGCACAGCAATCGGCCCTGCCGGCCCGCACATCAGGACGAACTGAACAGCTTCATTGGTTCGGCGATTGCGGTAGTGCCGTGACACATATCCGGCGACTGAAGCCAGATCGAGTTCTTCCTGTGTGAGCTGATTCTCTCGAACACAGTCCCAATCACCAATGGTCTTCGGCACGTGCTTTATGGCCTCGGCCGCGTGAGCCAGAACTTCCGCCGATTGCCAA
>CAYLTY010000484.1:0-2084 GCA_964386705.1 uncultured Planctomycetaceae bacterium
GAACCGCGCGCTGCGGGATGTGCTCGGCGGGGACCTCGGCGAGATCATCGGCAAGGACGACTAAGCGTTCTCGCCGCCGGAACTCTCTGACAAATATCGGGCAGACGATCTGCGGGTCATCCAGACGGGCGAACAACTTGATTTCGTCGAAATGACCAACTTCGGTCGGCCCGAGGGTGAGCGTTACATCCACACGCTGAAGACTCCAATTCGGGACGCCGATGGGGTCGTCAACGGGACACAGCTCATCTTCTGGGACGTCACCGCGGAAACCCGGGCGCGGCAGGCTCAAGCTCAAGCTCAGGAAGAACTCCAGCATAAGAACCGGGATCTCACGTCCCTGCTGTACGTGATTTCGCACGATCTCAAGGAGCCGGTGCGGGCGATTCAGTCTTTCGCGATGCTGGTCGTGGATCGGTATGCGGGACAGCTCGAAGAAAAGGGACGCGACTTCCTGCGACGTGTCATTGACGCTTCCAGTCGCATGCAGCATCTGCTGGATGACGTGTTGATGCTGTCTCGCGCGCAGCGAACGATCGACCCGAAAGACACGGTGGATCTTAACACCATCGCGCGGGACGTCTTGATTCAGGCGCAGGCGAGGATTGAGGAGACGCAGGCCCAGGTTCAAATCGTCGGCACGCTCCCGACCATTCGCGGCGATCGACGCTGGCTGAATCAGGCGGTGCTCAACCTGGTGGTCAACGCGCTCAAGTTCACGAATCCCGGTGCTGCCCCCGAAATCGAGATCGCTGGCTGCGAGATCACGGAAGGCGACTGGGTTCTGCCGGGCATCGTGATTCGTGATCGCGGCCCGGGCGTTGATCCTGAACATCACGAGCGGATCTTCGAGCTGTTTCAGCGTGCCGTGCCCCGACAGGTCGAAGGCACGGGAGCCGGACTCGCGATTGTCCGGCAAGTGGCCGAGGGACATCTCGGCCGGGCCTTTGTGCGATCGCGCGAAGGTGGCGGTTCCGAATTTGTGATGACCTTCGGCACGACACTCAACGGGTTCGATCAGGCCGCTCAGTAAAGCAGCGTGGCGAGCTTGTGGCGGTACTCATTCACGAGCGCGCTCCCGCCGAGAATCCCAAAGAGCTTCACCATCTGCTCCTTGGCTTCTTTCGCATTCGGTCCGCCGAGGTCCTTGTCGATCACGGCCAACAGTATTTCAAAGGCGTCGCGGTGCCTGCTGTCAGCAGCGAGAGCATCGGCCAGACGCACCTGCAGCGCCAGGTCATTCGGATTCGCGTCCGCAGCCTGTCGGGCAGAGGCGATGCCACCCGACTCTTCCGCCGTGGCCTGCAGTTCGAGTTGCGACTTGATGGATTCGGCCTCGGGTTCCAGATAACCACGAGCTTCCAGCGCCGCGATGATCTCGCCAGCCTCATCAAACCGGCTTTGCGCGAACAGCACTCGCGCGAGGTGAATCTTGGTTTCGTCAACTTCTTCCAATTCGAGCGACTCACGCAACTTGGCTTCGGCGGTGACTTGATCTTTGGGTTCGAGCACCAGTGCCTGGGACACCAGTTCCTGAGCCTTTGACGGCACGAAGCGCATCACCCACTGCCGCAACTGTTCTTCCGGGATAACGCCCATGAAGCTGTCGACTGGCTGACCACCGGAGAACATCGCAACGAGCGGAATCGACTGGACCCCGCACATCATGGCCAGTTCCTGAGCCTCATCGATGTTGACCTTCGCGAGAATGACCTTGCCGGCACATTCCTCGACGATCTTTTCGAGCAGAGGGGCCAGTTTCAGGCACGGCTGACACCACGGAGCCCAGAAATCGACGATGACCGGCACTTCGAGCGACTTTTTGACAATCAACTCCTCGAACTGTTCAGTCCCGACATTCACAATCCAAGCCGACTCAGCCATGACGTTCCTCTTGGTGCAAGATCTACCCGCAGAATCGCGTCGCAAGCTCTTTGCGGAGCGAAAGCCGACATTTGCCGCCGCAACTATGCCGGTGAAGCGGTCGCGACGCGGACGATTCAGACAGGCTCTGCCAGCAGGATAGTGGAAGCGGATAGCGTCCCGCGAGCACGCTCCATAACCATGACCATGATGAACTGCTC
>CAYLTY010000485.1:0-2070 GCA_964386705.1 uncultured Planctomycetaceae bacterium
GTACCCGCCCGCCTCGGCTGAAGCCGCTACAGATGCAGCGACGCAAGCAGCCAATGAAGCGAACAGTTTTCTCATGAGCGGTCTCCCTCGCGGACTCGGAGTGTGAATGAAGCTTGAGTCGTTCGAATCCCCGCGAACTCAAGCGGTAATGACAATTGAAGCGCGGCTGCTGAATAGCTCCGTACCGAGCCGCAAGGCTTCGTGCACTCCTTTGCGCGTACCTCCACTCCTGATGGAATTATGGCCCTCAGTATGGCCCTTGAGCAAAAGGCCGGTCAGCAAATCTAAGCAGGACCTCCCGACTTGTGCCGAACGAATCGATTAACCAGACCTGACAAGATTGTCGCTTTAGCGAAACACCGGCGAAGTGGCGAAATGGGTGAAGTTTGAGGTCTTCAAGTCATCGATTCCAAACCTGACCTTTGCGGCCCTGCGCAATGATGTGACTCTTCGGCAACCTTGGAACAACCTGACAACTCATCACGACCCGCGTGCTGAGCACGACCAGAAGTGAGGACAGGGCGGATCGTGGGACTACAAGCTCAGAGTAGTGAGGTATCCCGCACTAAGTGCTTGGTCGGCAGTTCCTATATAATCCGCAAATTGTGCTCGGCTGGCGCGAAGGTTACGCGGCACGTCCGGGCGATGTTGGCCCTGTTGAGCTGTCGCTTTGAGAAAAGAATCCGGTGCGGCGGGGGAGATGAGTTCACTGGAGTGAGCGTGCGGATCGCGGCTCGGCGCGAACATCACGCTGCCGACATCCGAAGACTTATTAGTGGCACGCGAATATTTGAGGCAGGGCAGTGAGCGATCGCACCTGGGTCAGCGAAAAACTGCTTTCGATAGCCGCACGCGGGATGTCGAAGCGGTCGACTTGTGAGCCCTTGGCGTAGCCGCCGTAGAAGCTGAAGGCCCAATCATAGCCGGCGGCCAGCAGGGCAGATCGCGTGTCGGCGTTGAAGCTGTCGCGACGGCCGACTGGATAGCTGAAAGCGGTTACGAGTTCGCCGAGTTCCGCTTCCAATCGCAAGCGAGATTCCGTGAGTTCGAAAAGCTGCTCTTCATAGGTCAAACGCGCGAGCACCGGATGGCTTACCGTGTGAGCCCCAATGCTCATGCCAGCGGCTCGCATCTCGCGGAGCATGTCCCAGGTGATCCAGGTCTCTTCGGACAACTGGTGCGGTGCGCGACCGCTGCCGGTGGCCTCGGCGAGTTCGTTAAGGAATTCTGTGCGCGTTTGAGCATCCAGGGCGTAACAGGCTCGGAGCAAACGGCGGACGGCGTGCTCGCGATGTGGTTCGTCGAATGAGACGTTGTGCGGCAGATGCTTGGCCGGTCCCGCGAGTCCTTGTCGTCGCGAGGAACGCACCATCCAGGCGACTTCGTCCCACCAGGCCATGTTCCGCTGATCCAGGAAACCCGTCGCGATGAAGAAAGTGGCCGGGACGTTGTGTGATTTCAGGACCGGCAACGCGACGTCGTAGTTGTCCCGGTAACCATCATCAAAGCTGATCAGGACGAAGCGGCCGGACTTGAGTCCTCGGCGGGAGCTGAGAATTCCCGACAGGTCGTCGAGGCTGATGACGTCCGAATCGCGTTTCAGGCTGGCGATGTGCTCGTTCAGGTCATCCTGGGTGGCACTCCACAAATCCCAGTCCAGCAGCGAATCGCCGTGCTCTCCGATGCGGTGGTAATTCACCGTCACCAATCCGCGCCATGCGGGAAGCCGCCGCAGCACCGACAATCCGCCGGTCGCCGCCAAGGCTTTGAGCATGTTCGAGCGTGATGGAAACAGGCGTGGCATCGTTTGTGCGCAACGGGTTAGGACTTGAACTCATCAATCAGTCGTCATGAACCTATCCCCCGGATTTACCCGTTTTCGAGCCAGAAATTGCACCGCCAAATTGACGCGGGAAAGTCGAGGCGGGTGGTACGTGCGACCCGCACAGTCCGCATTTCTGCCGCTCCGGCCCGGCAGCAGATGCCAATTGAATCACAGATCCGGTCGGCGACGTTCAAACTGCCTGTGGCACACTGTCAGGTGAGCACGTTAGCTTGAAGTCTGCGAAC
>CAYLTY010000486.1:0-2042 GCA_964386705.1 uncultured Planctomycetaceae bacterium
ATGAACGTGCTGACGAACTATCAGGCTCAGCGACTGCGGGAAACCGAGAAGTCGCCGATCGTCCTCGACAACTACAAGTTGATGTATCAGAACGCCTCAGGCAGTTTCGCGCGGGTGTTTCGAGCTTGCCGCATCGACAACGGAGAAATGATCGGCGTCAAAGTTTTGCGGCAGCGGTATGCCGAAGATCCAACGGCTGTTGCACACTTCCATCGGGAAGCCGAACTGTGTGCCAAGCTAAAGCACAAGAACATCGTGCCCATTTACGAGGTCGGGTTCGATGACGGCTTTCACTACTTCACGATGGAATTCATCGAGGGCGGAAATCTCAGAGACATCGTCAAGATCCGTGGCGTGATCTCTCCCGCAGAGACTCTGCGACTGGCCCTCGACATGGCCGAGGGGCTTGAATACGCGCTCGCTCAAGGGATGACCCATCGCGACTTCAAGCTCTCAAACGTGCTGATGAGCAGTTCCGGCATCGCCAAGCTGGTCGACTTCGGGCTGGCCGGTGATGAAGGCTCCGCCGAGGACGCAACCGTGCATGCGGTCGAATACGCCACCATTGAGAAGGGTACGCGGTGCGCGCGAAACGATCCGCGCAGCGACCTCTACTTCTTAGGTGCGGCTCTGTACGAGATGGCGACGGGAGTGCCCCCATACCCACCGTCAAGGTCGATTGACGACCGCAAGCGGTTCTCACGCTATTCGGGCGTCCGCAAGATCCGCTCGATCAGCCCCAACATCCCCGGACGTCTGGCGGACATCATCGACCGCCTGATGCAGATCAATCCGCATGAGCGTTACCAGACTGCCACCGAATTGATCAAGGATTTACGTGAGGCACTCGTTGAGTACGGACCTGACCCGCGTCAGGCCGCAGTTGCAGGCGCCGCCGCGAAGTCGGGTGCGATGAAGACGATCCTGTGCGTCGAAGATCGCCCGAAGCAGCAGGATATGCTGCGCGAGTACCTGACGAAGCACGGCTATCGCGCACTCATGTTAAGCAACTGGGATCGCGCCCTGGCTCGTCTGAAGACCAATCCGCCGGACTGTGTCGTCGTGGTCGGTGATTCTGTCGAAGGCAACCTGGCTCAGATCTGCGACGACGCCCTGCTGTGGTGTGGAACCAAGAACGTGCCCTGCGTGCTGGTCTTGCCCAAGTCGAGTGCCGATTGGTCTCATCAACTGCTGTTGAAGAAGTCGCAGCGCGCCGTCACCGTGCCACTCACGCTCCGTGACATTCGCATGGCCATCACCGAAACCATCGACGCCGCACAATCCTGAGGTCGCCGCCTTTTCCACATGCAAGCCATTCATGTCTTCGTGACTCAGCACGTGTGGGAAGTGGCTGCCATCATCGGCTTGATGGGTGCGACTATTGGATATCTGGTGCGGTTGTGGTCGACCAAGTTGTGCCGTCGTTTTCGAGAGCTGGAGGGCAATGCTCAGCCAGTCAGCTTCGGTCGATGGCCGTGGATTGAGTTGCTCACGGCGGGCCTGTTCGCTGGCTATGTCATCTCCGTCTTTCAGTTTCATGCGCACGACTGTCACGAAGTACGCCCGGACCTCTTCTGGGTCTACGGTCGATCGGTCGCGCATCTCGCACTAATCACGTTGCTGGTCGCAGCCACCGTCACAGACCTGTTGGACTTCATCATCCCCGATGAAATCACAGTTCCCGGAACGATTCTTGGAGTGCTGCTGGCAACAGCCTCGGGCGATATCCAGATCATGCACTTGTGGGTCGACTGGAATCATCCGCTGGTCGAGATTCATGGCCAATGGATTCCCGAGTGGATTCGCCATCACCCGCACTGGCATGGACTCGCCTGGAGCATCGCCGGACTAGTCGGGGGCGGCGGCGTCACGTGGCTCTGCCGCATCATTTCATCCGTGGTGTTACGACAGGAGAGCCTCGGTTTCGGTGACGTCACTCTGATGGCGATGATCGGCAGCTTCCTCGGCTGGCAGCCGACGGTGATCATTATTCTACTCGCTCCGATGTGTGCGATACTGATAGGCGTAGCACTGCGAACGCT
>CAYLTY010000487.1:0-2038 GCA_964386705.1 uncultured Planctomycetaceae bacterium
AACGGTTCGTCACATCAGTCTTGTCAAACCACCTTGAGAAACGATGAAGTTGGTGAGCTGCCAGGGCGTTTTCAACGTTGAACGCGGCAAATCGCAGCGATTCGCCGTACGGTTGCCCATGCAGGTGGCAGGTGGCCTTTGAATTGGGACGGACATCACAGACCGGGAGGTGTGTTTTGAACGGGTGGCTCAACAACATTTGTTGGCTGACAGATAGTTACAAGGTCTCGCACTATCGGCAGTACCCGCCCGGAACTCAGAAAGTGTTTTCGTACTTCGAGGCGCGCTCGGGGGCTCAGTTTCCCGACGTTGTGTTCTTCGGACTGCAGTACTTTCTGGAGACCTATCTGGCCGGGGCGGTGGTGACTCAGGAGAAGATCAACGCTGCCGATGAGCTGTTGCGCGGGCACTTCGGCAACTCGGTGTTTCATCGAGCTGGCTGGGAACGAGTGCTCAACAAGCACGACGGTCGGCTGCCGATCGTCATCAAGGCGGTTCCGGAAGGCACCGTGCTCTCGCCGGGCAACGTGCTCATGACCGTCGAAAACACCGACGACGATGCGTACTGGCTGACGAACTATCTGGAGACGCTGCTGGTGCAGGTCTGGTATGGCTCGACCGTCGCGACGCAAAGCCGGGCGATGAAGGCTGTGATCCTGAACGCACTGCAAGAGACCGGCGATCCGGGGCTGATCGACTTCAAGCTGCACGACTTCGGTTTTCGCGGAGTGACCTGCCCCGAGCAGTCGGCTCTGGGTTGTGCGGCGCACCTCGTCAACTTTCGCGGCACCGACACGCTCACCGGGTTGATGCTGGCTCGCAAGATTTATGGGTGCGAGATGGCGGGGTTCAGTATCCCCGCTGCCGAGCACAGCACCATCACCAGTTGGGGTGAAGCACACGAAGTCGACGCGATGCGCAACATGCTGACTCAGTACCCGACGGGTCTCGTCGCCTGTGTCAGCGACAGTTTTGATATCTTCAAAGCGTGCTCCGAGCTGTGGGGCGGGGTCCTGAAAGAAACCGTGCTGGCGCGTGATGGCGTGCTCGTCGTGCGGCCAGACTCGGGTGATCCGCCGACGATCGTCGTCGAAGTCCTGCGGCGTTTGGGCGAAGCGTTCGGCGCGACAACGAATGCGAAGGGGTTTCGCGTTCTGCATCCGAAGGTGCGAGTCATTCAAGGCGACGGTATCGACTTCGCCATGCTGCGCAAGATTCTGGACGCCGTCCGCGATGCAGGCTGGTCAGCCGACAACATCGCGTTCGGTTCCGGCGGCGGACTCTTGCAGAAGCTCAATCGAGACACGGAGCGATTCGCGTTCAAGTGCTCGTCAGCGGTGGTCAACGGGCAGGAACGCGACGTCTTCAAACGGCCCATCACCGACGGTGGCAAGTCTTCGAAGGCGGGGCGGTTGAAGTTGGTCCGCGATGCGAACGGCGCTTATCGCACGGTGCGGGCGCATGAGCTACCGGATCAGCCTGATCAACTCGTCGAGGTTTTTCGTAACGGAGAGATCACGCGCCGCTGGTCGTTCGATGAGATCCGCGCGGCAGCGAGTTTTTGACAGTCTGCGGTTAGCAAGAGTCAATCAGCGGCGACGACGATTGTCCGAGCCGCTGTCTTCCAGTTCGGCCTCAGCTTCGTCTTCCTGCAACAGGCCCTGCAGATCGATCAGGTCGCCATCATCGAGCACGGGAATCTCGTCGCTGCTGGGCGGCGGTTCTGCTTTGGACTTGGGCTTCGACGACTTCGAGGATTCCGGACGTTTCTTCTCTTCGCTCTTGGGACGCACCGGTTCCGCCGGTGGTTGCTTGCGTTCGGCCTTAACGCGGTCGGGCCTGATCGGTGCAACTTTCGCCAGCGACGGTTCGACGACGAAGCTGTCATCTTCATCGGGCAACACGACCGGCTGGTCTTCATCGGGATCGATATAGATCGGCTTCACGCTACGTCGAGGGAGCCCCATCACCGCCGCTTCGTGTTCTGCGGCGCGATTCCGGCCTTTACCCTTTTCGCGATCTTCCTCGCGGGTTCTGC
>CAYLTY010000488.1:0-2015 GCA_964386705.1 uncultured Planctomycetaceae bacterium
CATCCAAGGCAACTTAGGACCGCGCGGCTAACGCAACGATCTGACGGGCATCAAGAAATACGCTGACTACGAAGACCTGCTCAACGACCCGGACATCGATCTGGTCGACGTCTGCCTGCCGCCGAATCTGCATGAAGAGATCGTGCTGAAAGCCGTCGCGGCGAAGAAGCACGTCATCGTTGAGAAGCCCATCGCTATTGAGGCAGCCGCCGCCGACCGGATGGTCAAAGCCGCCGACAAGGCCGGCGTGAAGTTCATGGTGGCTCAGGTACTGCCGTTCTTCCCCGAGTTCGCCTTCGCATCGGAAGCCATTCACTCTGCCAAGTACGGTAAACTCAAAGCTGCTCACTTCCGCCGGGTGATCTGCCAGCCCGACTGGTCCAAAGCTCTGAGCGACTTCAAGAAGTCCGGCGGCTGGGGCATTGATCTCCACATTCACGACAATCACTTCATCAACACCATCTGCGGCACACCGCGCGAAGTGTTCTCACGAGGATCACTCCTCGAAGGCTTTGTGAACCACGTGCATACGTCCTATGTCTACGATGACCCGAGTCTGGCGGTGTCGTGTGTCAGCGGTGGCATCGCAGCCAAGGGACTCGCGTTCGCGCATGGCTTCGAGATCTATCTCGAAAACGCCACGCTGCTGTATGGAGCCGGAACCTACGACGGTCAGTGGATTGCCGATCGCCCACTGACGCTCATCACCAATTCTGGCAAGAAGGTCACTCAGCCCAAGTTGAAGGGCGGCGAAGAATGGTGCTCGGCGTTTACGGCTGAACTACAGGCTGCTGTGAACGGCATTGAGTCGGGACAGGTTTCCCCGATGCTGTCCGGCACGCTGGCGCGGGACGCACTCAAGCTGTGTTACGCCGAAGCAAAGAGCATTGCGACGGGTCGGCTGGTTAAGGTGAATTAACGAATGATTGAGAATCTGCCGCTTCGCAAGCACAAGCACAACGGCTTGACGATTGAAGGTTACTCCCGGGCCGCAGTGCAAAGTTATTGGCGAATCCCGGAACTCAAGATTGGTTTTGATCTCGGCGGTTGTCCCTGGAGCTTCACCGGCACATCCACGTTCCTGGTCACGCACCCGCACCTCGACCACATGTCCTCGCTGCCAACGATTGTTGCGCGACGCCGCATGATGAAGATGTCGCAGCCGACAATCTACATGCCGGAGGACAGCGTTGAAGCGACCGAGCGTCTCATGAAAGTCTGGCAGCGTCTCGATCGCGGCCGCATGTATGCGAAGCTGGTCGGCGTAAAGGCGGGCGACGAGTTTGAACTCTCGCGCGAACATGTCGTCACGGTCTTTCCCACAACACACACAGTGCCGTCGGTCGGCTATGTGATCTGGGAACGTCGCAAGAAGCTGCGGCCCGATCTGGTCGATAAGACTCAGGATCAGATCCGCGACATCAAGATGTCCGGTGAAGAGGTCTCAGTCGAAGTGCGCGTACCGATTGTCTGCTACACGGGAGACACGGCTCCGCCCGGATTGGATGCCTGTGAGCAGACTTACCTGTCCAAGATCCTGATCACGGAGATGACGTTCTTCCGACCCGAACATCGTCGCGAGAAGATTCACAAGTTCGGCCACATGCATCTGGACGATTTGCTCGAACGAGCTGACAAGTTCCAGAACGAACTGATCGTACTGACGCACCTCAGCACGCGCTATCACGACGGGCAGTTCCGCAAGCTGATTGAAGAGCGTTTCCCCGAGCATCTGCGTCAGAAGATCATGCTCTGGGTGTGAGGCCAACCGCGTAGGACGAGTCTCCAGACTCGTCCTACCTGGAGCACGGGCGACTTACTTGCCCGGCGACTTCAAGCCACCATTTTCAGCCAGCGTCGCGTCCGCACCGCCTTCGGTCTCGGGCTTCGCCAGTGCGAAGAGACTGATGTCGCCGAATTTCTGCTTGCACTTTGGGCACGGTGTCTTGGCAATCGACTTGCCAGCCGGTCCGCCGAGCTTCTCTTTCTTGCGGGCATCTTCGCTGACGATCAAA
>CAYLTY010000489.1:0-1874 GCA_964386705.1 uncultured Planctomycetaceae bacterium
CAGCAAACGATGCTCGAACTGGCTCGCGCTGGTGTTGCTCGGTAGAGCCGTCTTCCAGATCTGGCGACCGGATTTCAGTTCTCGCGCGGATGTAAAGAACGCATCAGCGACAAGCAGAGACCCTCCAATCGTGGCGGTCCAGCGGATCTGCTCGGGCGTGTTGCCGGTCCAGACGACATCGTGAGACATGACCTCGATCGCACGCACCGAGTCCGCGTCCTGAATCAGTCCGATCAACGGCTGAGCAGGTTCGACTGAGACCGGAGCGAGCACTCGTTCTGTGGACTTCAATGGCAGTGACCACGTTCGTCGAACGGGCCACGGACTTTGAGTGGCTTGTGCGGAAACGATTCTATGAGCGGCCTGCTTTCTTGGTACTGGGGCGACAGCAAACAGGTTATTGGTATCGTGCGCCGAAGCCTTTGATCCAACTTGTGGAGATGCCGCAGGCGGCACGACGATTGGTTCGCCCAGTGCGACCAGTCGCTGGCCTTGAGCGATTAACAGGATGCCGTTCGCGATGACTAGATTTCCGCCGGTCTCACCGAGTGCCTGTTGAATGGCATGTCGCGCCTGCAGAGCCCCGGTGCGGACATCGACGCGCCAGATTTCCTCGCGCAACGGCCAGTAGATCGACCATCCGGCAATGACGCCACGACCGTAACCGTGTCCTCGCGGATCATCGGAGCCCACGCGTTGCTCCGGCCAGACAGGGCGTCCATTCTGCACGCTCAGAGCCCACAACTGACGCCCGGAAGCAATCAGGCGACCATCGACCACTCCCAGCAGATGTTGAATGCGGTCACCAATTTTGTACTGCCAGATGATCCGCCCGGTGGCTGCATCCAGGCAGAAGACCATGTTGGAGTCGGTCGGCGCGGCGAAGACCAAACCCTCGGCGGCCACGCACGGAACCAATCCGTGGCGCCGTGGATCGTTCAAATCAATCGGCAGGTCTTCGCGCGGAATGACCTCATAAGCGACCAGCCAGAGGACTCGTCCGGTCTCGGCATCCAGCGCGGCAATGGCCCCAGCGCTGGTTTCGACGATCAGGCGGCCATCGCTCAGCGTCAGCAGGCGGTGCCCCATGACGTTGTAATGCTCTGGGTTATTACGCAGCACCGCGCACAGCCGACGGCGCCATAACAACTGCCGCGATTCAACGTCGAAGCAGGCGAGTTCAATTTCTTCTTCAGGAAAGCCGCGACGGGCGGACACCCAGAGCCGGTTGCCATCAACCACGGGCGTTCCCTCAAACGACCAGCCGGTGGCTTCGGGAGAGACATCTGGACCGTCTAGTGCGCTGGCCGCCTGCTGGAAGATGAGCTGACCTTCAGTTCGCAGATCGAAGCCGAATATCTCGGAAACCGTATGGGTTTCGTTGCGTGATCTTCGAACGATCGGTGGCCCGAGTCGCGTGAAGAGCCGTCCGTTATCGACCGTCAACGAATAGTAAGGTACCCCCACCGTTTCGAGCGTCGGACGCAAGGCAGCCTCGCCGACACTCGTGAAGATGCGGCTGGGATCCTTGTCGTTCGTTGGCCAGTGCGGCTTGCCAGTGAGCAGATCAAAGGCATGCACCGAATCTGGACCACTGACGAAGACGGCACCGTCGGCAACTACGGGTAGGAAACTCAGCGGGGGACGTTCATGCAGCGCGATGCGCGGCGAGCGCCCCACGAATGGATTGTTCGGCAGCACCGCGCTCCAGCGCAAGCCGAGCGACTCGGACGGTGCTGAGGATTCGCGGTTGCGCGTGTTATCTCCGCCCACTGTTGGCCAATCACTGGCCGTTGCCTGCTGAGACTTCCATTTGGTGGCCTTGCTGCGCCAGCGGGCGAGGATCTCGGCGAAGTCACCGTCTTCGCCCGCCA
>CAYLTY010000490.1:0-256 GCA_964386705.1 uncultured Planctomycetaceae bacterium
AGAATTCCTGCAGGGTTGAGTCACCGACTCGCTGGACCGTCTGATTCAGCCCAGCATCGATCGCGAGATTCGGCCCGAGCTGACCGATCAAGCGGAAGAGCACGCGATTCTGGTCTTTGCAAAGAACCTGCGAAGCCTGCTGCTGCAGCCTCCAGTGCGCGGCAAACGAGTGATGGCGATCGATCCCGGTTTTCGTACTGGCTGCAAGATTGCGATTCTCGACGAAGTCGGCGCGACGTTGCATACGGACGTCATC
>CAYLTY010000490.1:266-1854 GCA_964386705.1 uncultured Planctomycetaceae bacterium
TGCTGAAAAACGCACGGGCACAATTCAGAAGCTGGCCGAACTTCTGAAGCAACATGCCTGTGAACTGAGTGCGATCGGCAACGGCACCGCCTGCCGGGAGACCGAAGAACTCATCAGCGAGGTCATTGCGCAGAGTTGTCCCGAATGCCGATATCTGATCGTCAACGAGGCCGGGGCCAGCATCTATTCGGCCAGCAATGTCGCGCGCGAAGAGTTCCCGGATCTCGATGCGACGGTGCGGGGTACGATCTCGATCGGTCGTCGATTGCTCGATCCACTCAGCGAACTGGTGAAGATCGAACCGCAGCACATCGGCGTTGGGATGTATCAGCACGACATGACGCCGAAGCTGCTCAAAGAGTCGCTCGATGGTGTCGTGGAGTCGTGCGTTAACTTCGTCGGCGTGGATCTCAACACGGCTAGCTCGTCGTTGCTGAGGTACGTTTCCGGGTTAAACCAACTCATCGCCCGTAGAGTCGTCGAATGGCGAGAGAAGAACGGTCGGTTCCAGTCACGTCAACAACTGTTGGACGTACCGGGCATCGGGGAGGCGACGTTTACTCAAGCGGCAGGCTTCCTGAAGATCACCAGCGGCGATGAGCCACTCGATACCACCTGGATTCATCCGGAAAGCTATCCCGCCGCACGCAAGGTGCTGGATAAGTTCGATGTGGTTCCGTCTGCTCTTACAGATTCCGATGCCGCGACGGAGAAGCTTCGCCGAAGCTTTCAGGGACTGAAGGTCAATGAACTCGCAACTGAACTTGATGTCGGTGTTCTAACGCTTAAGGACATCCTGGAGGCGCTGTCCCGGCCCGGACGCGATCCACGAACTGACTATCCTGGTCCGGTGTTCAAGCAAGGTGTGCTCAAGCTGGAAGATCTCGCTCCGGGTATGGAGCTTCGCGGGACGATCTTGAACGTGGTCGACTTCGGCGCCTTCGTCGACGTCGGTCTGAAGGACAGCGGGCTGGTGCATATCAGCCAGTTAGCCAATCGCTTTGTGAAGAGTCCGCACGAGGTCGTGTCTGTGGGAGATATCGTGACCGTGTGGGTGACTTCGGTGGATCTTAACCGTCGTCGAGTCTCCCTTACGATGATTAATCCGAACGCGACGAAGGCTGGTAAACCCAGCCAGAAGCCGACGCAGAAAACCGCGGCGAAGTAACCAACCTGGTGTTTCACCCTTGCGTCACGGCTTCATGACTTTCCCGGAGCGACTTGGCCCAATAATCCGAGGCAGCGCATTTCCAAGTCGACGGCCAATTGCGCGATGTCGGCCGATTCCCGGTCTGACAGCTTGAGCGAGCGGCCTGCTTCCACTTTGCTGGGGTCTGTTCGCCCCGAGCCGCTGCAGGTGATGTTTGCTGCCATCTGTGTCGCGCGGCGCTGAGACTCATCGACTTGGGAAGGCTCATCGTGCAGGTCGTGCAGCAGCTTCAGGGCTTGTTGATGAGTCGGGCACAACTCCAGCACCTGTCGGAAGGCTGCAATCGCAGCCGATTGCTGGCAAGTTTGCATGTAGACTTGCCCCAAGTGAAAACGTGCGGCCACGAAGTCGGGCCTGAGGCGAATTGCTGCTTCGAAC
>CAYLTY010000491.1:0-1824 GCA_964386705.1 uncultured Planctomycetaceae bacterium
AGTTCGTGAATCAGCCAAAAGGGATGAGACGAGCGTCGGTCGTGCGGACTCATAGCGGCGTTCAATTTCGATGGCAATATGTGAACTATCGAGACAGACGTTGCAGGTGGGGTTTCGGAAGGAACCTCTCTTCACAGTTTTCTCCCACATTGCCGCAGACCGCCGCTGCCTCAGCCTGGGTATGACCTTAGACTCGATTCTTGAAGTACAAGTCAGTTATCTTTGATGCGTCCGGCGGCCCACCTTGGGGACTCATGTCCCTACCCCGGATTGACTCCAGACGACATTCGGAGACGAAGAACGTGCGACGACTCTCTCTGTCTGCTTTCGCGCTCATGGCGGCATTGAATGGACTCGCGGCGGCTGAGGACAAACTCAGCTTTAATCGAGACATCCGGCCGATCCTGTCTGAGAACTGCTTCAGTTGCCACGGCCCGGACAAGAACCAGCGCAAGGCCAATCTGCGGCTGGATCAGAGAGAGAGCGCAGTCGGGAAATCAGAATCTGGAGCGACCGCCATCGCGCCGGGAAAACTCGCCGAGAGCGAACTCATCAAACGCATTCTGAGCAAGGACGACGGTGAGCAAATGCCGCCGGCCTCGACCGGCAAGAAGCTGACCGCCGCGCAGATCGAAACATTGAAGAAGTGGATCGAACAAGGTGCCGAGTTCGAAGGCCACTGGTCGTTCCTGAAGGTCGAACGTCCGCAGGCGCCGAAGCTCGCCGACGAATCGCGCGTCACGAACGACATTGACCGCTTCGTGTTTGACCGACTGGCCAAACAAGGTCTGAAGCCACAGCCTGAAGCTGACAAGGTCACGCTGATCCGTCGCGCAACGCTCGACCTGACGGGCTTGCCGCCGACTCCAGCGGAAGTCGATGCGTTCCTCGCAGACAACGCTCCCAACGCCTACGAAAAGCTGGTTGATCGCCTGCTAGGTTCAACTCGTTTCGGCGAGCATCAAGGACGCGTCTGGCTGGATCAGGCACGCTACGGTGACACGCACGGCCTGCATCTCGACAACGAGCGGTCGATGTGGAAGTACCGTGAGTGGGTCATCAATGCCTTCAACGGAAACAAGCCGTTCAATCAGTTCACCGTCGAACAACTCGCGGGTGACCTGCTGCCGAATTCCACGCTGGATCAAAAAGTCGCGACCGGGTTTGTCCGCTGCAACGTTACGACCAGCGAAGGCGGTTCCATCAACGAAGAAGTCCTTGTGCGCTACGCCGTTGATCGCACGGAGACGATGGGCACGGTCTTCATGGGTCTGACGCTGGGCTGTGCCGTGTGTCACGACCACAAGTTCGACCCGGTCTCCCAGAAGGAGTTCTATTCGCTCTACGCCTTCTACAACGCTGCTGCCGATGCGGCGATGGACGGCAATCAGCTCGCGCCGCCGCCAAGTATTAAAGTCCCCACTCCAGAGCATACCGAGAAGCTGAAGGTGCTTGACGAGAAACTCGCGGGCCTGCGAAAGCAGATCGCCGAAGAACTCGGCAAGTTCGACTACAAAGAACCCGAGAAGAAGCCTGACGCACCGTCACCAACCGAGCCGCGCGAATTCGTGTGGATCGAAGATGCGGCACCGAGCGGCGCTCAACTGCAGGGCGATTCACCTTGGGAGTTCGTTGCGAAGCCCGATCATCCAGTCTTCAGTGGAGAGAAATCGACTCGCCGCAAGAGCCCAGGCCTGTCGCAGCACTTCTTCACTGCCGCCAACCCCACGCTGAAGGTGGGCGAAGGCGATAAGTTCTTCGCCTACTGCTACCTCGATCCCGCCGATCCGCCCAAGACCGTGATGCTCCAGTGGAACGACGGCC
>CAYLTY010000492.1:0-1793 GCA_964386705.1 uncultured Planctomycetaceae bacterium
CGGCGGTCACTGCGACGGGCACGACGTTTTGAGCCGCTTGAATGAGCGGCACATCGAGCAACGCCGACAATCGGCAGCAGGCTTTAATTTCAGCTCCCGTCCAGTCCTTGTCATCCGGCATACGTTGATCGCGGTCGATCTCGAACTGATGCCGATAAAGGTTCCAGATCACGTCCTTCTCTTCACGAACCGGAAGATCAAGAAAGAAGATGCCATCGAACCGTTCCGACCGTCCGAACTCCGGTGGCAGCTTCGAAACATCGTTCGCAGTGCAGACCACGAAGACGTCCGAAGTATGGTCATTCAACCAACTGAGGAACGTCCCAAACATCCGCGACGTCACTCCCGAATCGCCGTTGCCGTTTACGCCTGCGAATGCCTTTTCGACCTCGTCGATCATGGCCACACAGGGAGCCATCGCATCAATGATTCTCAGGGCCTGCCGTGTGCGTTCCTCGCTCTGTCCCACGAGTGAACCCATCAGACTACCGACATCGAGCATCAAGACTGGTCGTCCGACTTCTTGGCCGAGGCTTTTGCAGAACTGAGACTTTCCACAACCAGGTGGCGAGAGCAGCAACACGCCCCTTGGCCGCTTGAAGGCATTACCGCGACTCGGCTGCAACAAGGCCCGCTTACAAAAACTCTTGAGCGATGACAGTCCGCCGAGGCGACTGAAATCGTCCTGTCCACGATGCAACTCCAGCATCCCGGACTTCTTCAGCATGCCCGACTTCAATTCCCACACAGCTTCGCTGGTGACCCGGCCATGTCGCACGAGTGACAAGCTGAAAGCATTCTCGGCTTCCAACCGCGTCAGTCCGGCAGCGGCATCAAGCACGGTGTCGAGGGCTGAGCCACTGGGAAGTTCGGTCTCGTCGGTGGCAATCCCCCGCGCGATTTCTTCCAACTGGGTTCGATCCGGGAGTTCATGCTCCAGCACCACGAACATCTTTTCCAGTTCGAGCGGCAATTGAACGACCGGTGCGAGAATCACCAGGATCGTACGGTTCTGTTTGCCCGCGATGACTTGCTGTGACAATGCCTGGACGATCTCGGCCGATCCCAAGAACCGATGAAAGTTCTGAAGTACCAAGATCGCGGTGCCATCCGCTGTCGCCAGTGAATTCACCGCGCGGATGGCCGCTAATGGATCATTGCCGCTGTGCTCCAAAGCCGCAGCCGAAACTCGCAGCCCCTTCTCAATGTCCCATGTCGCGAACTTCCAGGCTTCCTGCTGACACAATTGCGTGAGAGCTACGAGTGCATCCTGATGCTCGTGGCTTTCTATCCAGATTCCTGTAAAGCAGGCGCGAATGTACTCGCTCAGGCGTTCCGTCAATGTCATGGAGGTCTCCCGCAGAGAGATGATGATTACGTAGATGTTGGCGGCAGCGAGTTAAGTCGCGTCACTCGCCTTGCCGAACTTGCTGCTGTGATGCAGCCGTCTGATAGAAGTCCGCTGTGAGCACCTCGTCGGTCCTCTGCCCGAGCGCTCGTTCGATGAACCGACTCGCAGCTTGGCAATCAGCGCCGTGAAAGCCCTTTGTTTCGACACGAGTTTGGCCGGTCGGAGCCACAACGATTTCGATGGTCTGGTTCATGCCGTCCCTCCGACTTGAATGGTCAACTTCACCGAGCCATCTTGGAGCGATTGCTCGGTCACCGAGTGCCCCCGCTTGCGAGCCTCGATCTTGGCCTTTTCCACCGCGTAACCCTGAAGGAAGCGATCCAATTGCCTTTGCTCGCCCCAGAAGCAATAAACATAAAACGCGCGAAGTAAACTGCGATGT
>CAYLTY010000493.1:0-1756 GCA_964386705.1 uncultured Planctomycetaceae bacterium
TGCTGGTTAACGGCACGGCGGTAGCGAGTGTTGCGGGATCTGCAGCCGGCCCGTATATCTTCCAGTTTGCAGCCGTGCCGACGGGCACGGTACAGGTGACGTGGGCGAGCGGGCACGGGATCAAGGATCTGGCGTCGCTCGATCGCAGCGACGTCCTGGAAGCACTGGCCCAACTGCTGGGCGTCAGCGACTTCCTGTGGGATGACTTCCTGCGCCTACAACACGACAACCTGTTTCCCGTTGTGCGCGATGTGGAACGGCTCAACGAGCGAAAAACCAAAGAACAACTCAGCCGCGAACTCGTGACCGAACTGCACAATGCCACCGATCGAGCCGATCAACAGCGCCGACTCAATGCATTCAAAGACCGCGAGATGTTCCGCGTCGACATGCGGCACATCGTCGGCAAGGTCCGTGAATTCAATGATTTCGCCGAGGAACTCACCGACGTCGCCGAAGTAGTCGTCGAAGGCACCTACGAACTCTGCCGCGCCGAGCTGCTGACGCGCTTCAAAGTGCCGGTCCTCGAGACCGGAGGCGGGCAGACAGAAGCGGTGATGGCGGTGCTTGCTTTGGGAAAGGCAGGCGGGCGGGAACTGGGCTTCGCGTCCGACATAGAACTGATGTTTGTATATGGACTGCGTGATGCCTCACAGCCTCGGTCGGAACAACAGGAATCGCCCTTGAGTCACGTCGTGTTCGCAGAAGGCAGTCGAGTGCCTAAGGCGAGTATGCAGCCGGTCGAGTTCTTCACGAAGCTGATTGAAGCCTTCACTCATAAGCTGGAAGCCAAGCGCAAAGGCACGTTTGAACTTGACCTTCGCTTGCGACCGTTCGGCAATGCAGGCCCGCTGGCGGTTTCTGTGGAATCGTTTGAGTCGTACTTCGCCCCAACCGGCGCCGCGTGGCCCTACGAGCGGCAGGCGCTCGTCAAATTGCGAGCCATCGCGGGTGATCCCCAATTGGGAGCACATCTCGCACAGGTCCGCGATCGACTGATTTATGCCGGTCAGCGATTCGATCTCGCAGCCATGCACGCCATGCGTGAGCGTCAGTGCCGCCAGTTGATCAAGGCCGGAACTCTGAATGCCAAACTCAGTCCCGGCGCGCTGGTTGATTGCGAATATCTCGTGCAGGCACTGCAGATCACGTTTGGCTCAGACTGTCGCCAGTTACGCGAAACCAACACCGCCAAAGCCCTCTCCGCTCTGCACGACACTGGCATTCTTTCCTACGAAGAACATGAAACGCTGCATCGGGCGTACAAGTTCTTTCGCCGACTGATCAACGCCCTGCGGATGGTACGCGGCGACGCGGGCGATCTGACCATCCCCGATGCCGACAGCGTGGAGTTCATCTACCTGGGACGTCGCCTAGGCTACGAAGCAAATCTGACGGGCCTCAAAACAGACCTCGACCGGACCGCAGCAGACGTACTGACAACGTCTCGACAAATCGAAAAACGCCTGCCGTAAGCGACACCGAGACCCTTCACTTGCTGACAGGTATCGGTGCCAGAACTCGGGAAGCGAGACCGGCCTGATGATAGACCGTGTTCTTCGCCACCACTTGCCGTTCCGGCGGATCGATCGTCAGAGCTTCACCGGTATTGGGATTGGACTCGTAGAACGGAGCCCCCGTGCTGGCCACGGTCACTCGAATACGATGACCTTTATTGAAGATCTGGCTGAGCCAGCCCACATCGAACGCAATCTTTTCGACCTTGCCCGGCGTGAGCAGCTTTTCGGATTCGTAG
>CAYLTY010000494.1:0-1740 GCA_964386705.1 uncultured Planctomycetaceae bacterium
CCCGCATGTCTCACAAGGCCGATGGAGTCGTCGATTTTCGGTAGCCGTTTGTCGGCGGAAGGCGAAAAAGAGTTGAAGCTCGCTGAGAAGGGCCATTCAGCCGGTTCCGCGACGTGGAATTCGCTCTGAAGAGTGGTTTTACTCACCTGAGCGCGGACCGGTTCCCAGTTCTTCGAGGGAAGAGACGATTTCTGGAGGTCGGATGCGGGGCAAGGCTGTTACAGCCGCAAGGGGATCGCCTCTTGGCGCCGGAGATTGGACAGGATCCGCCCGAAGAGGTCCTGATACGGATACGCTTCCGACAACGACAGCACCACCCGTCGCACGCTGACCTGAATGCGACCACCGATCTTCAGCAGCTTCTGACGGATCGTATTCACTTGAGCCTGGGCCAATGCCGTGCCTGTCAGGCCGAACTTCCGCAAGGCGATGTGCAGCGTATACGCCATCGCCGAGAACAGGACGCGCAATTGGTTACTCCGCATCGCATGGGTGCTGGTGCGATCGGCGAACAGAAATAATTGCTGTTCCTTGATCCGGTTCTCCATCTCACCGCGGGCACAGTATAATTCTTCATAGAGTGCCTGCGCGTTCCAACGCTCTTCCGGCAGGTTGGTGACCACGAAGCGGGGGTTGCTGCCTTTCGCCAGGTGCTCCGCCTTGCCGATCACGCGGCGATCTTTCGACCAGCTTTTGTGCGTGCGATAGGAGAAGCTCTGGAACACTCGCGAGGCTGTCCGAGTCCGCTCGAACAGCACTTTGGCCTCGTGCAGTTCCTTGCCGATGATCTGTAATAATCGCTTATTCTTTGCCAGGCCGAACACGTAGTCCACGCGGTGTTCTTCGCACCACTTCAGGATCGACTCGCGACAGAACCCGCTGTCCCCACGGACGATGATTCGCACGTTCGGCCAAGCCTGACGCAGCTTGGGAACAATGCGTGCCAGGTGTTCCAGCGTGCCCGCGCTGCCATCGATGTTCGACGGCCGCAGCAGGGCCAGCAGCGGCCAGCCATCGCAAAAACAGTATAATGGCAGATAGCAGTAATTTCCGTAGTAGCCGTGAAAGAACTTGCCGAGCTGATCGCCATGCAGAGGGTCGTCGGTGGCGTCGAAATCGAGTATTAATTCTTCCGGGACGTCCTGCTTGGCCCGCAGGCGGATGAAGACCTCGACCAACGCCTCCTGCAACTGGCCGATGTGCGCGACAATCTTTTTATAACGGCTCCTGGGACCGGCTCCGGCAGGTGTCAATTCCAGACGGTTGAGCGTGCTCTTACCGGCCAGCGGCTTGCCCTGATCGCGCGGAAGGGGCCGGTCGGCTCCGGTGATGTCCCGACGCCCACACAGCAAGGCCAGCAGCGGATCGTGCCGCAGTTGCTCATGATCGTTGAGGTCTTCATACCCCAGAGCCAATCCCATCACCCGCTGCAGCAGCAGTTCGAGGGCTGAGAATTCGCTGAGTTCTTCATCCCGATGATCGGTGAAACACTGGGCGAATTGCCGCACGATGCCGAACTTCTGTTCGACCTCCCGCAGCAACAACCCGCCCGCATCGGAAGTGATGGTTCCGCCATCAAACTCGGCAACGACTTCCCGACGTCCATGAGGCTGAAACAAGAGCAGCTGCGTGTTACACTCTGTCATGACGAGACGGCCTGGATGATGCGTGGTGTCCTGTGTGGTAACAGCACTTACGCAAAATCAGCCGTCTCGTTTGCATTAGTCTGTGAGATTTCCG
>CAYLTY010000495.1:0-1692 GCA_964386705.1 uncultured Planctomycetaceae bacterium
GGTCCACTTGGACTTCGCTCTCGCTCTTCCTTGGCCTTTCGGCCCCCGTCGCCGCCTGGAGTTTCATCCCCAATTTTCTCGGGGGGGAGACGCCACCTAGCGTGCTGACAGCCGAAGCCGAGCTGGGGCGGTTCATTATTCGCAGTCTGGAGCAGGGTGAAATCGAAGCCTCGCGCGGCATCGAAGTGCGCTGCGAAGTGCGGTCGAGGAATTCGGCGGGCACCAACATCATCCAGATCGTGACGGCCGGTACTCGAGTCGAGAAGGGCGATCAGTTGGTGAAGCTGGACGACAGCGCTCTCCAGCAAGACCTCATCCAACAGCAGATCGCTTTCAGCGCCAGTGAGTCCTTGCTGATCGAAGCCAGGGCGCTGCTGGAGTCGTCCAAGATCGCTCGCGACGAGTACCAGGAAGGCACTTTCCGCGAGCAAAGTGAAACGCTCGAGAGTGCCTTGGTCGTCGCCGAAGAGAACCTGCGCCGCGCTCAGGAATACCTGCTTTACAGCAAGCAACTCGCCGAGCGCGGTTACGTCTCCAAGGTACAACTGCAAGCCGATACTTTCGCGGTCGAAAAAGCTGCCAAGGAGCGTGAAGTCGCCAAGACGAAACTTGAGGTTCTGCAGAAGTTTTCACGCCGCAAGATGCTCAACCAACTGACGGCGGACATCGAGACCACCACCGCCAAAGTGAAGGCGCGCGAGAAGACTTTGGAACTCGACCAGAAGCGTCTGGAGGAGATTCAGGAGCAGATCGCCAAGTGCACAATCCTCGCCCCCGGGCCTGGTCAGGTTGTGTTCGGAAATGACCCGCGTCGGGCGTCAGCCAACGAGCAACCGATCATGGAAGGTGTGCCGGTTCGCGAACGTCAGGTCATCATCCGCCTGCCGGATCCTGAGAAGATGCGAGTGCTCGCCAAAGTGCATGAGTCGCGCATCAGCCACATCAAGAAGGGCATGACCTCCGAGATCACCAGCGATGCCTTGCCGGGGCGAGTTCTGACCGGCACCGTGGCGACGGTGGGCGAGTACCCGCTGCCGAGTTCCAGTGTCTACACGTCGCACGTCAAAGAGTACGCCGTCGAGATCGACATTCATTCGCCGCCTGAAGAGCTACGCACGGCCATGACGGCTCAAGTCGACATCCTCGTCGAGCATTTTGATTCTCAGCTGCAGGTCCCGATAGGCGCGGTCATCCCGCGAGGAAATCGCCATTTCGTGGCCGTGCCCGTAAACGAAACGACGTTTGAGACGCGCGAGATCAAAGTCGGCAGCGCTAACGATGCCAGCATCATCGTGAAGGAAGGCCTTGAGCTTGGCGAAAAGGTCGTGCTGAATCACAGCGACATCAAAGACCGACTGACTCTGCCGGAAGATGTGCTCACACCACAGGGCGCTGAAGAGTCGGCTAAGCCCGAAACTCAAACGGCGTCAGCAGCGGGCGCGAACGCAGTCGCGCCCAAGTAGCGTTCTTGTTGCGGAGCTTGTTGTGTCGTTAATCGAATCTCCCGTGCTGGCCACTGAAGACATCCCAGTGCCGCAGACGCAGTCGTCGGAACTGCCGGCGCTGAGAATCCGCAATCTCGGCAAAGACTACGCGCTGGGCAGCGAGTCGGTTCGCGTGCTGAAGGGCGTGAATTTCGATGTCCCGGAAGGCGACTATGTTGCCATCATGGGACCGTCGGGTTCCGGTAAA
>CAYLTY010000496.1:0-1639 GCA_964386705.1 uncultured Planctomycetaceae bacterium
CCACGCACTCGAAGTCTTTGACAAGACCAATCTTCCGACTTCTACCCCGCCCATCTTCTGCACGGCATCGCGTGCCACGCCCTGCCGTCTAGCAAGGATCGCGACTAGCGAAATCACAGCCCACCTTGCGCGTTCTGATTGCTGAGCAATCAGCGACATACTGCGCGTCAGGCGGCGTCCTGGGCAAAGGATTGGCGGGAGTTGATGATCGACTCCTTGTCGAAGCGGTCGCCGAAGTAGCAGCGTTGGGCTTCGGGGTCGTTGAGCACCGTCGCGGCGTCCCCGTTCACCAGCACCTTACCTTTGAAGATGATGTAGTTGCGATCCGTGATGGTCAGCGTTTCGCGTTCGCGGTGGTCGGTCAGCAGGATGGAGATACCGCGGTCGCGCAGCTCGCCGATAATGTCCTGAATGCTGTGAATCGTGACGGGGTCAATACCCGTGAACGGTTCGTCCAGGAGGATCAGCACCGGGTCCGTTGCCAGACACCGGGCGATTTCCAAGCGACGCTTCTCACCGCCGGACATGGTGGAAGAAATCTGCTTGCGTTTCTCAACCAAGCCGAACTGTTTGAGCAGGAAGTCGACCTTGTCGTTGCGTTCGCCGCGTTTCAGTGGCAGGTATTCGAGCACCGCGTGAATGTTCTGCTCCACGCTGAGCTTCGTGAAGATGCTGTGGTCCTGCGGCAGGTAGCCCATGCCTTGCTGGGCTCGCTTATACATCGGCCACGTCGTGACGTTGGTGCCGTTGAGCAGCACCTCACCCTCAGTGGGCGAGATCATGCCGCAAGCCATGCGGAACGAGGTCGTTTTGCCTGCACCGTTGGGCCCCAGCAGTCCAACGATCTCGCCGGGCATGACGTGAAAGTCCACGCCGTCGACAGCCCGCTTGCCGGGGTAGTCTTTGACGAGGTCAATACATTCCAGCAGACGCTCGGTGCGGCTGATTCGCGGGCCGGGCTTTGAAGCGGCCTCGGGTTCGGGCTTGCTGAAGAAGTCGAGTAGGCCCATGAGTCCATCCCTGCGTGCTGGTTGATCGCAATGTGCGGGGCGATTAGATCGCAAGCAGAGCCGGGATCGCCCCTCACCCCAGCCCCTCTTCCCGGATGGAGCGAGGGGAGCGGAGAGTCGCTCTTTGCGAAGAGCGAGAAATATCAGCGTTCGATGCTGGCGAGGGGTTCGACGTCAGTCACTTCATACTGTGGCTTGTTGAGGCGGTCCGTCAGCTTCGGATGAGCCTGTCCGTAGACGCGGAACAGCTTGTTGTGATCGCTGGGCCGGAACGGCAGGTTGCCGATCAACTGGACCTCGCCGCCCCACTGGTCGCGGCCGGGGTTGTCGTCGTACATCAGGTGCCACGACTGGCGAGCTGCGTCATACTGCAATCGGCCTTGAATCCAGGCGAACTCGGGATGATGCGAACTCGTATTGTCGTAACCGACCTGATCGATCGGCTGCAGACTCACGGCACCTGCTCGAGTCAGCGTGGGCGTTGAGCGGCTGCGAGTGGTCTCAGGCATTGAGCGGCCGAAGTCCTGCAGGCCGAACTGATGCTGAGTGCGAATTGGGGCGACGAAACCCATTTCCTTACGGGCGTCTGACGTGCGGTCAGGAGCGCTGCCTTCCGGAGTGGTTTCAGC
>CAYLTY010000497.1:0-1585 GCA_964386705.1 uncultured Planctomycetaceae bacterium
TTACCCAACCCGAACTCTCATAAACCCTGGAACTAAAATTGGGGGCAAGTCAGCCTGGCGAATCATTCAATTGCTTTAGGAAAAACAACTCGTTCATTCAGGTACATTTCAATGTCGCAGATAAAAGCGAATTGAGTAACAGGCTGGCTAAACTCGGCCAAACGTCGAGTTGCGGCTTTCAATGGAATCGCCAAAAGTGGTTTCGAAACAGGGGTTTGTCAACTACTGGGAGTGAAGTTAACAAGTGCTGGAATAGCATGCGAATTCTTATTCGTGTTTCATCCGCTGCTGAAAGCTGGCGTCGCTCTTCACCCCGAACCGCTCTGCCCGAAGGGGCGAGGGGAATAGTTTATGCGAGGAGTCGTAGTGACGTGACGCTCGGTCCCCTCATCCAGCCTGCGGCCACGTGCCCCACGTTTCCGCAGCAAATACTCACAGCGCTAGCGGCCGATGTCGCATAGAGCCAGGCGATGGTCCGAGTTCGCCGTACGAACCGCCGCGCAGCGTACGGCCGGGATTGAGCCTTTCTGAGTCAGCCAGATCTGGTCGAAGCGCTGGAATGGGAAGTCGTTCAACACCGTGTCTCCCCAACCAACTCCACCGAGTGAAAAACTGTCTCTGAACTGTAACTCGGCTTGCAAGGACAGGGCATTGAGCAACGTACGATCTTTGGGCACCGTGTTGAAGTCGCCGCCGATCAGCACGAGTTGGTGTGCCTTATGATGCTTGGCAATCAGCTTCAGCAGATGCTCGATGACTTGAGCCCGATTCCGGCACCGGTCTGCGTGCTCCTGGCGAGCGGCTTCATTCCACAGGTCCAGTCGAGTCGCTGGTGGTGCGAGTCTGACGGAAGCCACCAGGCACGATTCGTTGGCACGAGTGGTCCATTCACAGAGTACGAATGCCGCTGCCGGATCTGCGGCCAGCACGCGTAAGCTTCCGTCCGCGATGATGGAGCACTCGGCAGTTGCCGCCACCGCACCGGTATCCGCCCAGAGTTCGCGAGCCACCTCTTGAGCGACAGGTTTGGAGACCGTCTCCTGAAACAGGACGAGGTCCGGGCGTAGCTTGATCACTTCGCGAGCGGCGGCTTGATTACCGACGTTGCAGTTGAGGCTGACAACACGCAATCGACGCTCGAATGATGCCTGCAACCACCCGCGCGGTATCGACCACACAGGTTCAGACAGGACGATGCACAGAGTCAGCCAGCTCGCGATCAAGCTCCGTCGCCAGCGGTGTCCCGGTCCCATCACGGCCGTGAGTAGTCCGGCAGTTACCCATCCACCCACAGGAACGTATAGCAATGCGACCAACCCAGTTGGTTGTGTTACCCAGAGTGCGATGTAGCCGAGTATCAACGCGACCGAGAACACGCTCAGACAAACACGCAGCCGCGAAGTTCTCTTTCGCGGCTGCTGGTCTGTTGATGGATCAAAGTGCTGGTTCATCGCCGGCAACTAGTAAACGACGGCGAGGCTCTCGAGGAAACCTTTCAACTGGCAACTGCGGACGGGGTGTTGCAGTTTTCGGACGGCTTTGGCTTCGATCTGGCGGACTCGTTCGCGGGTCACTTTGAAGATGC
>CAYLTY010000498.1:0-1566 GCA_964386705.1 uncultured Planctomycetaceae bacterium
TCACGGCCACACGTTGGTCGGACGCGCTCAGCTCTTCGGGCCGACCCAAGCGTTGGGGCGGAGTCCGATTCGGACCACGACGGGTCGATTCGCGCGAACTTGAGGTCGGTGTCCCCGTCGAAGCCGCCTTCGCTCCGATTCAACGGATTGGCGGCCAAACCGGCTGGTACTACGGAAATTGGTTATGGAGGCTGCGCGGCGGGCTCGATCTGCTCGTCGGGGGAGTCGGCTTGCGGCGCGGTCGGCGCGATGCAGTCGAACTGCGAGTCGGCGATCCCGTCGATTGCTGGCGAGTCGAATCGTTGGAACCGAATCGCAGTCTAAGATTGCTCGCCGAGATGAAGCTTCCCGGCCGAGCATGGCTCGAATTTGAAGTCGAGCCGACAACGAGCGGTTCGCGCATTCGTCAGACGGCTGTCTTCGATCCGGTGGGTCTGACAGGTTTGGCCTATTGGTACACGATCTACCCGCTCCACGAATTTGTCTTTGGTGGTATGTTGAGCGGAATCGCCAACACGGCTCGCCGAACAATCGAACCTGTGACGACGTGGCGGCCGACGGTGCTTCAACAAGTGATGGCTTTGATCGGCTTCATCTCGGTTTGCTTCGCCTCGGCCGGATTGGGAGCAGCGGCGACATCAACTTCCGTCGGCGGCTGGTATCAAACGCTGACCAAACCAAGTTGGAATCCTCCCGACTGGCTGTTCGGCCCTGTCTGGACGGGACTGTTCTTGATGATGGCCGTCGCCGCGTGGCTCGTATGGCGTGGACACGGATCGAGAGCCGCTCGACCGGCGTTGATGTGGTTTGGCATTCAGCTCGCGCTCAACGTGCTCTGGTCGTTTCTCTTCTTCGGTTGGCAACGCCCCGGCCTCGCCTTCGCCGAGATCATCGCGCTGTGGCTCGCCATCGTTGCCACTTGCTTCGCATTTCAAGCCAAGTCCGGCACCGCTGCGTTGCTGCTGGTTCCGTATCTGACTTGGACGTCATTCGCCGTCATCCTGAACTTCGCGATCTGGAGATTGAACTCAAGGTGACCGGATTTGAGCCGACTACCTTGTCTCCGTAGGTGCATGCTCCTGAAGCGCCACACTCGCTCTCGTCAACGCAGCTTTCAGTTCGTCCAACCATTCGCGTGTTTGCTGAGTGATCTTTCCCACTTGATCAAGGATCAGTCGTTCCGCCAACTCTCGTTCAATCCGATCGCGCAGATGCACTGTCCCTTCGGATGACTCGGGCAATAGATGCGTTTGCCCGCGCACACTAATTTGGAACCGCCAACGCCACATTCGATCAGACCTGAAAGAAGAAGTTGTCCCCGATGGTCGGCAATGCACCCTCGTAATTTCGGCTCTTCGCAACACCCGGGGGTGGGTGGCAAAAAAGTGGACATTCTGGTTCTTTGCAGGTCTTGAGTTACCAAGTCTTGACTTTGCATAGCGCGCAGAATGTCCACGAAGGTGTTGTATCGAGCGTTGGGGTTGAAAGGCACGATCTCGCCGATTGTTGGAAGACAGCGCACGACATCTCGGTGGTGGTCGAGTGGCCGCGCGAGAAGTGGTGTTG
>CAYLTY010000499.1:0-1532 GCA_964386705.1 uncultured Planctomycetaceae bacterium
GTTTATGGCTATACACAGAGTGATGAAATCTCGTTGCTGTTTCACCGAGATGAGCAACTCTTTGAACGCAAGGAACGCAAATACAACTCAGTCCTGGCGAGCGAGGCGGCGGCCGTTTTCTCTTTGCGACTGGGAGCGGTGGCGAGTTTCGACTGTCGGATTTGCCAGCTTCCGAGGACGGATCTGGTGATCGACTACTTCCGATGGCGACACGAGGACGCGCATCGCAACGCCTTGTCGGCTCACTGCTATTGGACGTTGCGGCGGGACGGTCGGTCTGTTGCGCAAGCAACTAGTCAACTGGTGGGCATGGATGTGTCCGCCAAGAACGAGTTGCTGTTTCAGCACGGCATCAACTTCGCCAAGTTGCCTGCCTGGCAGCGGCGCGGGGTAGGTGTTTATTGGGAAGACTTCGCCAAGGAGTCCGTGAACCCTAAGACCGGCCAGCCCGCGAAAGCGACTCGCCGCCGGCTTAAGGTCGATTTCGAGTTGCCGCTCAAAGATGCCTATCGAGATTTCGTAGCAGCACTGGTCGAGAAGTCCGCACAACCGAGGAAGACACGATGAAGCTCTTCATGGCTTACCTTGCCGCATTAAATCGTCTCAGTATGTGAGGCGAAAATGCGCCTGCTGCGACTGGGCTATGCAGGAATCAACGGCTTGACGTTCGACGTGAGTTCAAAGCTCATGAACGGCATTTCGCAAGGATTACCGCAGGCGATGTGGAAGCGACCGCGCTGAGGTTCGGCGACGATCGCGGCAACCGTATGGCCGGTGTTGGGGAGGATGGCGGCGCCGGGGCCGTCGTGGGGATGGCGGCAAATGCTGGTGGGGTGGCCGTCGTGGTCGGCCAGAATCTTCTGCATACTTTCAACCGTGATGCCGCCAAACTGTTCGGCGATCAACTGGCGCATGCGGTTCAGTCGTGGGAAAGAGTCTGGCAGGCTCTGATCAAAATTTACTTGACACGCATGAGCTGAGCACACGTAGTGATTCGAATGTGCGATGAAGCCCTCTCCCTTGTCATCGACAAAGTTTGGTCCGTCGGACGTCAACTCGACGTCGAGGATCTCGTCACTACCATCGCACAGCATGTAGTTGCCGTTCGAACATACTTCGAAGTCGGTCATCAACCTTCGCACGGCGGCGAGGTCGGTCTGCTCGAGGATCATGCGTTTCAGCGGGTAGTGTGAGAGGGCGAACTTCCAGCCTGGTCCGCCGCCCAGCGAGTTCGCGAAGTGAGCGACTCCATGTGAGTTCAAGCCGTGATAGCCCAACTGTCCGCCGAAGGTCCACATGAGGAGTTCCGGTCGATCATCCGGCTGCAGATGCAAGATGTAGGAGAACTCTCGAATCTCGGCCGCCATGTCGCTGGTCTGGCCGATCAGCGTCGATCCATCTGCTGTTCCGCGCGGGCCGACGACGAACGTCGTGCATGCTCCGTCGGGAAGTTGAGCCAGTTCGCCGCGCAGTTGAGTTGCCAGCACCAGCTCCAGTTTCAGATCGGCGCCTACCGCGACGCCGCGCACTTC
>CAYLTY010000500.1:0-1532 GCA_964386705.1 uncultured Planctomycetaceae bacterium
CAGCGCGAAGCCTACGAACAGCAGCTGATGGCCGCCTTCAAACATCAGGAACGCTGAAATGGCTTGAGCCATGCATGAATCCTTTTCCGTTTCAAAGAGTAGTCGTCCCGGGATCACTTCTTCGGCAGCGGATGCTCCTCGAAGAACTTCCAGATCTTGTCGTTGATGCCCTCGCCGTTCGCCCACCCGTGACCAAGACCGGGCACTTCGACGTAAGTCACATCGTGACCTTCTTTCTTGTACTTGTCGCGGTTCTCGCGCGCGATGTTCACGGAGATAATGTTGTCCTTGTCTCCGTGCACGATCATGACGGGAAACTTGCGATCCGCATGGACGCCCAGCAGCGTCTGCAAGCCGAGGGCTCCCGAATGGCACGCCACGGCCGCAATGACCTTCGAGCGTTCCTTGCCGATGAAGTGAGCAAAGTAGCCGCCATTCGACATCCCGGTCACATAGATGCGCTGCTCATCAATCTTGTAGTCAGCGGACAGCTTCTTCAGCAGCGCGTCGAAGAACGCGACGTCCTTGACCATCTTTTCGGGAGCGAGTGCCCAACTTCGATCCAGCGCGTTGGGATAGACCAGAATGAAGCGGTGCTTTTCGGCGGCATCGTTCAGCTTGGAATACACCGGCATCACGTCTTTGCTGTCGATCAGAAAGCCATGAAACGCGAACACCAGCGGCGCGGGTTTCTTCAGATCGACCGTCTTCGGAACCACCAGCCGATATTCGCGCTGGTCTTTGTCGACCTTGATTGTCTCAGAGGCGAAGTTCCCCTGACGCGGTTCAGCAGCCAGCAACGCACCGCACAGACTCAGTGCCGCAACGAACGCGGAAACGTGGACCGCAAATCGCATGGGTAGCATCCTCAAACCGCAAGAACCAAAGGAGCCGCAAACGCCTGAGTAAGCCCAATGTATCCCCGTTTATGCGAAGCAATCCAGCAGCCCAGAACGTTCAACGAACATCCGGCCGGGCGGATCAGATTCAATGACGCCGATCGCAGCGGCAGCCTGCAAACCCGCATCGCGCAAGGCCGCCACCAATTCTTTAGCGTCCTTGGCAGCAACGGCGGCCAACAGGCCCCCCGATGTCTGCGCATCGCACAGCAGCAGTTGCTCTTCCCTGGTCAGGTCCGATGCGTAAGACACCCAATCGGCGAGGAAGCGATAATTGGCATGTGTTCCACCGGGAGCGATGCCGGATCGAACATAGTCCCACGCCGCAGACAACGTGGGTACGCGGTCCAGAAAGACTCGCGCGCTGACCTTGCTGGCTGCGACGATGTTTCGCAGATGCCCCAGCAGACCAAAGCCCGTGACATCGGTCAGAGCGTGAACATCGAACCGCGTAATCACCTCTGCACCGACGCGATTCAGTGTCGTCATCACTCGAATGGCTTCCGTGATCGCGCCGAGTCGGTCTTCACCGTTCTTGGCTGCGGTCGTGATGATCCCCAGTCCGAGCGGCTTGGTGAGCACTAGCCCGCATGTCTCACAAGGCCGATGGAGTCGTCGATTTTCGGTAGCCGT
>CAYLTY010000501.1:0-1527 GCA_964386705.1 uncultured Planctomycetaceae bacterium
GAAGTAGTCCTGGTGCAGCAGGATCTGCCGCGTATCGCCGCCCTCCGGCCCCGCGCCCGAGAGCACTGGGCCCTGGTCGTGCCGAATCGCACGTGCGTTCTCCGAGATCCCGCCCGTCGACCCCTCCTTCCGGCGGACGTCAGACTGGAAGTCATGAATCACATCGCACTCTTCGATCAGCCGCACGAAAACGTCGAGCCGATTGTCTTCCACATAGAGCTGCGTGCGGATCTCGTTGACGCCGTGCATCAGGTCATCGGCGTTGTCATAACCGTAGATACGTGCCAACGCAGGATTGACGCTTAAGTAACGACCTTCGGGCGAGGTCTGGAAGATGCCTTCGACCGCGTTCTCAAAGATGCTGCGGTACTTTTCTTCGGCTCGACGCAACGCATCTGCAGCGCGCTCACGCTCGGCAATCTCCTGATGCACGCGCTCCAGCACATGGTTGTATTCCGTGGCGATCTGCCCGACTTCAGTGTTCGGTTCAACGTGCACTGGTTTCGCGAACTCGGCGTTTTTGGAATGAGCCACCATGTCGGTGAGCAGGTCCACCAGTTCGGTGCTGGCTCCGTGCTCGGAGACGTTCAACCCTTGCTGCTCCGCATGAGCACTCACTCGCAACGGAATGACCTTGTTAAGCAACCACAGAAACGGAACGCCCACCCCGAACGCCCAGCCGAAGCATGCGATGGCTCCGGTACTTTGAATCAGCAATTGCTGGCCTCGACCCATCCCGTGACTGAAGTTGGCAGGATCAGCCAACAGAGCAACGCAGAGCGTGCCCCACATACCGCAAGCACCGTGCACCGGAATCGCGCCGACGACATCATCAATCGTCAGTCGCTCCAGCCAGTAAGTGACGAGCACGCTGATGATGCCTGAAGTGACGCCGATGACCAAAGCCGCCCACGGAGCAACGATGTGACAGGATGCGGTAACTCCCACCAGTCCGCCCAGCACGCCGTTCATTGAAGCACCGACCGAAGGGCGTTTCTCGATGAACCACGCCAGGATCAGAGCCGCCATGCCGCCGCTGGCCGCCGCCAGATTGGTATTCATCAGAATCAGTGGAATCTTGGGCGACAGTCCCAGAGTGCTGCCGCCGTTGAAGCCGAACCAGCCAAACCACAGCAGCATGACGCCGAGCACGGCTAAAGGCAGATCATGTCCATGAATCGGGCGAGCGTTCGGGCCGAAGCGCCCGATGCGCGGTCCCAGCATCAGCACGGCCACCAGCGAGAACCACCCGCCCAGCGAGTGCACCACCGTCGAACCAGCAAAGTCGATGAAGCCCAGTCGAGCCAACCAGCCAGCAGGTTGTTCGATCTGCGTGCCCGCCCAGACCCAATGTCCGAACACCGGATACAGGAAGCAGGACACAAACACGCTGATAACCAGATACGCCGTAAAGCTGATCCGCTCGGCGACCGCGCCGGAGATGATCGTCGTCGATGTGCCGCAGAACACGAGTTGGAACAGCACAAAGGCCAGCAACTTCGGCGAACTCTCGGCACTCAGTGCAAA
>CAYLTY010000502.1:0-1518 GCA_964386705.1 uncultured Planctomycetaceae bacterium
ATCCGATCAATTCCGCGCCGCGAATTTCTGAAATCGCCTTCGCGTGGAATCGGGAGATCATCCCACATCCGATGATGCCAAACCCGATCTTCATAGTTCACTCCTAAGTGAGAGGATTCACGCCAATCTGCCTGTCATGCACTATCAAACTCTGCGTGGTTCTCAGCGGCGAAGTACGCGGGCCGCTGGGAACTTCAGTCGTTACTCCAGCCGACAATATTTTTTCTTGCCGAACCACAGCATCAAACCCGGTTCCACCTTGATGCGCTGGTCGTGACTTTCAATTCGAACCTTGTCGTCGCCGAGATATGCCCCGCCCTGGGCCACGCTGCGTCGCGCTTCGCTGATCGACGGAGCCAATCCGGTCAGAACCAGCAGTTTCGCTGCAGGCACGCACCCGTCATCGGCAACGTCGCTGACGGGCACTTTGACGACCGGAATGTCATCGGGCAGTCCGCCGCCACCGATCTCACGCTGCCAGCGATCTGCCGCCTCGTTGGCCGCGTCAGCGCTGTGGTAGGCGGACATGATGGTCTTCGCGAGCAGCACTTTGGCCTCTTTGGGGTGACCTGCCAGCACGCGATCCACTTCATCCAGCGGGATCTTGGTGAGCAGCTCGAAGTACATGCGCATGACTCCATCCGGAATCTGCATGAACTTCTTCATCATCTCGTAGGCGGGTTCGCTGATGCCGATGTAATTGCCGAGGCTCTTGCCCATGCGGCGTTCGCCGTCGAGTCCGACGAGGATGGGCGACATCACGCCGATCTGCGTCGCGAGTCCCTGCTCTTTCTGCAGGTCGCGAGCCAGCATGAAGCTGTAAAGCTGCTCGGTGCCGCCGAGTTCAATGTCCGACTTAATTTCCACCGAGTCCCATGCCTGCATGATCGGGTACATGCATTCGTGCATGAAGATCGGCTTCTCTTCGCGGTAGCGCTTGGCGAAGTCGTCACGAGTGAGAAGCTGTGCGATGGTGACTTTACCGCAGAGCTGCAGGATCTCGGCGAATGACATCTTGCCGAACCAGTCGCCGTTACGATGGACTTCGGCCTTAGACAGGTCAACCACTTTGCCGACCTGGGCGAGATAGTCCTGAGCGTTTAGCTCGACCTGCTCTGCCGTCAGCCGCTTCTTGCGAGCTTCGTCGCGTCCGCTGGGATCGCCGACCAAAGCTGTGTAGTTGCCGATAATGATGACGGCCTGATGCCCCAGTTCCTGAAACTGCCGCATTTTCTGCATCGGCACGGTGTGGCCCAGATGCACGTCGATGCCTGTGGGATCAATGCCATACTTAATGCGAAGCGGCTTGCCGGTTGCGCGAGAATGCTCCAGCTTTTGAGCAAGTTCTTCCTCGGGGACGATCTTTTCGACCCCTCGACGGATGATGGCAAGCTGGTCTGCAACGGGCGGGAACTGCATGCTGCGAAAGCCGTTTCGACTCGTTTAGTCAGACGCCGTGATCCTCCGGGTCTTACTGAGGCGATTCCTGAGGCAGCTTTCCGAGACCCCTCATGGACT